>JANWWR010000020.1 GCA_025055835.1 Gemmatales bacterium | reverse complement strand
CGGCAAACGCTCGGTGCAGTTGTACATTCGCCAGATCAAAAAGCGCTGGGCGGACGAAGCCAGCCGGGAGGATTATCTTGCCGCCTTATGGAAATCGCACAAACAGCATGAAGCCGTGCTGTTTAAGGCGTTTCAACTCATGGACAAAGTGGACGATCAGCGTTTGCTGGTCCATTTGTTGCGCACCGCGGAGCGGTTGTTAAAGGCGCGGGATGAGAACCTGGCGACGATTGCCGAGCATCGCCGGGCGACGCACCGGGATAAATCGCTGGACGGCATCGAGGCCGCATGTTTGCGTGGCAAGCGAATCACGATGCCGGTTGAGGAATTGATTCAGCGTTTAAACTATCTGCTTAAGAATCGGCAGCAGACGGAGAGGCCAGAGGCAGTTGAGGAGCGGCAGGCGGAACGGGACTCCGAGCGGTCTGCGGAGCCGAGCGACCCGGCGGAGGCGAACTGGCACGCCGAGATGGCCTCGGCCGAGGAGTTCTACGGCAACACGGTGAAAGCCGGCGAAGGCTTTCCGCGCTCGGCCTTCGACCTCTTCCGGCCTTTCAACGCAAAGGATCAGACCGACTCGGACTCGTCCTGAGATCTGGCCGATGGTCCGACGCGACCTGCCCGGTTTTCTCGGCGTCGGCTTTACATGGGAAAGCCGGTAGTTTATGCTACAGTCCCCGCCCGAGAAAGACCTTCCGGGAAGCGAGGCCTACCATGCAAGCGAACGCCTGCCGAGGGTTCCAAAAAACGCTCATGACCCGTCGCCACGTCCTTCAGGCGGGCGCGCTGGGCGTCGCGGGATTGACTTTGAACGACGTCCTGTCCGCAGAGCCGAGGGCGAAATCGTCGGCCCGCGCCCGTTCGGTCATTCTTCTGTTCATGTGGGGCGGTCCGTCGCACATCGACACCTGGGATCCGAAACCGGAGGCACCGGCGGAAATCCGAGGAGAATTTCGGCCCATTCCGACCACGGTTCCCGGTCTGATTATCAGCGAGCATTTCCCGCGGCTGGCCCGCCTGGCCCATAGGTACGCCGTGGTGCGGAGCATGGGACATACCGATCCCGCCCACCTCTCGCCGGTCCATCACCTCATGACCGGCCACGTCGCCCCGACGCCGAACTCGGACGCCGCTCCAGCCACGCGTAACGATCATCCGCACTTCGGAGCGATGCTGGCCCGCCTCAAGCCGTCGCCCCGAGGCGTGCCGACCTGCGTGCAGATGCCCTGGCAGGTCTCCCACCCAGCCGCGCCTGGCGGCACCGCTCCGGGACAACACGCCGGCTGGCTCGGCAATGCCTTCGATCCGTTTCTCGTCAGCGACGACCCCAACCGGCCCGATTTCCGCGTCGCCGGCCTGAGCGATACTTCCGCGGTGACAGCCCATCGTCACGACCTGTTGCGGGCTTTGGACCGCCGCCTCGCCGAGTCCGGCTACGATGCCGTGCGACAGCGGGCCTTCGATCTGCTCCTGTCCGACGCCGTGGTGCGGGCCTTCGACCTGAATCGGGAACCGCCCTGCGTCCGGGACCGCTACGGCCGCAATACGCATGGTCAGGCCTGTCTTCTGGCCCGTCGTCTCGTTGAAGCCGGGGTCCGCCTCGTCTGCGTCAACTGGCACAACGACGGGGCCGTGTTCTGGGACACCCACGGCGACAATTTCAACGCCTTGAAAAAGCGGCTGATGCCGATGGCGGATCAGGGCTTCTCGGCGTTGCTGGAAGACCTGGACCAAAGCGGACTGCTGGACGAAACGCTGGTCGTGTGGGTCGGCGAGTTCGGACGGCATCCCAAGATCACGGCGGGCAATGCCGGTCGGGAACATTGGCCGCAATGCTACTCCGCCGTGCTGGCCGGGGCCGGAGTCCGTCAGGGCATTGTGTACGGAGCCAGCGACAAGATCGGTGCCTATCCGGCGACGCCGCCGATTTCCCCGGCCGATCTGACGGCCACCATCGCCTTCGCTCTCGGTCTCGATCCGCATCTCGAAATCCGCGACCGACTCGACCGGCCGATGCCGCTGGTGCGAGGGAACCCGCTTCTCGATCTGTTCGGCTGAGTCGGACCGGTTGTGTCATTTCGATTGCAATTCGCCAGATTCCGTCGAGGGGGAAACCTTCTCAAAAACCGCTCGCCAGATGGATCGGCCCTGCTGGAGCGCCTTGCGCTGGAAGTTGGTTATCACGTCGAGACTTGCCTGGCACGATGCTTCCCACGGGCCTTGTTCGAGGACTTTCAATTCGGGAATGGCATGCAGAATGGTCAACATCTCCGTGAAATACTCCTCGACATCGGTGGCGAGGTGAAGTCGGCCTCCTGGTTGCAGGGCGCGGACGCAAGCGTGAGCAAATTCGGCGGTGAACAGTCGCCGTTTGCGGTGGCGGCGTTTCCACCACGGATCGGGGAAATAGACGTGGATCGCCTGGAGCGAATCGGCGGGCAGATGCCGAGCGACGATCTGCCGGGCGTCCCCGTGAAGCAGCCGGACGTTGCTGAGTTTCCGGCGAACCATGCGACCGGCGACGTAGAGGACCAAGGCCCGTTCGATCTCGATGCCGACGAAGTTCACGTTCGGCCTGGCCTGGGCGGCGGCGACCAGGAATCCCCCTTTGCCGAAACCGACTTCCAGTTCCACGGGGTTCTTGTTGCCGAAGATGGCGGACCAGTCGAAGACGGCTCCTGCATCAGGCAGGGCGAGGAGGAAGGGCTGGAGTTGCTCCAGCGGCACCCGTTTGAGACGGCGCAGACCCATGCTTCAACCGCGATGAAACGGCAGCCCGATGATTTCGCCTTGAAAGACCATCGTCTGGCCGACGTAGCCCTGAACGGCGGAGAGGACCTGACGGCGATGGATTTTGACGGCCTTGGCAGCCAGCACGAGACGGTCGCCGGGTCGCACCGGACCCCGAAAGCGGACGTTTTCCATGCCGCCGAAAGCGATGAAGTCGCCGTCGCCGAGGATGCCGTTGACCCGGCAATAGTAGGCACACAACTGGGCGGCGGCCTCGCAGATGATGACGCCGGGCATGATCGGGTAGCCGGGCATGTGGCCACGGCACCAGAACTCCTGCTCGGTCACGTCCTTGTAGCCGACGATCAGATGTTGCTCGGGATCGACATAGACGATGGCGGTCAACTGCTCCATCTCGAAGCGCTGGGGATTGACCTTGCGGATGCCTTCCAGGTCCACAAGCACCTTGTTGAGATCGAGTTGGCGGACGTCGATGAGGGCAGTCGGTGGCATCCGCGAGTTCTCCCGTGGCCTGGGATAGCGCCGCCGCGGAAGGCCGGCGGTCGGCACTCCGCCTCAGGCGAATACTTCGAGCACCTGCGGCAGTTCCGTGAGCAGAACATCGGGGCGCGATTGCGGCTGCCGCAGTTGTTCACCGTTGGCGTGCAGGGAAGCCTTGTCCCCGGCGAACAGAGCGGTCCGCATGCCGAGCTTGCGGGCCGGTGCCACGTCATGCAGCAGATGACTGCCGACGTGCAGCACCTCCCGCGGCTCATAGCCCCGTTCCTTGAGCCGTCGCAGCATTTCCCGAAACAGCCGTTCCGACGGCTTTTTCGCCCGCACCTCGTAGGACAGCACCCGCAGCGGACTAGGAATAAGCGTTTCCCAGTTCGTCTTCAGACCCTGCCGCAGCAGGGCGCGGTGCAGTTGCACGGGGGTGAAACACTGCCCGTCGGCCAGCAGTCCCATGCAGCCGCCGCGTCGGCCGAGGATGCGCTGAAGGTCTTGCAGCGTTTCCGCGGCACCTTCGTAACACGCCGTCCCCTGAAGGCTGGCGTGGAAAAAGTAGGCGATCTTGCGGGCGTAGTCGTCCAGCGAACCGTAAAAGCCCGTGTCAAAAACGTACTCGTTGGTCAGCAGCTTCTTGACGATGCTCTCCCAGACCTTGGCGACATCCACATCGGGATGGCGTTCATTGCCGGCGACCAACTGCAAATCACTGAGGGCGTTGTTGTACATGAGATGGAGTTGGGCAGCGGGATGGCCCGGCTTGCGGGTCATCGCTTTCCACATCTTGAACTCCTGGAGCGTCTTGTCCAGGGCCAACTCCATGACGAACTTCTGCGGATGCTGAAGGTACAACTCGCCGCCGCTGATAGCCAGCAGCGTTCCGTACACGCTCCAGGTCACGACCCGGATTTCCGGCAGGGAAACGAGACAGGGCTTGGCCTTGGGTGGCTGCACCTCCGGCGGCGCGGGCCAGGCCAGATCGGGCCGCTTCTCCAAATGTTCCGCGTATTCTTCCAGCGTCAGGGCCATGCTCGCGCAGTTGAGGTTGGCTTTGGGATTCCAGCCGGACGTCGTCGGCATCTTGACCGGCCTACCATAGACATAAGATTACCAAAGCGTCAGGAGAAGGGTCCACGCCGCCTTGAAGCGTGGCCAATAACTAAGACGAGCCTTGCCATGTCCGACGAATCCCCTCCGGCCTCGCCGCAACCCGATCCCGCCGCTCTGCCGCCGGTCGAGCCGCCCAGCGCCACGTTCATCCTCCAACTGTTCATTGTTCCCGGCGTTCTGGTCGCCGTCATTGTCGCGATCATCGTCCTGTTCTTCGGCTGGGTCGGCGGCGGCCCGCAGACGCCGGAACAGTATCTTCAGGGCTTACGCAGTCCCAGCGGCATGAAGCGCGGCAAGACCGCCCAGGACCTCGCTCAAGTCCTGCCCCGAAGTGCCGAGCTGCGCGGAAAGGTCAATTTCGCCCTCGATCTGGCCGATCTGCTCGCCGACGAGATCAAGAAACCACCCACGGTCGCCGATCCGACCGGCCAGGAACCCTTTCTGCTCGAATACTACCTGCCCTCCGCCGCCGCCAGTTTCCAGGCCCCGGTGGCGTTGCCGCTGTTGGTGCAGATGGTGCTTGGCAGTCAGGATCGCGTCGGCAGCGACGAAGCCTACCGACAACGCATGCGTAATGCCGTCTTCGCTCTGGCTCTCATGGGCTCCCGCGTGCAGGAATTCGACAGCCTGGCTTCGCAAGATCAGGAGCGGATTCTGAGCGACCTCGACGAGGCGACCCGGGCTTCCGATCCGCAACGGGCCGAACGAGCCAGGCTGGCTTTGGAATACCTTCGCCAACGCGGTTCCCGGGACGGAAGAACCTCGGTTCCCGTGCTTCCGGCAGGTCTTGTTTCCGCTCTGGAGGCGGCATCGTCGGCCCCGGATGAGATCACCCGCAAATTCGCCGTTCTTGCTTGCGCCAACTGGGAAGGCCCCGAGACGGAACGGCTGCTCGTGCAGTTGACCCGGGGACAGGATGACATTCCGGACACGGGCTTCGAGACAGGGGATCGACCGTTTCGGCCTGAGGATCGCGTCCGCGGTATCTGGGAGATTCGGCACAATGCCGCCTTGGCCCTGGCACGTCGGGGAAGCGACCGCACTCCCTGGGAGCTGGTGCGAGAAACGCTCGATGAGGAAACTTTGGTGAAACAACGGTACGCCGACAACCCCGGCGTAGCCGTCAGCTGGATTCTTAAGGCGATCAAAGACCTCGACCATTTGAGGCAGCATCGGCCCGAGGTATTTCATGCTCAAACCGACGTGGTCGCCGATCTGAAGCGGCTGGCGATCGACAGCCCGACCGTGGCCATCCGGGTCGAAGCCCAGAAACTGCTTGACGGCACCCCGGAGGCCGTCCAGGTCCGCTCCCGAACTTCCCGCGAGATGCTACTGATCGTCGGCGTCGGGGTGTCGGTCCTGCTGCTGCTCGGTCTGGCGGTTTTTGCCCGATGGCGTCGAGCCGCTGCGTGATCGGCTCGGAGTCTGCAACGAGTTTTAACAACAGAAAGGAATCCCACACATGGCCGCAAGTCGTGAAGAAGTCATCGCTGCCCTGCGCAAGGCGTACATGATGGAGGTCGAGACGGTCATCAACTACCTTGCCAACAGCCTGCATCTGGAGGGCGTCCGGGCCGAGGCGATCAAATCCTCCCTGGCAGCCGACATCAACGAGGAACTCACCCATGCCCGGAGTCTGGGCAATCGCATCAAGCAACTGGGCGGAACCATCCCCGGCAGCAAGGAACTGAAGTTCTCCCAGGACCCGCTTCAGCCGCCAAAGGATCCCACGGATGTCGTCGGCGTCATTCGCGGCGTCCTGGCCGCCGAGGACGACGCCATCAAGCACTATCAGTCCATCATCCGCATGACCGAAGGCGACGACTACGTGACCCAGGAACTGGCCATTTCCAACCTGGCCGACGAGGACGCCCATCGCCAGCAGTTCGAGGGCTATCTGAAAGAGTACACCAAAGGGTAAAATCAAGGGGCAGGAGGGAAGCGGATGGCCCAGCGGCGACCGATCATCGGCATAGCGACGCAGACGCAGGCGGCAGTACCCGGCCAGACGCCGTTGGCCTGGGTCATGGGGCAGAAGTACGTCCGCGCCCTGACCGCTGCCGGGGCCGTGCCCTGGATCATTCCGCTTCTGCCCGAGGAGCCGGAAACCCTGCGAAGCATCTATGACCGGCTCGACGGTCTGTTTCTCACCGGCGGCGTGGACGTGGATCCGTCGGCCTATGCCGAAACACGTCGCCACGTCTGCGGCCGATCCGATCCGCCCCGCGATGCCACCGAACTGACCCTGCTCCGCTGGGCCTTGGCCGACCACAAGCCCATCTTCGGCGTCTGCCGGGGCATCCAGATCATCAACGTGGCCTGCGGCGGAACGCTCTATCAAGACCTGGAAACCGAACTGCCCGGGGCTATCAAACACGATTACTTCCCGACCCCCGAAGAGCCGAGCCGGGATCGCATCGTGCATCCGGCCCGCGTCGAGTCGGTTTCCCGTCTCGGCCGCATCCTCGGCAGCGACGAGGTCCCCGTCAACAGCATGCACCACCAG
Source organism: Gemmatales bacterium (assembly GCA_025055835.1). Classification (GTDB taxonomy): domain Bacteria; phylum Planctomycetota; class Planctomycetia; order Gemmatales; family HRBIN36; genus JANWWR01. Next base: position 39,488 of record JANWWR010000020.1, on the reverse strand, counting down.
GGCATCCGCGTTCTCGGTCGGGGTTTGAAAGCGACGGCCTTCGCGCCTGACGGCCTCATCGAGGGCATCGAGAGCGTCAATGGGCATTTCCTCATCGGCGTCCAATGGCACCCGGAAGAACTGGTCGAGAATCACGCTCCCATGCGTCGACTTTTTGAGGCTTTCGTCCTGGCCGCCGCCGGCGCAACCGCCTGACCTCGCCGATCTTCCGCCGTGAATTCGTCCTCTCGGCATGGAATCCGGTTGCATGCCTCACAAGTCGGGGTAATCTTGAGTGCTGCTTCGGACCGTGAGTTCATGGAAAGTAACGGTCATGCAGGATTTTAATGTACCTTGGGATCTGGGTCGGATTGCTCAGGACTTGCAGATCCGCAAAACGCAAGTGGAAACCGTCGCGCACCTGCTCGACGAGGGACACAGCGTTCCCTTCCTGGCCCGTTATCGCCGCGATCAGACGGGCAACCTCTCCGAGCCGGTGCTGCGGACGATCCGCCGTCGTCTGGCTCACCAACGCCAATTGGCTCAGCGAAAGCAGACGATCCTCAAGAGCATTCACGGCAAGGGAAAACTCACGGAAGAGCTTCGCAAGGCCATCCTCTCAGCCGATTCTCTGCACCGCCTCGAAGACCTTTTCCTGGCTTTCAAGCCCAAAAAGCCCGGTGCAGCTTCCACAGCGCGGGAGAAGGGCCTGGAACCGCTAGCCCAGGCGATCTGGCAGCGCGATCCGGTGGCTGCCAGCTTGGCTGAACTCTTGCCCACGATGGTCAATCCCGACAAGGGACTCGACACTCCGGAAGCGGTGCTCGAAGGCGTTCGCGCTCTGCTGACCGAAACGATTACCGAGCAGCCCGAGGTGCGGGACGCCGTTCGCCGGGTTTTCTGGGACACGGGCCGCATCACCGCCGCAATTGCCGACGGCATTCCGCTCGAACAGGCCGAGGAAATCCGCAAACATCTGCCGCAACCCGAAGCCATCCGCAAGATTCCCCCGCATCGGCTGTTGGCGTTGGAACGGGGCGAAAAAGAAAAGAAGATCGTGATCCGGCTGGAATGCGACCAGCAACAGGCGATTCAGGCCGCCGCTCAGAAACTCCCGCTGACCGACCATCCGCATGCCGATCTGCTGCGTTCCTGCCTGGAAGTCGCCGTCCGGGACGGGATTCTGCCGGCCCTCGAAACCGAAATCCGCCGCGATCTCAGCGAACGGGCTGAGGAGCAGACCGTCGAGATTTTCGCAAAGAACCTGCATCGGCTGCTGCTCCAGCCGCCCCATCCAGCCCGGGCCGTCCTCGCCCTGCATCCTGCCGGACGGGGCCGATGCGCCTTCGCCGTGCTGGACGCTTCCGGAACGCCACTGGAACATGGCGAAATGGCGTTTTTCGAGGTTCGCAAGAAACAGCCCCCTCCCCCAGCGGAAACAGCTTCCGAAGCTTCTTCCGCTTCGCCGACCCCCGCTTCCTCGGATGACACCGCACCTGCCACACCGCCGGTTTCAACTTCCGACTCCCCTTCGCAACTGGCCGAAGCCTTCGTCCAGTCCATGGCTGACCTGATCCGCCGACATGGCGTCGAAGTTCTCTCCCTGGCTCAGGCTCCGGGCATCCGCGCCATTGAGCAACTCGTCCTCGAACTGATCCGCAAGCACATGCCCGAGCTGGGCTACTTCTTCGTCAATGCCGCGGGGATTCAGCGCTACGCCACCGGCGCGGTGGGCCGCGAGGAGTTTCCCGAGTTATCTTCCGAAGTCCGCAGCGCCGTTGCCGTTGGCCGCCGCCTGCTTGATCCCCTCAGCGAATGGGTCAAAGTCGAACCGCAGCATCTCGGCGTCGGCCTGTATTCCGTCAACGGCGGAGACAAACGGCTCAAGGAAATGCTTTCGGACGAGATCGAATCCTGCGTCAACCAGGTCGGCGTGGACGTCAATCGCGCGTCGCTCTGGCTGCTGCGTTACGTTTCGGGGCTGAATCCGCTGACGGCCCGAGCCATCGTCGAGCATCGCAAACAGCATGGGCCTTTCCGGTCGCGGGAACAACTGAAACAGGTGCCCGGCATCACGGAAGCCGTCTTCCTCCAAGCGGCGGGGTTCTTGCGGATCGAGGAGGGCGATGAACCGCTCGACGCCACCTGGATTCATCCCGAACACTATCCAGCCGCCCGCTGGCTCATGGAGCAACTCAACTATCCCCGCGAAACCCTGGGCCGGGGCGTCACCGATCCGGAACTGCGGGCCAAGCTGGAAGCCTTGTCCAAAGAGCAGGTCGCACGGGAGCTGCACCTTGGCCTGCATGCGCTGGACGAAATCCTGAACGCCCTTCTGCATCCCCGGAAGGATCCGCGGGACGACCTGCCTCGACCCGTGCCTAAACGGGGTGAGGCGCGTGTTGAAGATTTGCATCCCGGAATGGAATTGCAGGGCACGGTGGTCAACGTCGTGGACTTCGGGGCGTTCGTGGACATCGGCTTGCGGGAAAGCGCGCTGGTGCATATCAGTCAGTTAGCCAATCGCTTCGTCCGCAATCCGCATGAAGTCGTCTCGGTGGGCGACGCTGTCACGGTCTGGGTCTTGAACGTCGATGGCGAACGGAAACGGGTATCGCTGACATTGATTCCCCCTGGGACCCCGCGCCGAGGGGGGCGTATCTCGGCGAGCGGGGGGCGTCAGCCCCCCGATCAGGCGAGCGGAGGGCGTCAGCCCTCCGGTGAAGCAAGCGGAGGCCGTCAACCCCCCGCTAAACTCTCCCGTCGCCCTCGCCGACATCCACCCGTCCCCGTCGAGGCTCAGGCCGCCCCTGCTGCCATCAACACCGAACAACCCACCGAACCCCCAGTCGCTCCGCCGACGGAAGCGACCGGGGAAACGATCAGTCCCCCGGTGGTTCAACGGCCGAAACGCCTTCAAAACCGACCACGGGACCGTCGTCCCCCTCGCCCGCTTCCCAAGCTCAGCGAGGAAGCATTGTCTGGGCAGGTGCCGCTTCGGACCTTCGCGGAACTCATGGCATACATGCAAGCCAAACGTCAACAGTAGGCAGCCGATTCGACGTCGACGCCTGATCTACCGACGCGGCGCGCTTCCGTTTTATAATGCCGATGAGGATTCGAGGAGGCCTCAACATTCCGGTGAGGATGCACAAACCAAGGTAAATCGGCATGGGGATCTACGATCGGGAATACTATCGCGGTAGCGGGAGTTCCCTACTGAGGGCGTGGGCCGACAGTGGAAGGATGTGCAAAATCCTCGTCGCCATAAACGCCGCCGTCTTCGTCATCCAATTGGCCACGCTCCCCGCCAACGACGACGGGAGTCTCGGGCCTGTCTCCGAATGGCTGGCCATGAAGCCGAAGGAGGTCTTCTACCAGGGTCAGGTCTGGCGGTTGGTCACTGCTTGCTTCCTTCACAGCCCGTTGAGCATCTGGCACATTCTGTTCAACATGCTGCTCCTGTGGTTCTTCGGACCGCTGATTGAAGACCTCTACGGCTCGCGGGAGTTTCTCGCCTTCTATCTGACGGCCGGCATCATCGGCAACGTCGCCTGGGGCCTGACCGCGTTGTGGTCGCATCACGGATTGGGTGCCCATACGCTGGCCTTGGGCGCATCGGGAGCGATTATGGGGGTGCTGGTCGTCTGCGCTCTGATTTACCCGCACAAGACGATCCTGCTGTGGTGGGTGTTGCCGATCCCCCTGTGGGCGTTCACCCTGTTGTACGTCGTCGGTGATCTGTTCGTGTTCCTGCGGGGTGTGAAAACCGGCGTGGCGGTGTCCGCTCATCTTGGTGGAGCGGCCTTCGGATTGGCCTACCAGAAGCTCGGTTGGCGACTGACCGGAGGTTTGTCTCGTTTCTGGAAACTGATCAGCCGTCGGTCCCGGCCCACGATGCGCATCCACCGGGAAGAAGAACCGGCCCGGGTCGCCGTTTCGCGGGAACCGGTCATTGACGAACAACTCGAAGCCAAGGCCGACGCGGTCTTGGACAAAATCAATCGCTTCGGCAAGGACAGCCTCACTGAGGAAGATCGGGAAATCCTTCGCCGAGCCAGCGAACAGTATCGCAAACGCAAGTCGTTCTGATTCGGGAAGTCAGCCATGCCGTTGTACGAATTTGTCTGCCAAACCTGTCACAACCAGTTTGAGGCTTTGGTACGTCATGATGAAAAGGCCGAATGCCCTGCGTGTTCGAGCCGGGAGACGGAACGGAAACTAAGTCTGCCCGGCATCCCCTTGGTGGCTGCGGGAGCGCACTCGGCCTGTCCGACCGATCTGCCCCCGTGCGGTCCAGGCTGCTGCCGCCTGCCGTCGTGACGATGGGAGCGGAGTCGCGGCTGCCTGGGCTTGCCGCTTCCGTTCGTTCAACGTCGCCGAGGATGGTTCTCCGTATCATAGCCCTCTCAGACACGATCCCGTCTGCTCCCTGGAAGCCAGACGGAGTGCTACCCGGAGGAGACCCGGCAGATGGACATGGACAAGCTCGTCTCCCTGTGCAAACGGCGCGGATTCATCTTTCCTTCGAGCGAAATCTACGGCGGCTTGAACGGTTTCTGGGACTACGGCCCGCTGGGTGTGGAACTGAAGAACAACATCAAGCAGGCCTGGTGGCAGGACATGGTTCGCAATCCGCCGCCAGGTCCCGACGGTGAGGAAGTCGTCATTCTTGGCGTGGATTGTGCCATCATCATGAACCCGCGGGTTTGGGAGGCGAGCGGTCACGTCAGCGGCTTCGCTGATCCGATGGTGGATTGCAAGAAATGTCGCAAGCGTTTCCGGGCCGACAAGGTCTGGCTGGCTGCCTACGTCGATGCCGAGGGCGTCAGCGAGGCCGATCTGCTTGCCGTCGTGGAACAACTCCGCACTTCCGCCACGGCAGCGGGAACCGTTTCGCAGGCGGTTGCTTCTCCAAAACTGGTTGTGCCCCTGGAAGCCGACGGCCGCGACGAAGCCGAACGCCACACCCTCTCCAAGACCCAGCAGAAGGCTTTCAAGCACAAGCCGATCCGCCTGCTCTTCCCCTTGCCGCAAGCCCCGGCGAGCTGGCCCCGCAAATGTCCCGCCTGCGGGGAAGGTGATCTCACCGAACCGCGCAGCTTCAATCTGATGTTCAAGACGTTCGTCGGCGCGCTGGAAGACGCCTCGTCCGTGGCCTATCTGCGGCCCGAAACCGCCCAGGGTATCTTCGTCAATTTCAAGAACGTCCTCGACTCCTCGCGGGTGAAGTTGCCCTTCGGCATCGCCCAGATCGGCAAGGCGTTCCGCAACGAAATCAATCCGCGGAACTTCACCTTCCGCAGCCGGGAATTCGAGCAAATGGAAATCGAGTTTTTCTGCCATCCGGGCGAGTCCATGAAGTGGTACCGCTATTGGCGAGATGTGCGGAAGGAATGGTACACCCGGCTCGGCATCCGCTCGGAACGGCTGCGTCCGCGTGAGCAGGGCAAGGACGAATTGGCCCACTATTCCATCGGCACGACGGACATCGAGTATCTGTTTCCGTTTTCCAACGAGCCGCAGGAGCTCGAAGGCGTGGCCCATCGCGGCTGCTTCGACCTGTCGCAGCATCAGCAGTTCAGCGGCAAGGATCTCAGCTATTTCGATGAAGCCGCCTGGGAGCGGGACAAGGCCGCTCTGGGCTTCACGTCGTTCAAGGAATGGGTGAAATCGAATCCGCCCAAAGAGCAGGTCGAGAAATACCAGTTCATTCCCCACGTCATCGAGCCGTCCGCCGGGGCAGACCGCTTCACTCTCGCGGTGCTGTGCGAAGCCTATGACGAAGACGAGATCGGCGGCGAGAAGCGGGTCGTGATGCGCTTCCATCCGCGCCTCGCACCGATCAAAGCCGCCGTCCTGCCCCTGGTGAACAAGGACGGCATGCCGGAACGGGCCTTGGCGTTGTACCGCGAACTGAAACGGGAATTTCCTGTCTTCTACGACGACAGCGGCGCGATTGGCCGTCGCTATCGAAGGCAAGACGAGATTGGCACGCCGTACTGCTTCACCATCGACGGCCAGACCGCCGAGGACGGCACCATCACCCTGCGCAATCGTGACGACTGCGTGCAAATCCGCATCCCCATCGCCGCGGCAGCCGACGAACTGCGGAAGCGTATCCGGGACTAAATGGGCTGACTAAGGATTGAGCTTTTCCGGCAGATCGGTTCGGTCACAGCCCCCGAACGTCGGTTTGACTTCGAGGATGCTCGGGAACTCGCCGCGGTTCTGCATCCGAGTGCCGTCGGCGGACAGCCGCCGATAGCGGGCATATCGGAGGATGAAACTTCCGTCGGCGTCGAACCACCGGGTCTGTCCGCGGGGCCGGTCGAAGACGACGCCGCTGGCCCGGTGCATCATCGCCAGCCAGACGCGATCCGGTGAGCCGAGACCGATTCCATTGTCCGGATCGTACCACAAGAACCGCTGGGGCAAAGGCAGGGTCTGCACCATGCACAGAAGCATGCCCGCCACGACGTAACCCGTCGCCGCTCCGAGAACGAATCCACCAAAGCGCCGTACCAGCCAGGGCAAAGCCGGCTCGGCAACCATCAAACGTCCCGTGATCCACCGTAAAGCCAGCACGATGACACAAAAGAGGACGGTGATCGCCACGGCGTCGGCGTACAAGTCCCAGGTCGGCCCGAGCTGTCCCAAGGCTCGTGCCATCGGCTCGAACAGATCAAACGTCAGGAAGCCAGCGAACAAGACATGGACGAACAACAGCCAGGCTCGGAATGCTCCTTCCTCCTGCTGAAGCACCCCCAAGGCCAGCATCAAGGCGAGAGTCAGAATCTCAAGCACTGGAGGATAGCCCATGTCGAATCGCCTCGCGTCAGGCCGGTTGTGGCTGCGGGATGCGGGTGCTGTCGGCTGGCAAGGCCAGCGGCATCGGTTTGGCGTCGTGGTGGAACAGGGAAAGCATCTCCGCCACCGAAGTCAGCCCCGCCGTGACCAGGTCCAGCGCTGCCGTCTCCACCGGCTTCATGCCGGAAAGAATCGCCAGTTGTCGCAGACTTTCCGCGTCCGGATCGTCTCGCAGCCCCTCCCGCAGCCGCTCGGTCATCGCCAGGACTTCGTACAATCCGCGTCGGCCCCGAAAGCCGATGCCCCGGCAGCTTGGACACCGTTTCACACTTCCGTCTTCCTCGTGGATCAATTCCGCTCCCTCTGGCGGACGTGCCAACCGCTCCACGCGATCCGCGGACAGATTGAGCCGTTGCAGCACTTCGGGATTCGGTTTGTAGTACACCTTGCATTCGGCACACAAGAGACGGATCAGCCGCGTCCCGACGCCGCCTACAAGCTTCTTAGCCAGCCGAGCTGAGGACAAGCCGACCCTGCGAAGCTCATCCAGCCCGGAAACCAAATCTTCCGCTTCGACGATCAGGAGAATCAGGCTATGCGACGCCGCCTCGTAAACCTGTTCGGTCAATGCCTCGTCGAGGGGAACGTCGAGCAAGATCACCTCGGGCGGCTCGGAACCAAACAATCGCTGACGAATTCCTCCGATTCCTTGGAGTGGGTCATTTCCAAGGGCGAACTGCTGAGCGTGATCCAGATGGTATTCGATGTCCCGTTCTACCGTCGCTGCCCGACGTTGTTGGCGAAGCACGTCGTGCAGGCAGGCGTAACCCAGCGTCGTTTTGCCGCTGTCTGGCGGACCGGCGATGACGAGCAGACCGTTTGGAAACCGCAAAAGGCGGCCCAGGCTCTCCCGCAGATCAAGATCATCCAACGAGGGCAATTTGCGACGGCGATCCCGAATCCGAACCGTCAGCCGCTCGCCAGCCAGATTGCCCGAGGATTGCACGTCCAGATCGATTCGCCGACCGTCGAGTTCGACGGCGAAATTCCCATGCTGGGGCTTGCGATGTTCATCGAGATTCAAATCCGCCAGGCGCTTGAACACCCGGAGGGCCGATTCGGCTTGCAGGCGCGGAAGACGTTCATGCTCTTGGAAAACGCCGTCGATCCGCAAGCGAATCCGAGCCTGGTCCCGCAAGGGTTCGATCTGGAAGATCGGAGCAGCGCGGTCGTAGGCCTCGCACAGGATACGCAAGGCAAGATCGTAACCGGCGGATTTCTCCACGTCTTGAATCCGTGGCGGCCCGCTGTCCTTCCTTTCTTCACCGGGTTTAAGGAGCAGAGCGACTTCGTGAGTCAGTGCGGGTTTCGGAACACGAAGCCGGGTGCGGAAGTAACGGTTGAGCAGACCGCGGAGGTGGCGTTCGGTGAAAAGCCGGTCGGCGTCGGGGACGACGCTGTTGCGGCGAATCAGATAAGCGACCAGGGGCGTACCGGTCAGGAGAAGCAACGCGGCGAAGGCAAACGCAAACCACGGCACGACCCAGAAGGCGAGGAAACCCAGGATGCAGCCGAGCAGACCGAGTTGATTCCACACGTAGCGATTGAGTCGGTGGGCGCGAGCGTCGCGGTCCATCCATCCGAAGATGCGAATCCAGGCCAGGTACACGGCCAGGACGGCGGCCACGCTGTAAAGGTTGAGATAGAGTCCGGGTCCGCGGGGGAAGTCTGCCGCCCACACTTCAGCGAATCCAGTCAGCGTGCCAGGCGGGAAGGAACCAAACTGCACGATTGCCGAACCGTCCACGCTTCCCGCCCCTCGGCCCCAGGGAGCAAGACCCCGCCGCGGCCCCGGCCTTGGCGGCTATCAGAGAATGCCCGGCTGCATGACCTTGATGCCCTTCAGGGCCATCTTCAGAGCTTCCGGGTTGGGAGCCACTTCCAGAGCCGTCGCCCGGTCGATTTCGCCTGCTTCCACCAACTGCCGCAGGTGCTCGTTGAAGTCGATCATGCCTTCCTGATAGCCGATGCGGATGGCGTCCTGAATCTTCTTGTCTTCCTGCTTCAGGATCAATTCGCGGATCGTCGGGTTGACGATCATGATCTCCAGCGTCGGCACGCGATGCTTGCCCGGTTTGATGCTGGGCAAAAGTTTCTGGCAGATGACTGCCTTAAGATTAAACATGAGCGCCTGGCGGATGGCACCGTGCATGTCGGCGGGGAAGAGGTCGAGAATACGGCTGATCGTCGAGGAGGCGCTGGAAGCGTGAATCGTGCCGAACACCAGGTGGCCCGTTTCGGCGGCGTGAATGGCCGACTCGAACGAATCCCGGTCGCGCAACTCGCCGACGAGGATGACGTCCGGGTCCTGACGCACGGCATGCTTCAAGGCCGTCGGCCAGTCGATGACGTCGATGCCGATCTCACGCTGGTTGACGATGGCTTTCTTGTCCTGGAACAGGTACTCGATCGGGTCTTCGATGGTGAGGATGTGTACGGCCTCGCGCTCGTTGATGTAGTCGAGCATGGCGGCGATGGTCGTGCTTTTGCCCGAACCCGTCACGCCGGCGAGGATGATCATGCCCTGATCGAAGTGGCAGAGCTTTTCGATGGTCGGCAGTTCGCCGGGCTTGCGGTTCTTCTCCTGCTCCGGAATCAACAGGCCGAGCTTCTCGAACGACGGCACGACGTTGTTGACCCGCCGGGCAACCAGTCCCATGCGGCCGCGCTGATTGAGGACGTTGACGCGGAAGCGGCATTCGTCGTTGCCGACGACGTGGGCGAAGTCCGCGCCGCCGGTCTCGAAGTAGATCTTCTTGGCCCGCTCGCTCATGATCGGGAAGAGCAGCCGCTCCATGTCTTCCTGGGTCAACGGCCGCATCTCCATGCGACGGATCACGCCCTTGAGCCGCATCATCGGAGGCTGACCCACCTTGAGGTGCAGGTCGGACGCCTCGTACTTCATGACCATGCGGAAGAGCTTGTTGACCTCCGGCTCCTTGCGAGGCTCAGCCGGGGAGGGTTCCTGGGGAGTGGTCGGGGTTTCTGCGATGGTGGAGGCCATAGTCGGTCCTGCTCCTGGAATAAGTCGGTTACGACGCTGACGAACAGATTCGCACCGGCACGCCGCGTTCCGCCAAATACCGCTTCACCATGGGTACCGGATATTCGCCGTAGTGAAAGATGCTGGCTGCCAAGGCGGCATCAGCCTTTCCCGCGGTCAGCACCTGATACAGGTGCTCCGGATGACCCGCCCCGCCGCTGGCTACGACGGGAATCCGCACCGCTTCCGCCACGGCTTGGGTCATCTCCAAATCATAACCGCTTTTCGTGCCGTCTGCATCCATTGATGTTAGCACAATTTCCCCGGCTCCGCGGGATTCCACTTCCCTGGCCCAGGCGACAGCTTCCAGGCCGGTCGGCGTCCTGCCGCCGTGGATATGAACTTCCCAGACGATCCGGCCGTTCTTGCGAACCCGACGCGGATCGATGTTCACGACCACGGCCTGACTGCCGAAGCGAGCGGCGCATTGCGAAATCAAGTTCGGCGTTTTGACCGCCGAAGTGTTCAGGCTCACTTTCTCGGCACCGGCCTGGATCAGGCGAATGGCGTCGTCCAAGGTGCGGATGCCGCCGCCGACCGTGAACGGCATGAAGATTTCCTCGGACACGCGGCGGACTACGTCGAGCATGATGTCCCGGCCCTCGTGGCTGGCGGTGATGTCGAGGAAGACGAGTTCGTCCGCTCCGTCCTCTTCGTAACGGCGGGCAATTTCGACAGGATCGCCGGCATCCCGCAGGCCGAGGAAATTGATCCCCTTGACCACCCGGCCGCGGTCCACGTCGAGACAGGGAATGATCCGTTTGCAGAGCATAAGGCCCTTGGCAACTCCGGGTACAACTCGCCAGCCTCATTCTATGTTATTTTCGCGGTGTCCGACCTTGAACCCGGCGGCTAGGATGAAGCAGGGAGGGCCGCCGAACGCTTCGACCGCCAGTCATTTCGAGGGTTTCCGCTCATGCTGCCCCGCAAATATCTGTTTCCCGGCGTCATCGAGATGAACTATCAGGCTGGCCGACGCCTCGGCGTCAATGTTTACCTCATCGACGGAGGCAGCGAATGGATCCTCATCGACGTCGGCTACCTGGACACGGTCGAGGAGACCATCGAACTGATCCGCCGCATGGACTTCAGCTTCGCCGCCTGCAAAATGCTCATCGCCACTCATGCGGACGCGGATCATGTCCAGGGCATCGCCCGGGCCAAGGAGTTGCTCAAGACCAAGGTGGCAGCTCATCCAGCCACCGTCGAACCGCTGGAAACCGGAGACGGCGTGTTGACCTTCGCCCAGATCAAGGCTCAGGGCATTGATCTGCCCATGCCTCCGTGTAAGGTGGACATCCTGCTGCGGGATGGCGACGTGATCACCGTCGGCAGCCGCAAGTTGACCGTGTGGCACACGCCGGGCCACACCGAAGGACAACTCGCCTTCAAGATGGGGAACCTGCTTTTCTGCGGCGACAATATCTATAAAGACAGTTGCGTGGGAGTCATTGACGCCCATCACGGCTCCAACATCCCTGACTTCATCAGGTCGCTGAAACGAATCCTCGCTGACGACTCGGAGTTTCTCCTTCCCTCCCACGGACCTTGCTTCCGTCGGGACAACGCGATCATTCAAAAGGCCATCGACCGCTTGTCGCAGTATCAGTACATGGCCGACTTCGGCACCTGCGCCGTCCATTGGCCCTTGCTCGACGAGTGGGAAAAGGACGTCTGCTCCGGCCGTTTGCCCGACTTCAGCCGCGGGTAGTCGGCGCGTTTCCGGATCGCCTGTCGGGCGTCACTTGCCTCCCGGGGGGCAATACTTCTTCAGCCAGGCAAAGATCTCCTTGTGCCAGAACTCGCTGTTTTTGGGCTTGAGCACCCAATGGCCTTCGTCCGGGAAGTTGATGAACTTCGACGGCACGCCGAGTCGTTGCAGCGTGGTGAAGAGTTGGTGTCCTTCGCTGACGGGGCAGCGGAAGTCCAGGTCATTGTGGATGATGAGCATGGGCGTCTTGAAGTTCTTGGCCTTGGTGTGCGGCGAGTGCTTGCGATAGGCTTCGAAGTTCTCCCAGGGCGGCTTGCCGCCGTGGTCCCATTCATCGAACCAAAGCTCGTCGGTAGTGGCGTACATGCTCTCGTTGTTGTAAACGCTGCAATGGGTGATAAGCGTTTTGAACTTGGTCGTGTTGCCCTGGAACCAATTCATCATGTACCCGCCGAAGGAAGCCCCGGCGGCGGCCATGCGATCCTTGTCGATGTACGGCAACCTCTCCAGATACTCGACGCCCTTCATCAGATCCTCGAAGCATTTGCCGCCCCAGTCGCCGCTGATCTCGTCCACGAACTGCTGTCCAAAGCCGGTGCTGCCCCGCGGATTCGGCAGGGCGACGACGTAGCCCTGAGCGGCCCACACTTCGGGACACCAGCGCCAACTCCAGCCATCGAGCCAGGCCGACTGCGGTCCGCCGTGAACCAGGTAGGCGAGCGGCCATTTCTTGTTCGGATCGAAGCCGGGCGGCTTGAGAATCCACATTTGCATGGTCTTGCCATCCGCAGTGGGGACGCGGACCGATTCCGGCGCGGGCAGATCAAGCTCTTGGAGCAGGCCGTCGTTGACATGGCTCAAAAGAGTCAGACTTTTCTGCGGATCCGCGGGCCGCAGCACGGCCACCTCGGGCGGTCTGCGCATGGTGGCATGGGAGCAGGCTACCAGGCTCCCCTCCCGATTCGCCGAGAGCGACTGCACCGTGCCAAAGCCCGTGGCCCACTCCATCGGGGCAGATCTCGTGGCGGCTTCGACGCGGTATAACGCGGTCTTCGCGTCCTGCTCCACCTCCAATAGCAGGGCCTTGCCATTGCCGAGCCAGACGTAGCCGTCCACCGAGCGATCCAGCGAGGCTGTGAGACTTACCGGCTTACCGTCGAAGGCACCACTTGGGCTTACGGGGACGACCATAAGCTCCCACTTATCCGCCTCGTAGCCGGGCTTTTTCTGGGCCCGGTAGGCGAGCATCTTGCCGTCCGGCGAGAACATCGGCCCGCTGTCGGCGGCGGGGTTGTCCTTGGTCAGACACTCCCAGTCGGTGGATCGGTTGTCGATGGAGACCCGGCAAAGATCGTAGTTCGTGCTCCAGGCCTCGTTTTCCTTGGGTACGGCGGTGAAGATCAGATACTTGCCGTCCGGCGAGAAGGTGAAGTTGTCGCCCGTCTCGAAGGTGCTGGAGGTCGGGTAGGCGTCTCGGTCGCCGGGGGTGACGTCGCGGGGTTCGTAATTGCCCTCGCCTCCGCTTCGGGTTTCTGGAGGGGCTGGCATGACGAAGAGGTGCTGCCGCTTGTCCTCGACGTAGCTGTCCCAATGGCGATAGAAGAGCCGGGTGAAGATACGGGCCTTGACGGGGCTGTTCTTGATCTCCTCCATTTTCTTCTTGTTCAGCTCGTTGGATTCCTTGTAAGGCTTCTCGCTGAACTCCGGGTAAACGGCCGAGACGAAAGCGATGTGCTTACCGTCGGGGGACCAGATGGCGTTGGAGGCCCCCGTGGCGATGGTCGTAATCTGCCGGGCCTCGCCGCCGTCCAACTCGATGATGTACAGTTGGCTCTCGCCGCTGCGGGTGGACTCGAACAGGATGCGTTTGCCATCCGGACTCCAGCGGGGATGCCGGTCTTGCCTGTCCGTGGTGGTGAGCTGGCGCGGCGGGGTCTTGCCGTCGGTAGCCGCCAGCCAGAGGTTTTGCACGATCATGTTGCGATCCATGTCCACGGTGCCGACGACATAGACCACCCATTTGCCGTCCGGGCTGATCTGTGGATCGCTGATGCGCTTGAATCGGAACAGGTCGTCAATGGTCATGGATCGCTTGTCGGCGGACATGGCCACTCCGGGAATGCACAACAGAAGCAGGCTCATAACGGTCCACGCGGCACATCGGTTCATGGCTCGCCCTTTCGTCCAGCAGGCCAGTCAGACGATGGCAGTTTAGCGGCTTTTCCTCAGCACGCCACTTACGGCTCAGCTTCCGACGCGGAATCATCGCCAACGAATGGCCGAGCGGCGGTAATCCGCTTCACGAGCATCGTCGCATAGCAGCCCCGGGGGAGGACGAACTGCAAAGTCAATTTCTGTTTGCCGCGGTAGATTTCGTCCGCCTCCTGGTGCCAGGTCAGGTCGCGCGGATGAAAGAGGACCGCTCGGTCTCCCTTCGAGAAGAACGGCTCCCGGAAATGCTTCAGCTTGATTTGCGATAGTTCCAGGTCTTCCTCTCGAAGCACGGCGTCGAGCAGAGGCTTGATCGGATCATCCGGACTGAGAGTCAGACGGGCACACGGCAGGGGCAAGGTCTGGGCGTCGAAACGGCTTCGCTGCTCGGGGCTGAGATGTCGAAAGGCCAGCACGGGGCCAAGCTGCAATCGGATCGTCAGGAGTTGATCGAGTCGGCACTGGCTTTCGATCCAGCGGGAGAGCAGTTTGTTCCACAAGTAGCTCTGGTACGCCGACAGGTAAAGGCCCTTGAGATCGGCTCGCAGACGGGCAAAGGCCCCGCGAAAGTCTGTGGGATGGTCGGCCAGATAGGTGACGATGCGGCCCAGGTCCCCGGTCAGTTTTTCCCGCAAGTTCTGCCAGTCGCCCCAACGCTCCCTCAACAAATTCTTCTGGTGGCGGACGGGAGCGGGATCGAATTCGTAATGCTCGGCCAGGGCCAGTCGCAAGGCCCGTTCGTAATCGGCATCGATGAGATAGCGGGCAACGAAGCGGCGGCTCTTGCCCACCGAGCCAAATCGCTGGTCGTCGAAATAGTTGGGCACGCCGTCCCGGGCCACCTCTTCCAGGGCTTGAAGACTTTGTTCCAGCTTGTTCGGACCGAGATCGCGGAGGACGATGCGGAAACGGTTGCCGATCACCTGCTTGGAATCGTAGGCGATGGAGCGGCGGCCCAGGTAAGTGAGTCGCAGACGCGGTTGGCTCAGTCCTCGAGCCGGTCCATTGCGGATCGTCAGGTACTGAGTCGTCTGGGCGTGACGGTCCTTCAGTCCGCCAAAAGTGACGTCCCGGGGATGCAGCTTCCATTTGCGGCAGATGGCTTGGACGGCTTCCGGCGTGCCCAAGCCCTCTTTTTCCAGCCGATAAAACGCGAACGGTCCAGCGGGTTCCGGCTCGACTTCGGTCACTTCCTCAACGACGAAATCCGACGGCAGGCGTTTCAGCTTCATGATCTCAAGTCCTCGGCGCTAGGGCCGCCGCGTTTCGTGTCAAAATCCGTCTGCTGCATCGGCTCGAAACACCCGTTATGATGGCTGCCCAAAGAGCCTAACCGCTTAACGTAGAACCAGTGATTCCCTTCCGACGGGTAAAAGCAAGGGGGTGCCATGTTCAGTTACGACTCCGGCCCGCGCTTCCGCGGTCTGTTCGCCATCCTGGCTCTACTGACCTTCGCGCTTCTCCCTTCGCTGGGTCTGGGTCAGACGCCGACCGCTCAGCCCGCCACGGCACGTCAGCCGATCTCGATGACTCCGAAGGTCTATGTGATCTTATGGTTCGACACCGAGGATTATCTGCTCCCCGCCGACGATGACGCTACTCTGCGCCTGGCTGACTGGCTGCACCGGGAAGGCATTCGGGCTACTTTCAAACTCGTCGGCGAAAAGGCCCGCACCCTGGAGCGACGTCGCCGCTTTGATGTCATCGAGGCGCTGAAGAAACACGAGATCGGCTACCACACGAATTTCCACAGCGTTCAGCCGACCCCGGCTTTGTATCTCGCCTACCTCGGCTGGGATGAAGGCGTGGCCGAGTTCGACCGCCGAGATCGAGCCGGTATCGACGATATCAAGCGCATCTTCGGCGTGACGCCGACGTGCTACGGTCAGCCCGGGAGTTCCTGGGCGCCGCAGACGTTCGGGGCCTTGCGGAACTGGAACATGCGCATCTACCTCGATGCCGGGAGCCACGTCCGGCTCGACGACAAGCCGCATTACTACTGCGGGGTCCTGACCCTCTACCGCTTGGCCCACCATGTCCGGACCAGTCTGCGGGGCGAAGCGGATCTGCGGAGCACGGAGGATCGTTTTCTCAAAGCCCGAGAGCAGCTGCTGGCCGAGGGCGGCGGCGTGGTCAGCATCTACTACCATCCCTGCGAGTTCGTCCACCGGGAATTCTGGGACGCCGTCAACTTCCGCCATGGGGCCAATCCGCCACGCAGCCAGTGGAAACCACCGCCCGCCAAGACGCCAGAGGAAAGCGAAGCTGCTTTCGCCAACTTCGAGGGCTACATCCGCTTCATCAAGCGGTTTCCCGACGTGCAATTCATCACGGCCAGCGAAGCTGCCGCCCTGTACGCCGATGCCGCTCGGGGCCGAGTGTTCAATCAGGACGAACTCCTTCAGGTTGCCAAGGCGGTCCGCTCCGAGGTCACGTTCCAACGGCACGGCGACTGGACCCTCGCGCCCAGCGAGATCTTCTGGCTGCTGAATCACTACCTCGCTGGTCCCCATCCGAACCAGGCCCGGGTGCAGGTTCGTCTGCCGGATACCCCCTATGGTCCTCCCGACCCAGGTCCGAAGCTCGATGAGCCGATGGAAGTGGATTCGGACCAGTTCTTCCGTACCGTCGAGGATGTCAACGACTACCTTCGCCTGCACGGACGGATTCCCAGTGCCGTTTGGCTGGGAAGCAAAGCGGTTCCGCCAGAGTCCTTCCTGCAAGCCTTGGCCTCAGTCTCCGCACTACGCCTGGAAGGCAAGCCGATTCCGGAGAGGATCGTCGTTCCTCCGGCTCGATTGGCCGCGGCGGATTACGTCGCCGATGACGATCCGAAGCTGTGGTCCTGGATCATCTTTCCGCCCAATCATCGAGCACCGGCGATGATGGCATTGGCCAAGCGGCAGGCGTGGACGCTCAAACCAGCAGTCCTTCGCCCCGAAGCACTGTCTTCCCCGTCTTCCTCACGGTGATTAAATGGGATTGAAAGCAGCCAAGGTTCCTGCCATTTCTATGCCAATTGCCGTTGCGTTCCCGCATCGGGTGTATGACAATACGTAAAGGTTTCGTGACGACTGTCCTAGGGAAAGCAATCACGTCTCCTTGCCGGAGCCGGAGGCACCAACTCTATGAAACGAGCCTTCTTGATCGGGGCCGCGTTACTGGTAGCGACAAGCATCAGTTCGGCCGATTACATCATCATCCGCGTCAACCTCAATAGCGAGGGTGGAGCTGCCGGAGGAGGCGGCGTGCCGGGCGGCGGTTTCGGCCCCGGTGCTCCGGGTCTGCCCGGTCCAGGAGCACCCGGCGGTTTCGGCATGGCTGGGGCCGGCATCGGGGGACCGGGACTCGGCCCCGGTGGGTTCGGAATGGCTGGTGCCGGTATCGGCGGACCAGGGCTTGGGCCGGGTGGAGGGCGCGGCGGACCCGGAATCGGACCGGGCGGCTTCGGCATGGCCGGTGCAGGCATCGGCGGACCGGGACCGGGCTATCCAGGTGGTCCAAGCGGCGGTCCTGGAGGACCGCGGGGAGGCTTCGGCATGGCGGGTGCCGGTATCGGCGGACCGGGTGGTCCGGGTCTGCCGGGCGGAGGCCGGGGCGGACCTGGAATCGGACCGGGCGGCTTCGGCATGGCGGGTGCCGGCATCGGGGGACCAGGGCTTGGGCCGGGCGGTCCTGGCGTGGGACCGGGATTGCCGGGCGGCGTTGGTCCGGGTGGGATCGGACCGGGTGGAATCGGTCCGGGTGGCTTCGGCGGTCAGCAGGGCCAGCAGGAAGCGCAGCCCATTCAGGGCACTTGGTTCGTCGCCGTGGTGGAAGCCGACGTGCAATTCGTGCCCAATCAACGGAACAACGTCTCCGGCGGATACTTCCTCAATACGAAGTACGGTTCCCGCATCCCGCTCGATCCCACGACTTCAATTCCCGGCGAAATCGCTCTCCAGCGTGTCTTCTTCCCTAAGATCGACAAGCTGATGGCCGACAAACGGAAAGAGATGGCCGATGAGCCGCTCCGCTTCGCCGAGTGGATGCTCCAGCACTGGACCTACGCGGCGGACGACGGCAAGTTCGACATGCAGAAGGAGTTCGAAAAGTACATTGACGAGCTGAGCAACCGCAGTCTCGACGCCGCAGCCAAGTCGCGAGTCGAGGCCCTGCGCCTGGTGCGGGAGGAACTGCGGAAGAACCTTGCCGAACCCAGCGAGCAGATCAATCTCATCCGCACTCTGCCCGGCGTCAGCAGCGACATCCGAGAAACCCGTTCGCCGCACTACGTCATTCTCCACCTCAGCCGCGACGACCGAGCGGCGGAACGACGCCTGAAGCGCCTGGAAAAACTGTACGCGGCCTACTTCTACTGGTTCGCGCTTCAGGGCCGGGTGCTCAAGCAGCCGGAGCGGCAGCTGATCGTCATCCTGCCGGAAGACCGGGAAAAGTTCCGCATGTTGCACCGGGTCTTCGATTCCCTGCCGATGGTGAACGACGGCTTCTATTCGTCCTTGGACAACGTGGCCATCCTGTCGAAGTACCGGCTCGACAGCCAGTACGAGCAGTTCCAAATGGTTGCCAGTGATTTCGAGAAGTCGGTCAGTCCACGCGGTCTGGATCTGGATCGCATCCTGTCCGGCAGGATTCCTCAGTCCGCTTTGTCCGGACCGGAGGCGCTGACCCCCACCGATCTGGCTCGTGGGCGGATTCTCGCCCTGGCTGTCAAGGCCGCCGAGGAGGAAGGCGAACTGGCGACCCTGACCTTCGAGGGCGTCCAGCAGCTGGCTGCTGCCACGGAAGTCCTGCCGCGGCGCGTTCACGTGCCCTATGCCATCCGCTTCGGGCTGGCCAGCTTCTTCGAGACGCCGAAGAGTTCCTCGGCTTTCGACTATCCCACGGTCCTCAGCGGCGTCGGCGCTGGCCACTGGACCTATCTGCGGCTCTTCAAACGCGTCCTGGCAGCGGAAAAGGAGAAGGAGCCGACGCTGACCTTCGAACGCGGAGCGTTCTACGACAAGAAGGTGAAGTTCGAGAAACCGACCATCCTGAAAATCCTTACCGACGCGAATTTCGAGGCGGCGGAGAAGGCCACGGGCGAGGAGCGGGAGATTCTCCGCATGAAAGCCCGAGCGGAAGCGTGGGCCTTGATGTACTTCCTGATGCGGCAGAAGCTGCCCCAGACGCTTCAGTTTTTGAACGACCTCGGGCAGTTGCCGCGAGACATGGATTTGTCCCCGGAGGTGATCGAAGCTCTGTTCGTTCGAGCCTTCGAGATCGCCGATCCGAATAATCCCGATCGGGCCGATCCCTCCCGCCTTAACGATCTGGAACAAACCTGGCGAGAGTACATGAATTTCCAGACGCTGACTTTGTCCGAGTCGCAATTGACCGACAGCAGCATCGAAAACAAAGGCCGAGGCAACCAGCAACAGAACCCGAACCAGGGAGGCCAGCAGAATCGGCCCGGCGGACAGCCTGGCGTGCCGAATATCCAGTGATGGGACTTTCCGAGCACCGAGCTAACCATGCCACGACCTGTCGGGTTGGCTTCCCGACAGGTCGTGTGCTTTCAGGAGGATGCTGGGTCGATATTTGAAAGCTCTTTTCCACGCTCGAGGATCAGTGTCACCGGGCCGTCATTGACCAGTTCCACTTCCATCATTGCCCCGAAGCGTCCGGTCTCGACCGGCACCCCGAGCGCGCGGACGGCGTTGATGAACGCCTCGTACAGCGGAATGGCGGTCTCCGGGGGTGCGGCGGCGACGAAGCTGGGCCGACGGCCCTTGCGACAGTCGCCGTGCAAGGTGAACTGACTGACAACCAAAACGGAACCGCTGACCTCGGTGAGGTCCCGGTTCATCTTTCCTTGGTCGTCGTTGAAGATGCGTAAGCCCACGATCTTCTCGGCTAACCAGCAGGCGTCTTCGACGGTGTCTCCCCTTGCGACACCCAGCAGAACCAGCAGTCCACGACCGATGCGGCCGACAACCTCGCCGCCGATGCGGACCTCGGCCCGACTCACGCGTTGCAGCACGATTCGCATTCAGGCGTACACCCGATAATCCATGTCCGGGAAAATGTTGTGCCGGGCTTCGATAACATTCAGCCACGGCTCATCAATGGTGTTATTGCGAATCTGGTCGTAAAGATGGTTCAGATTGAGGACGTGGACGCGCGTCCGCTCCACGGCGTATTCGACCATCGTGCCGGTCTTCATGATGAAGGCCCAGTCGCTCGATTGGGCCAGCAAAAGTTCACGGGCCATCTGGTTTAAAGCCCGGCGACGCAAGCCGTCGGCGTCGGGATAGCGACGGGCCAGCTCCACCATGCGGTTGGCCCCTTCATGCAGGTGGCGGTAAATCCAGTCGTTGGAGCCTTCCAGCCAGACTTCGCAATAGCCTTTGTAGCCCCAGCTGGAAAACGACGGCTGGCTGATCTGGATATGCCGATGAGCCTCCAGATACTCCGGCACGGTAATGGTTTTGATGGTCTGCTGATCGTAGCAGATTTTGCGGAGCAGGTAATTGAGCCATTCCGGCCCCTCGAACCACCAGTGGCCGAACAGTTCGGCGTCGTAGGGCGCAATGATGAGCGGCGGTCGCCCTCCCATGACGCCGTAGAGCCACTCCGCTTGCTTTTCACGGTTGAACATGAAATTGCCAGCGTGCTCTGCCGCTTTTTCCAACGCAGCCTCGCGGACGTAGGGCAGCTTGTGCTCCGTGCGTCCGGTGATCTTGTAATACTTGATCCCGAGGTTGCTGCGGATGCCGGTCGAGTGCAGATGCGGCCGGATATAGTCGTATTCGAGGTCGAAGCCGACGTCGCGGTAGAACTCCCGATAGTTGTAGTCGCCGGGGTAGCCCTCGATGGCGCTCCAGACCTGCTTGGACGACTCGGTGTCCCGACCGCAGGCGGCGACATTGGTGCCGGGGCAAATGATCGGAGCATACACGCCGTACTTCGGCCTCGGATCTGCGAAGAGAACGCCGTGGGTGTCGGTGAAGAAATAGCGGATACCGGCGGCCTCCAGATACTTTTCCACGCCGGGAGTGTAGCCGCATTCGGGAAGCCAGATGCCACGCGGTCGTCGGCCGAAGTGCCGCTCAAATTCTCGACAGCCGATCTCGATCTGGGCACGCACCGCGTCCCAGTTGATGGTCATGAGCGGCAAAAAGCCGTGCGTCGCGGCACAGGTGATGAGTTCCAGTTTGCCCGCATCGAAGAAGCGGCGAAAGCCGTTGAGCAGGTTGTAGCTGTACTTGTTGACGAACACTTCCCGGCAGCGGAGGAAGCGGTCGTGGTACATCTGGGCGAGGACGTGAAACTCCGGCTGCCAGCGGGTGCGATGCAGTTCCTTGTTTGCCAGAGCGATCAGATTGTCGATATGGCGGACGTAGCGGTATTGCAGAAGCGGATCGGCAAACATCGCCGCCAGCGTCGGCGTGACCGACATGGTCAGCCGCCAATCGACCCCGTCCCGCTCCAGCCCCTCGAACATTTCCAGAAGCGGAATGTAGGTTTCCGTGATCGCTTCGTAGAACCAGTCCTCTTCGAGGAAGTCGTCGTACTCGGGATGACGGACGAACGGCAAATGGGCGTGAAGGACGAGGCAGAGATAACCTTGAGGCATGGATCCGAATCTCAGCACCACTAATGTCACAAACGCTGCGACCAAAACGCAGTCGGCGTCAATGTACGGACACCGCCTCGGATCGCACAGCAAAAAGCGTTCCGAACACGGTCAGTGAATTGATTCCTTGAATTGGCGATTCACGACGGAAGCAGATCGCGGACTGCGTCCCGTTCCTCTTCGAGTTCCCGCAAGGTGATGGCGAAGCGCTCCTTGCCGAAGGCGTCCAGTTGCAGGCCCTCGACGACCCGCAGCGAGCCGTCGCCGGGATTGCGAACAGGATAGCTGAACACCAGGCCGGGCGGCACGCCGTATTCGCCCCTGGACACGACAGCAGCGCTGACCCAATCCCCCGCCGGCGTGGGTTCGATCCAGCTTTTGACGTGGTCCAGGGCAGCGTGGGCCGCAGACATGGCGGAACTCAGTTTGCGGGCCTTGATGATGGCTGCTCCGCGGGTCTGCACCATCGGCACGAACGTCTGCTCCAGCCAGATTCGGTCACCGATCACTTCCACCGCTGGCTTGCCATGGATGCGGGCATTGGTGAAGTCGGGATATTGCGTGTTGCTGTGGTTGCCCCAGATGGTAACGTTTGTGACGGCCTCGTTGGGCACGCCGGCTTTTTTGGCCAAGGCGCTGCGTGCCCGGTTGTGATCGAGGCGAGTCATGGCCGTCCAGCGCTCGGCGGGAATGTCCCGACCGTTGTGGTAGGCCACGAGGCAGTTCGTGTTACACGGGTTGCCGACAACCAGGATGCGGACATCACTGGCCGCCTTGGCCGCCAACGCTCTGCCCTGGTCAACAAAGATCTTTCCGTTAATGCCCAGCAATTCCTTGCGTTCCATGCCCTCTTTGCGGGGGAAGGAGCCGACCAGCAAGGCCCAATTAACACCGTCGAAGGCGACGTTCGGATCGTCGGTCAGAACCATGCCGGCCAGGGTGGGGAAGCTGCAATCTTCCAGTTCCATCGCCACGCCTTCCAAAGCCTGCATGGCCTGCGGAATTTCCAACAGGTGCAGAATAACTTTGCGTTGGGGACCGAAGACCTCTCCCGAGGCCAGGCGAGGCAACAGGGCGTAGGCGACTTGACCAGCGGCACCAGTGACGGCAATGCGGATGGGGCTGCTCATGGCGTGGGGTCCTTGGCTTCGTTGTCAAACTGCGTGGATCATCATACAAACAGCGATAGTTGCCGCCATGACTCCGCCGGAACAGCCGTGGTGTCGGGCCGTCGGGAGCGACTATTCGTCTTGGGCTACGCCATCGTTAGCAAAAGGAGAATGCCATGCCCATTCGCGTCGGCATCAATGGTTTTGGCCGCATCGGGCGACTCGTTTTCCGGGCCTTGATGGAGAAAGACCCGAACGGCAAACAGTTCGACGTCGTCGCCGTCAACGACCTCGTTCCCGCCGACAACCTTGCCTACCTGCTCAAGTACGACACCACCCAGGGCCGTTTCCCCGGCACGGTCGCCAGCAAGAAATCCTCGGAATCCGTCTCCGAAGACGACTTGCTCGTGGTCAATGGCCGGGAAGTCAAGTGCCTGGCCATCAAGGAAGGCCCCCAGGCCCTGCCGTGGAAGCAGCTCGGCGTGGATTACGTGATTGAAAGCACGGGTCTGTTCACCGAGGCGGAGAAGGCCAAGGGACACCTGACCGCTGGGGCCAAGAAGGTCATCATCTCCGCGCCGGCCAAGGGCGAGGACATCACCATCGTCATGGGGGTCAACCACGAGAAATACGACCCGGCCAGACACCACGTCATTTCCAATGCCAGTTGCACGACGAATTGCCTTGCTCCGGTCGTCCATGTGCTGCTGAAAGAAGGCTTCGGCATCGAAGAGGGGCTGATGACCACGGTGCATAGCTACACGGCCACGCAGAAGACCGTGGACGGTCCATCAAAGAAGGACTGGAAGGGTGGTCGAGCGGCGGCCATGAACATCATCCCGTCCACGACTGGCGCGGCCAAGGCAGTCGGCCTGGTAATTCCCGAGGTGAAGGGGAAGCTCACCGGCATGGCGTTCCGTGTCCCGACAGCCACAGTGTCGGTCGTTGATCTGACCGTCAAGACGGTCAAGGAAACCACCTACGACGCCATCTGCGAGGCGATGAAGAAAGCCAGCCAGTCGTACTTGAAGGGCATCCTCGATTACACCACGGATGAAGTGGTTTCCTCCGACTTCATCCACGATCCGCATTCCAGCATTTACGATGCTGGCAGCGGCATGAGCTTGCACGGTTCCGGTTCCGAAGCGAACGCGAAGCCGAGCCGGTTCTTCAAGCTCATCGCCTGGTATGACAACGAGTGGGGCTATTCCTACCGCTGCGCCGACCTGCTGGCTTACATGGCGTCTCGTGATGGCCGGTAATGCCTGCCATGGGGAAATGGTTACCTGAGGAAGCGGATCATGGCCAAGAAAACCCTCCGTGATCTGAACGACCTGAGCGGCAAGCGGGTCCTGATCCGTGTCGATTTCAACGTACCGCTCAACGACGACGGCAGCATCAGCAACGACCGCCGCATCCGAGCCGCCTTGCCGACGATCCGCCACGTCCTCGACGCCGGGGCCGTGGCCATCTGCATGAGCCACCTTGGTCGGCCCAAGGGCGATCCGAAGCAGGACGCCATTTACCGCATGGACCGGGTTGGGCAGCGGCTCTCGGAACTCCTTGGAAAGCCTGTGAAAAAGCTTGATCAGGTCGTCGGTCCTGAAGTCACCGCTGCCGTGCAAACCGCTTCGCCTGGCTCGGTGATTCTTCTGGAAAACCTTCGCTTTCATCCCGGAGAACAGAAGGGTGACGAAGCGTTCGCGGCAGAATTGGCCAAAATCGGCGATGTGTACGTCAACGATGCCTTCGGCACCTGCCATCGCACGGACGCTTCCATGTACGCCGTGCCCAAGCTCATGACCGGCAAGCCGCGAGTCGTCGGCTTCCTTGTGGCGAAGGAGCTGGAAATCCTGGAACGGCTGCTGACGGCACCGGCCCGGCCATTCGTCGGGGTGCTCGGCGGGGCCAAGGTCTCGGACAAGATCGGCTTCATCAAAAGACTGCTCGAGCGCGTGGACCGAGTCCTTATCGGCGGAGCGATGACGTACACGTTCATGCAGGCGCTCGGCCAGTCCATCGGCAATTCGCGGGTGGAGGCGGATAAGCTCGATGTTGCCAGGGAACTGCTGAGCCTGGGGCAAGGCAAAATCACGCTGCCGGTGGATCATCTCATCGCGGATCGGCTGGACGCCTCGGCTGCGACCAAAATCGTCGAAGGGCCAATCCCTGACGGTTGGATCGCCGTGGACATCGGACCAAAGACCATCGCACAATACGCCGACATCATTGGTCAGGCGAAAATGGTCGTCTGGAACGGGCCGATGGGCAAGTTTGAGGACGAACCCTTCAGCCGGGGAACCCGAGCGATTGCCGAGGCGATGGCTGGATCTTCGGCTATCACCGTAGTGGGCGGCGGTGAGACAGCCGAGGCGGTGGAAGCGTTCGGCCTCGACAACAAGATGACGCACGTCTCCACCGGCGGGGGAGCGTTTCTGGAGTATGTCGAGGGCACGCCCTTCAAGGCCCTGAGCGTGCTCGACGACGCCGATGAGCGGAAACCATAAACTCCCGGCATTCAGGCAATCGAGGCGAGCGGAAAGCGTCAGCATTCCGGTGCACCCAACGCGATCAAGGAGCCAACCGCATGGCAGAACCCGTCGCCATCGCCACTTGGGTTTTCGGGAAAACGGCAGTCACCGTCGCCGACGACCTGCTGCGCAAAGGTGCGTCAGCGTTGGACGCTGCTCTGGCCGGCGCTCAGGCTGTCGAGGACGATCCCGAAGTCAACTCCGTCGGCTATGCCGGCCTGCCCAACAGCATTGGCACCGTGTCACTGGATGCCTGCGTCATGGATGGGCGGACACTCAATTGCGGAGCCGTGGCGGGGGTCGAAAACATTCGTCACGTCGCTGCCTTGGCTCGGCGGGTGATGGAGAAGACGCCGCACATTTTGCTGGTTGGCGAAGGAGCGAAACTCTTCGCCCTTCAGCAGGGCTTTCCTCTGGAAAATCTGCTGACGCCAAAGAGTCTGGAACAGTGGGAAAAGAGCAAGCCGGGCCGCGGTCGCCGGGACAGTGTGCAACCGGCTCCGCCGGACGACGACTACACGAGTCACGACACGGTCACGGTGCTTTGTCTGGACAAGGAAGGCAACCTTGGCGGCGTCTGCACGACATCGGGCCTGGCTCACAAGCTGCCGGGCCGGGTCGGCGATTCGCCGTTGATTGGCCACGGTCTCTACGTGGACAACACGGCGGGAGCGGCGGGTGGAACCGGCGTCGGCGAGGAGATAATTCGCATCGCTGGCAGCTTGACCATCGTGGAGGCGATGCGGGCCGGGCGGTCGCCTCAGGAGGCCTGTGAACTGGCCGTTCGCAAGGTCAACGCCACGGCGGCGCGACGGGGCGTGCATCCGGCCCGGGTCGCCTTCATCGCTCTGAACACGCAAGGGCAGACCGGGGCCGCCTGCACGGCCAGGACGGATTTCAAATTCGCCGTGGCCCGCAACGGCCACATCGAAGTCCTGCAAGGCAAAGAGATCGCGCCTTAAAGCCGGTCACGAGCCGAACAAGCGCTCGACCCGCTGTTTCAATGCCGCATCCTCTACCCGCTTGAGCTTGCGAATCTGCTCGTTGCTCAGCCAGCTTTTTTCGATCTTCCCGTTCTCCAGATAATCAAGCAAGACCTTGACGCGATCCGTTGAACGGATGAGAGCGTCGAGGGCGAGGCGGCGGTTGTCTGGCGGCAGATAGCTGATCGCCTGGGCAAGCGGCTCGGCGACTTCGGGGGTCTGCATGTCGGCCAGTCCGCTGACCGCTCCGCTCTGCACTTCCTCGTGGATGCCTTTTTGCAGATACTTCAACAACTGCTTCCCGCGGCGTTCCCACGTCTCCATCGCGATCATCCGCAGGGCATCGTACCGGGTTCCCGTCGGCACCTTTTCGTCGTCGGCCATGCTGGAAGCCTGGTCCAGGGCCTGCTGCCAACGGGCGGCCAGGTCGGGACGATTCTTGAGCAGTTCGGCAATTCTCGTCTTGGGCCACAATCCTTCGAGGCTAAGTCCGTGGACGATGCCGCCGCCGAGCACGACTGCCTGCCAGTCACGAAGTTTGCCGTTCTTCTCCGGCAGTGCCACTTCGAAGAGCCGAATCAGCACGCCATCTTCGTTCTTCCTGCCGGCATTGACGGCGACCCGCCAGATCCACGGAATGCGGCGGTATTCCTCCTTAGCGTCTGCGCCAAGATCGGCGGTCATGGCCGCGATGATCTCGGCAGCCTGATCCGCGTGGCGAGCAGCGAGGCCCTGTCGGACGGCTGAGGGAAGCGAGTCGTCGAGTAGCTGGGCAGCGACGGATTTGGGATCGACTTTTTTGCCAGCTCCAGGTTCTTGGCGATTCGGCTCGGTGCCGTTGTCGGCGGCAGACGGCTTGGCCTTGAGGACATTCTCATGCGGCTTCGACGGTGGTTTCGGGGAACTGTCCGAAACCGCCTCCGGCGAGGGGACCGCACTGGCCAAGTAAGCAAGCAGGTCGGACATGGCACGTGGCGACAATTCTTTCTCGAAACCTTCCGGCATCAGCGATCGGCCGGTGCCTTGCAACTGTTCAATTTCGGATCGGAGTACGACCTCTTCCCGGCCTTCTTGAGCGCGAAGCGTCAGCGTGGCGGCATTCTCGGAGGCCAACAAACCGGAAACGATGCGACCGTCCTTCAGCAGGATGCGGTTGATCGTGTACCGTGTGTCCACGTTGCGATTGGGATCGAGGATTTCCTGGAGCAAGTATTCGGGAGGTTTCGAGGCGACGGCAGCCAGATCAGGACCAACGCTGTGCCCGACATTCTCCAGACGATGACAGCCTGAGCAGTGCTTCGCAAACAGGCGTTTGCCTTCGACGGCATTGCCCAAAGTCGCCGCTGCTGGCCGATATTCCGCAAGCACCTTGGCACGATCTGCCGAGCTAGGTCCGCTGAAAATCCGAGCTGCCGTCGAACGCACCTCGGCGTCGGGATGGTCGAGGAGGATCTGACGGCGTGTCGCATCAAGATCGTTGACCGAAACCTTGCCTGAAACCAGAGCGGCAATCAACTCCTTGACCCATTTCGGGCGACTCAGAAGCAGGTCTAAACATGCTGCCTTGGTGCCCGGCGTTCGGTTAGGCCAATCGGCCAGCACGATGCCAGCGATGCGATCATCGGGAATTCGGCTCATCACTCGCAGGGCGGTCTGCTGGACGGCCGGCGACTGATCCGGGCTGAGCAGGCTGGCGAGCAGCTTCAAATCTTCCTCGCGGTGGGCCTCATCGTGGCCGAGATACTGGAGAAATCGGACTTTCTCGTATTCCGCACAAGCGGGATCGGCGACTCGCTCATGGGCGTGCCTCAGCATTTTCTGCACGAGTGAGTGCAGATCGTCGCCTGGCTTCCACGGTTGCTTTTCCACGTGGGATGCCGTTACGTCCAAAACGCCAGCAAGCACGTCCCATTGCCAGCCGGCGAACGCTGCTGTCTCCTTGTCCGGACGAAGCGCTTCCGCCAAAAGAGGTGTGACCGCTTCCTGGCTTTGCGTCCGCAACAACGTCGCCGTCGTGCCGATGAGGATTGATCGCATTGGCAACATCTCTCCGCTGCGTAGGCGTGTCGTCAGCGATCTCAGGATCGGAACGCAGTTGTCCTTGTTGAGGCTGCTCAGCCAGGCGTCAGCGAAGATGGCGTCCGTACCAGGCCGGATCAGTGCGACCAGCACCTCCGCGGCTCTCGGTTCGGAAACGCCGCCCAAGGCACAGGCGAGTTCCAGGCGAACGTGTGGATCGAGCTCGTCCACCAGATTCCAAAGGGTTCGCAGTTCCTCGGCTGAGCGGAGGTAAAGCGGTGCGAGCCGAACCGCATGCCGACGGACCCGGGCATCGGCATCGGTCAAGGACCGTTGAACGACCTCCGCTCCAAGAAGCCGGGCCTGATCGAGCACGCACAAAGCTGCCAGGCGGGTTTCAGGTCGCTGGGCCTCGATGGCCAGCCGTTGCAGGGGCGGTTGCAGGGATCGCAGCGATTCCTTGGGCAGCAGCAACAGCCGATGCGTAACCATGTCCCGCTGCCAGCCGTTGGGCGTGTCCAGCGCTTCAACCAGCTGGGGCGCTGACATGCGATCCAGTTTCGGCACCGGACGTGGCTTTCCTTCCCGCGGGACAATCCGATAGATGCGGCCGAACGTGCTTCCTGCCCGGGCATCGAGTTTTTCCAGGTCGGCGGGAGGGATCCAGCGCGGATGTTCAATGAGGAAGCGATACATGTCCACGATCCACAAGGCCCCGTCCGGCCCGGTGCGGACTTGCACGGGACGGAACCACGGATCGGTCGAGGTCAGGAATTCGCTTTGGCTTTCCTCTTCCGCTCGGCGACTGGTGAACGTGCTGCCTCGCGGACTCATCACCTCGCGATGAACCAGATGGTTGACTGGTTCGCAGATGAAAGCATTGCCGCGGTACTGGGGACCGAGCAGATCGTCGCGGTAGATTCCCAGACCGCAGGCAGCCGTCACCGTTCGAGGTGGACCGGAGAGGGCGAAAAGCTGCTGATGACCGATGGCCGGAAACAGCCGGTGAGAGTTCTGGTAGCCGGGCACGTAAACCCGATGCGAACGGGTTTTGACGTGTGGGTTTCGACGAAGATAGTGCTCATCGAGCGGATAGTGAACGAGCAAGGTGCTGTTATCACAGCCGAACCAGTGGCCCCAATCGTCCCGGACCCGGCCCTGCTGCGTCCGACCGCTGGCCGGTTCCAACTCTCCGGTTTCTGGCCGGATGCGAAAGTCGCGGTCGCCCAAGGCCACGGTACGACGGTGCTTGCCATCCAGCGACGTGCAGGCAATCGTTCCGCCAAACATGCCGCATGATCCGTAAATCCATCCGTCGAGGCCGTACTCCAGACTGTTGACACGGGCCTGATAGTTCTCCGTGCCGAAGCCGCTGTAGAGTTTCAAACGCACCTCGGCCCGTCCGTCATTGTCGGTGTCGGCCAGGTAAAGGATGTCTGGAGCGGCGCAGACAAGGACCCCGTCCCGGTAGGCCAGGACGCCAGTAGGGAAAGGGATACCGTCGGCGAAGACGTCGGCTCGGTCGTATCGGCCGTCGCCGTCGAGGTCATGCAGAACGCGGATGCGACCGCCAGGCCGATAAGCTCCGTCCAGGCCCTCAGGGTAATCGAGCATCTCAGCGACGTAGAGCCGTCCATCCGGTCCCCAATCGATGGCGACCGGACTCTGCACAAGAGGCTCTGAGGCGACCAGTTCGACGTGCAATTGGCGAGGTGTCGTCAGGGTCAATGCGGACTGTTGCGGTGGCAGAGGTCGGGTGCCTTGCGTTTTGTTTCCGTCGAACCGCGGCAGAAAACCCGGTCCAGTTAGTTCCTTGACGGCATCAAGGATCGGTTGTTCCAGCCCGGGTTTGAGACGAGTCGGCAGACCGTAGTAGATCATGGCACCCCCGCCTTCGTAGCCGCCTTCCCGGAGAATGCGTTCTGAGGGGATGTAGCAGGGGCAATCGTTGCTGTACGCATTGATCCAGAGCCGTGTGCCGTCGAGTTCCTTTTTCAGCCGCAGGGCGTAATCCACGACCACTTCGCCGGGCAGAAACACGCAGGCGAGTTTGTCGCCGAACGCCCACACCTGAACCGAGTAGGGAATGGTCTTGGGAAGCGCCTCACCGCGGTTCAACTTGTCAAGCTGATAACGGGCGTGGTAGCCGGTGTGGTCTTGACGCTTGGCTCGCTCTTCGAGTTCGGCCTTGGACGGCGGCTCGTCGAGCGGAAGCTCAAAAACTTTCCGAGCGGCCCGCAGTTGGCCGGACAGGGGTGTAAGGAAGCCTCCCACCAGCCGCTTGACTTCGTCGGCGATTTCCCGACCCTGCCGAGCGGCGATCTCGACCTTGTCGCCGGTTACGCCAGAACTCGGATTGGCGTCCGCGCCGCAGCCGATGGAGACGAGGGCGATGGCTCCCGGATGGTCGTCTTCGATGGCCTCTTGGGCGTAACCGGCCCAGTCTCCAGAAATCTTGTTGTTGGACAGGGTCACGCAATGGCAGGCGTAGTTGACCCAGATGCCGCGAATGGCATGGTCCGGCGAGCGAATCACCATCACGGGCAGGTCGTGATCCACCGGACCGCCCTGCGTGCGGCGATTGACGGCGAAGGATACCCTGCCGATACCCCAGGTCAGCTTCGCCGGGCGTCGATCCGCTAAGGCGGCCAGGGCAGTTTGTTCCATCTTGTCCAGCAGTTCCGCGGAATAGCGATCAACGCGTTCCTGTTGATCGGCGGGCAGCGGCATGCCGAAGAGCGTCGGCACCGTGCCTTTGAGAACCGGGGCAGTGTGCGTATGCGTCGCCGTGACGGCCAACCGATCCCGATGGATCCTGGCTTTTTTCGCCAATCGTTGAGCCAGTTCCTCTGTCATCCACAGCGGGACGAAAAGATTGTCCACCGCAAGGACCACGAGGGGGCCGTCGTCGTCCGAGCCGATGGCCAACGCTTTGACCCAAATACGCTGCGTGACGCCCTCGGATTCCGTGCGGCGGAAACCGAATCCGCTCAGTCGCACCGGGTAGTTCGGCGTGACATCGGTTCGGCTGAGTCCGACGGGATATAGCGTTGCTTCGTCGTTTGCACGAGTTTCTGAAGCGGCGATTGTCGGCGAGGCCGTTCCGAGAAAACAGGTCGCGGCCAACATCCAGGCAGCGATGGCGACAGCCCTGTGGCAAAGCAAACGGAGATTGCTTGCGGTCATCGCTTGGGTTCCTCTACAATTCCGCGAAAGTATATGGTGGAACGGCGAGGGGCAGGGGAAGGTATTGGTCATGGTTGGCGAGCCGCTGCGGTTGTTGATCGTCGGAGCGCACCCGGACGATGCCGAGTATTACGCTGGAGGCTTGGCTGCACTGTACCGGCGGGCGGGTCATACGGTCAAGATGGTGAGCTTCACCAACGGTGACGCGGGACATTTTCGAATGCGGGGTCCGGAACTGGCCGCCCGACGCCGTGCCGAAGCCGAGTCCGCTGCCGCCGTCATCGGAGGCACTTACGAAATCCTCGATTTGCCGGATGGGAAGCTTCAGCCCACCTTGGAAAACCGCTGGCGGATGATTCGCCTCCTGAGGGAGTTTCAACCAGACTTGGTTCTGACGCATCGGCCCTGCGATTACCATCCCGATCATCGTGCCGTCAGCCAACTCGTTCAGGACGCCGCTTACCTGGTCACGGTGCCCGCCGTCGTGCCGGAAGTGCCCCACTTGGCCAGCGATCCGGTCATCGCCTATCTGCCCGACGACTTTCGCAAGCCGTATCCGTTTGAACCGACCGTTTTCGTAGCCGTGGATGAAGTCGTCCATCAGATCGTGGACATGCTGCACTGCCACGCTTCTCAGTTTTACGAATGGCTGCCATACAACCGCGGCATCGCCGATCAGGTACCGACGACGGACGAAGAACGCAAAGCCTGGCTGGCCCGGCAAGTGCTCGACCGCCTCGAACGACGGGCTGATCGGTATCGGGACCGCATCGGTCCGAAAGTGCGGTATCTGGAAATGTTTGAGGCGTGCGAATACGGTTCTCCGCTGGATGAAGCAGCGAAAAACCGCCTGTTCCCGCCATTTTCAGGCCGGTGATATTCCGGCAACAGGAAAGGTCGGGTTCTAGCGATCATGCCGGACAAGGCGTCAAGCGGAGGCGTGCCGAGGAGGGAAACGAGGCGGACCTCGTCAAGTTTCCTTGACAGATCGGCGTGCGGTGACGGTTAATGGAGATAACCGCATCCTGACCATTACCCCTCTCGTTTTCGGGACGGAATAGGGAGGGCGGTTACAACATTTCGAGGCCAGCGACGATGAGCACTGCTGAGACGACATTTCCCGCTGTAATCCCCTCACCGCAGCGACTGCCGCCGGAAGTCACCAGCACGTTGGCAGCTTTGTGGCTCAGCATCGCCACGGGGTTGCTGGCCCTGGCGTCACTGTGGCCGATGGCTTTGAACGCCTCCGGCACACTGTTCCCCGACGTGCCCAAGGCCGACTTGGCCAATCTCGGCTGGATGTTGCTGTTCTCGGTGGCTGGGTTCATCGTCGTTTTTGGACTTTTCGTGACGTGGCGGGTGGCTCGGCGGAGCCGATTCGGTCTGCGGACCTTGCAACTGTCTTTGCTCGCCGGGTTGATCGGCGGCACGGCTTTGCTCATCGGCATCTTCGTGCTGATTCTCCAAGGCCAGGATCCACATCCGCTCGGCCCGACACCGATCCTGTCCGGCGTCATTCTCGTGCTGACCGCCCTGTTGCCCATCTGCTTCGGCATCTTCGCCTTGTCCTACTCCGGCACCTCCGCGGTCGAAGAGTTTCTGAAGGCGACCGACGTGACCGAAGAATCCTACGCGGGCATCGGCGGTACAGGCGGAGAGGAAGCCGGGGTCGTCACCGAAGCGGCCGAGGAGCCGGTGGTCAGCGAGGCAGCGGCGGAACCCACGGCTCAAGTGCAGATCCAGCCCTTCGGTCAGGAAACTCAGCTTCGCCAGGCCCCGGGTGGTGGGAAGGACACCATGCTTGCTGGTCCCGGCGAAATGCTTTCGCCAGACGATCTTGACCGCATGTACGAAGGTGAAGGCCAAGCCCCTGCTGCCGGAGCGGGTCAACCGGAAAGCGAGTCGATCTTCGACGAAGACGACTTCGGCCGACGCACTCCGGGGGCGTCTGGCATCAGCCAGTCGGGCATTCTTCGGGAAGCGAGCCGCCTCTCAACCGGCGAATCGTCCATCTTTACGGAGATCAACCCTGTCGCGCAAGGTTCAGACATCATCTCCGGCGTTCGAAAGGGCAAGGCTGACACGGGCTTGTCATTTACCCGACCCAAGCAGCCCGAGCAGCAGCAAGGAGGCGAAGGAGCTTCTCCGGAGCAAGAGCCTCCCGATCAGACGGAGGAGAAATCAGGCCAATAGCATTGCTGCGCGGTAAAGCCTGGTCGAAAGTCACTTCAATACCTCGGCAAGCAGGCGTTCCTCACCGACGCTTTCCCGATGTAGTGGGAACATAACCGGCACGAGCGGTTCGCCCTTGGGTACACCGTACACAACCGTACCAGAAGCCGGGCACAACGGCAGCAGTCCGTGGATGCCGCCGTACTTCAGCGCGCCGGGAAGCATCATGGCGTCCTCGGGCCGCTTCACCTGATCGAAGTCGAACCCTTTCAAATCCAGAACGGCTGTACCGACGGCATCGCCGGCCAGTAGCCGGGCCAGGAAAGCCCAAACGGCGGCATCACCAGCGGCGAGCAAATCCACGGCTTTGCCCTGATTCAACTGGCGGGCATAGGCCAAGGTCGTCAAGGTATCCCGCACCCGGTTGGCCAGGACCGTTCGGTTGTAGCCGTAGGTATATCCGGCGAAGGGCACGTTGCGATGGTATTTTTGCTCCAGCGGGGGCAGTTTCGGCTCCTGATCCGGAGCAAAGAACTCGCCGGTGAGATACACGTCCGGAGCGACGACAGCCTTGCCAGCTTCCAGGAGCTTCCGAAGCAGAGTGCCGGGTTGGCCCGATTCCTCGAACAGAGCGGCTTTCCCCTTGGCCTTTGTGACGACCGTCACGCCGCCCTGCCAATTCTCGGGGAGGATGGCAAGCGTCGGGACATATTCCTGTGTCCCCTCCCGCGTCAGCAGGACCTGCCGCACCTTGTACCCGTTCGCGGTGATTTCTCGCTGCGAGACGATCTTGACGGCATCGGTTTCCGGCATGCGATCCACGACCATCGCCCGGAGAGCCGCTCCGACGACTCGGCGATATTCGGCGGGTTGCTTCGCCAACTCCCTCAACTGTGCATCCGAGGTACGGGTCAGATATTGGCGTAGCGTGGCGGCGTCGGCGGCATCGGCGGGCAGGGGATGCTCGGCGTCAAACACCCGCAGGTCCTTTGGAGCAATCGGCACGAAGGGTTGTTCCACGACAGGTTCGGGGAAGCCAAGTTGCAGGTGTCGGTTGAACCAGTTGTACATCATCTCCCGCGAGGGCTGGTTGTAGTTGTGCGGAAAGGGAAAGTACTTGGCTTCGACGCGATCGGCAGCGTTGTACAGGCCGTAGATGCGCTTCAGCTCCGGCAAGCCCTTGCGTTCGATGTCCACGGTCCAGTCATTGGCTCCGGTCATGGCTTGCGGCTTGGGAGCGAACAACGCGGCCAGTTCGATGTTGTTCGTGCCGATGCGAAGCAGCGAGCAGTTTTCGCAGATGCATCCGCCCTGCATGGCCGTCGAGACCATCACCGCGGGAAACGACGCGGCAGGCCGGGGATCGATGGCGCACAGGATGAACGTTTGCGTTCCGCCGCCACTGGCTCCGGTGACGCCGATTCGCTGCGGGTCCACTTCGTCCAGACTGGTCAAGAAATCCAAGGCCCGGATGCTGTTCCACGTCTGCAAGCCCATGAAGCTTTGAAGGCGTAGTTCAGCCTCGGCGTCGGCGAAACCTTGCGTGTGCGGAATCTTGGTGCTGTCCGCGTAGCCGACCATGTCGTACATGAAGACCACGCAGCCCATGCGGGCCAGCATGGCACAACGCGCTTGCAGGGGATAGCGTGCCCCCTCCATCGTCTTTTCCGCCCCGGATTCGATTTCCTTCTTGGCCTCGGCTTCGCTGCGTTCGAAGAGGCGACCGTTGGCCCAGTGACCGTGCGGACACAGCACCCCTGGCCGCTTGCCCGGCATGCCCTTGGGCCGATAAAGATTTCCCGTCACATAATGACCCGGCAGACTGGCGAAATAGACCTTCTCCACGGTGTAGCCGTCCCGCTCGATCTTGCCGTGAATGACGGGATTCAGCGGCGCCCTGGGAGGCATTGGCCATAGTCCGTTGGCGACTAGCACTTGGGTTCGCAGTTCCTCGGCTCGGCGTTCCCAGCTCTGGCGATCCGGAAAACGCGGCTCGAAGGGAAACGGGTTGTCCACATGAAACGGCTTCTTGATTCGGATGTCGTCCAGCGTTGCGGGAGGCTGCACAACACGGGTCACGTCCTCAGCGGCCAAGGCCAGACCGACAAGCGAAAACACGGACAGGAACGCAGAAGCAAGTCGTCGCATGGCGGGTTCTCCGAATCCGTCGGGTCGGCGACGTGGAACAGCGTAAGCGAGGCGACCGATGTGGTCAATCGGCCGAGTGCAAAGCAGGGGAGAAAGCGAGAGAGATCAGGGGCGAATGATGCGTAGCCGTTCGGCCAGCAAATCAAGGTCGTACACGCATCCGCCCCAGATACCGCCGCTGGCTTGCTGGAGCAAGGCCCACAGACGGGTATCTGCGGGCAGATCGGGATCGGGAGCCAGATCGGGTCGGGGAGGCCGTTCGGCCAAGACGCGGGTTCCTTCTTCCGCACCGAAGATCCTTTCCCCGCAACCAACCAGATTCACGCTGCCTTCCAACCTATTGCGGTCGATGATGATTTCAATCAGGTCGCCGTCCAGCACCTTGCCGATGGGACCGCCGGCCAACGCTTCCGGAGCGACATGTCCGATGCAGGCCCCCGTCGAAACGCCGGAAAAGCGTGCATCTGTTATCACCGCAATGTGCTTGCCGAAGCTTAGATGCCGCAGGGCACTGGTGACCTGGTAGACTTCCTCCATGCCGGTGCCCAGTGGTCCGCGGCAAATGAGCACGATCACGGAACCAGGCTGAACGCGATCCGGCCCACGACTCTTGATCGCTGCCACGGCGGCCCGTTCCGTGGTGAAGACGCGGGCCGGGCCGATCTTGCGATACACGCCATCGGGATCGACCACGCTGGGATCAATGGCGGTACTCTTGATGACCGACCCTTGCGGGGCCAGATTGCCGCGGGGAAATGTCACGGTGCTGGTCAGGCCGCGCTGCTTGGCCCGAGCTGGCGGCATGATGACGTCATCCGGGTCGATTCCGTCGGCCTCGTAGAGCCGTTCGCGAACTCTCTTGCGGCGTTCGCTGGTTTGCCACCAATCGAGAATCTTGCCCAGCGGTTCGCCGGTGATGGTCAGGCACGACTCGTCAAGCAGTCCCAGGTCGCGCAGATGCAGCATGACCTCCGGCACGCCACCGGCCAGGAAGACGCGGATGGTCGGATGGCCGACGGGTCCGTTGGGCAGGGCGTCCACGAGACGCGGCGTTCTGCGGTTGATGTCCGCCCAGTCGTCCACGGTGGGTCGAGGCAGACCAGCAGCATGAGCTATCGCCGGGATGTGCAGGACAAGATTGGTGGAGCCTCCGAAAGCGGCGTGGACGGTCATGGCATTGCGGACGGCCTGGGGCGTGAGGATCGCTTTGCCGTTCAGTTTCCGTTCGTGGAGCCGGAGCAGGGCGCGAGCGGTGCGGCGAGCCATGTCCAGCCAGATCGGTTGGCCGGATGGAGCCAAGGCCGCATGGGGCACCGTGAGGCCCAGGGCTTCGCCGACGACTTGCGAGGTGGCCGCTGTCCCGAGGAACTGGCATCCGCCACCCGGCGTGGCACAGGCTCGACAACCAAGTTCCGACGCCTTTTCCAGCGTGATTTCCCCGTGGGCAAAGCGTGCCCCGATGGTCTGCACCTTACCGGCATCCTCACCCTCGGTCGGAGGCAGAGTCACGCCGCCGGGCACCAGCGCGATGGGAAGGTGGCTGCTGCCAGCCAATGCCATCATCATCGCTGGCAGGCCCTTGTCGCAGGTGGCTACGCCCAGCACCCCCTTGGCCGTGGGCAGGGAACGGATCAGACGGCGAAGCACGATGGCTGCGTCGTTGCGGTACGGCAGGCTGTCGAACATGCCGGTCGTGCCTTGGGTGCGACCGTCGCATGGATCGGTGACGAAACCGGCGAACGGGATGCAGCCTTGGGATCGCAGTTCCTCGGCAGCAGCCCGCATGAGCAGACCGACTTCAAAATGACCGGTGTGATAGCCAAGCGCCAGCGGCCTGCCGTCCGGTTCCCGAATCCCGCCTTGGGTGCTCAGAATCACGAACTCGGGGCCGAGCAATTCGTTCGGGCTCCAGCCCATGCCGACGTTCTGGCTCCACCCGAACAGATTGCCACTCGGTGAGTTGAGAAGCTGCTCCGGTGTGAAAGGCAAGGTCCCGGCTGGTCCGGGGGAAGAAGTCGGAATGTCGTAGTCGATTTGCGAGTCAAGGAGATCAGCCTGGGAACTCATGCCGCGTCTCCAGCATCGCAGAGGACTTTTGTTGGCTGGGACCAGCCCGATCCCGTTCACATTCGGCCCAGGTGGCCTGCCTGGGTGAAGCGGACCTGGATGCGTTCGATCAGCTCCGGCGGCGTCGGCTGAGCGGCCAATCTTCGGCTCAGAGAGATGGTCATCCGATAGGAATGGACAAAGGATACGCAAGCCGGACAGGACCCGAGGTGATGATCCACGGCACGTCGGTCGTTTTCGCTCAACTCGCCGGACAAATAGTCGAGCAGCCAGTCGCTGACCTCTTGACACGTAATCATGGATTCAATTCCTCGAAATAGGGTTGCAACTTTTGCCGCATCATGAGCCGAGCACGATGCAGTCGGCTTTTCACACCAGGAACATTGAGGCCGAGGATCTCGGCAATCTCGGCGTTGGACAACCCTTCCACGTCTGCCAAAACATACACGACGCGGTAGTTTTCCGGCAGTTCCGCGATGGCCTTTTCAATCAACTGCTGGGCTTCCTGGCTTAGGATCTCGCCTTCTGGCCTGCCGGTGAGCGTGTCAGACAGTTTGCCGTGACCCCTTTGCTCCGCAAACGTCTCCAACGGCTCTTTGGAGGTGGTCGTTTCGGTTTCCTCCTGCCTGGCCCGTTTCTTCCGGTAAGCCAAGGCAGCGTTCACCGTGATCCGGTGCAGCCAGGTTCCCAGGGCCGCTTCGCCGCGAAACTGGTGCAACGATTCGATGACTTTCAAAAGAACGTCCTGCGTTACGTCCTCGGCGTCGGCATCGCTGCCAAGGATTCGCCGTGCCAAATTATACACCTTGGGACCGTAAACTCGAACAATTTCTTCGGGAGAGGGCACCTCGGGATGCTGAGCGGCATCCGGCAAAGCAGGAGGGGCAAGGGGAGGCAGTCCCTGGTCGGGGACTTTCTGTTCCGGCGAGGTTGGTTCCACCATCATGACGTCTGAATTCACCCGGAGCGAGGCCGCTGCTGCTTGCCGACGTCGCCGCTTTCAAGTTCCTTGACCAACCCGGCAAGAAGTTGCGGATCCTGACGTTGAAGCAGATGGACGATGCGGGATTCCGGCACCTGCAAGGTCCGCAAAATCGCTTCGACCCGCTTCCACAGCCGGGCTTTCTTCTTATCGTCGGCGAGGAACAGCTCACCGACCAGATCCGCGAGCCTTTGCCGCAGCAAGGTTGGCTGGTTGCGGTAGTACCGCTCGATGACCTTCAACTGGTACGGCGTGTAGTCGCGTTCGCTCATGGCTGAGGATCTGGATCACAGATCACAACAGGACGCGCAGTCCTTGAACCACTTGCAAGGCTTGGTACACACGGATGACTTCGTCGGCGTCCACGACCTGGAGGTTCAAGGTAACGGCGACGTGGAGGCCATTGGGAGTGGACCGCACGGAAAACTGGACGTCCGCCTGGCGGGCCAGTGCCCCCTCGGCGGCGCGGACGATGCGTCCGACGAAGTCGTCAACGGTCAGACCGATCGCCTTGATCGTGTAAGGACCGGGAAACAGATGCGTGCGGTTCAGCAGATCGCGTGCGCTGGCGTAGGTCACTCTGGTACTCGTTCAGGCCGGCATCATCGGCCATTGGCGGCCTGCTTGCGTCGAGCCGCTTTCAGCTTGCGGAGTTTGGCCCGACGGCGGGCTTCGCTGGGTTTCTCGTAATACTCGTGCTTCCGCAATTCCTTCGGAATGCCGCTGCGTTCCAGGAGTTTCTTGAAACGACGGACTGCCTGTTCAATGCTTTCGTTAGCTCGTAACCGCATCTTCAGTGCCATTCGTCCCTCCAACCAGGTTTTCGATCTCCCCGCGCCGCCCGGGGCGACGCCATGCA
>JANWWR010000008.1 GCA_025055835.1 Gemmatales bacterium | reverse complement strand
GCTGACACGCCGAAGGCCAGCAGGATGTAGAACGGCGACATGAGCGTGGGCCAGCCGGCTATCCGGGTAACGGTGATGGCGACGGTGATTCCAAGCACGATGCCGATAAGCCCCCCTACCAACGAGAGGACCACTGCTTCGATGAGGAATTGATTGC
This sequence comes from Gemmatales bacterium, assembly GCA_025055835.1. GTDB lineage: Bacteria > Planctomycetota > Planctomycetia > Gemmatales > HRBIN36 > JANWWR01. The sequence continues at coordinate 4,534 of JANWWR010000008.1, read as the reverse complement.
GAATGTCAGCGGGCGTGGCCCCGACGGCCATGCGGACTCCGATCTCTCGCGTTCTTTCCGTGACCGACACCAGCATGATGTTCATGATGCCGATGCCACCCACGACGAGCGAAATTGAGGCGATGACGACGACCAGGATGTTGAAAATCCGGGCAACCGTGACAGCCAGTTCGGCCATCTCCTGAACGCTGCTTACCTCAAAGGTGTCGTCCACGCCGGGCTTGAGTCTTCGTTTCTCCCGCAGCACTTTCTTGATCCGCTCCACGGCCTGCGGAATGGCATCCTGCGTGACCGCTGTCGCTGTAATGATGTCGATCCGTTTCACGTTGGCGATCTTCTGCTGCAACGTGGTCAGAGGAACGAACACCTGATCGTCCGGGTCGGCTCCCGTAGGCGCGCGGCCTTTTTCTTTGAGGACGCCGATCACCTCCAGCCGTAGGTTTCCGATCCGGATCCGCTGGCCGACCGGGTTGCTGCGGTGCGGAAACAGCTTTCGTCGCACAGTCTGCCCGAGAAGGCAAACGGGAGCCGCTTTGTTCACGTCGTTTTCTGTGTAAAAACGGCCGTGCTCAATCTCCCATTTGCGGATGTGGAAAACGGACGGCACTCCTCCAGTAATGGACGTATGGTGGGAAGCGGTCGGCGTCGAAACCATTGCCAGATGGCTCTGATTTTCAGCGAGACCTGATACCACGCGACGCACCTCGGGGTCTTCCCGCAGGGCCTTGACTTCCTCATCGGTAAAGCTGTCGTTGGACAATACGATGCCGGCGTTGGATCGGCCGCCGGGCTTGATGAGGATCAGGTTTTTGCCCACGGCGTCGAGACGTTCATCAAGAGACGCACGTGCCCCGTTTCCGGCCACCACCATGGCAATGACCGCCATGATGCCGATGACGATACCCAGGCAGGTCAGGGTGGAACGGCCTTTATTAACGAAGAGCGCCGCCAAAGCGACGCGGATGGCAGAAGTCAGACTCATGTTGTAATCGCTGCCTCACTCGTCTGTTCGCAGTCGTCCGACGACTAGGGAACCAGAACCTTTTGCCGGACCTCTTCCGCTTTTGGCTCCGGCGACGAAATCTCGGCGGAATGAGGAGCCGCACCATTGGTCCCTTCGACACCTCGGCGTCGAGCCAGCCGTTGATGCAGATTGGGCCGGTCCTCGGCCACCTTGCCGTCGCGGATGAGAACGATGCGCTGGGCGTGGTCGGCGACGTCGTGTTCGTGGGTCACCATGATGAGCGTCTGGCCCAGTTCGCGGTGCAGCCGCTGAAACTCTGCCAGGATTTCCTCGCTGGTGACGGAGTCGAGATTGCCGGTCGGTTCGTCGGCCAGAATGATGCGTGGCTCGTTAACCAGGGCGCGAGCGATAGCCACGCGCTGCTGTTGGCCACCGGACAACTGGTTGGGCAGATGATGAGCGCGATCAGCCAGACCGACCAGTTCCAGCTTGGCCAAGGCCCGACGCTTCCGCTCCCGAGCCGAGACCCCAGCGTAGAGCAAGGGCAGTTCCACGTTCTCCAGGGCGGTATGCCGTTTAAGCAAGTTGAAGCCCTGGAACACGAAGCCAAGCTTGCGATTGCGGATGCGGGCCAGTTGATAGCGGTTGAGCTTGCTGACATCTTCGCCGTCGAGCCAATAGCGGCCGCTCGTGGGCCGGTCCAGACAGCCCAGCAGATTCATCAACGTGGATTTGCCCGACCCGCTGGCCCCCATGACGGCGACGAACTCACCTTCCTCGATGGTCAGCGACACGCCCCGCAGGGCTTGCACCTGAACCGCTCCCGTGTCGTAGATCTTGTGGATGTCTTCGATCTTGATGATCGGCTTCACGATGGCATCCTCGGTTCCGTGATGTTGTCCACGGCTGCTCGGCATTGGACGGAGCTACAGGATCTTGATCTGATCCTTGATGCCGAACAGACCGCCCGAGATCGGCTGAGGCGGGTTCTCGGTGACGACCTCCATGCCGGCGTCGAGAGTCCCGCCGTCCACTTGGGTCACCTCGGTACGATTGCCGTCATTGGCCCCGGTCTTAATGAACAACAGCTTGCTTTGACCGTCCGTCATGACCCAGATCGGCTTCCAACCGGACGTTTCGCGGGCCTCGATGGCCTTCGCTTCTTCTTCTGAAAGTTTCAGCGGCCTGTAGGCCAGGGCCGCGTTGGGAATGCGAATGGCGTCCGGCACTCGCCGCAGCACGAAATCGACGTTGCCAGTCATTCCTGGCTTCAAGGGCCGGTTCTCGGAATGGGCGGACGGTTTGACATCGAGCGTCACCCGATAGGTCACCGGACCGGGGCCGCTCGTGCTGGTTTCGATCCAACGGCCCGTGGCCGGAGGCGTCGGGACGTAAGCGATTTCCCGGACCACCGCCTGAAACGCAGTGTCCTCGTCGGCGTAGGCGTCGAGCTTGAACGTGGCCTCCATGCCGACCTTGATTTTGGCGATGTCCGCCTCGCCGACCTGCGCTTCAAGCTCGAAGGTGTTCAGGTCCGGCACGAGGATGAACAGTACCGGATGCGTCTGCGGCGAGACGACTTGTCCGACGCTGGTGATCTTGCGGTCAATGATAATACCGTCGATGGGCGCGGTGACGACATGCATTTTCAGGTTTTCCTCGGCGGCGGTGACGCCTGCCTTGGCCTTGAGGATATTCGACTCGGCGGCCTTGATCGCAGCTTCGGCCTCGCGAATCTGGGCCTCGGCGTAGTTGACGCCTTCCTCGGCTTCCGTAACCACCTGAGCGGCTTTGTCGCGCAGACCCTGCGAGGTCAATTCCCGGTTTTCCAAGATCATCTTCTGCTCTTTAAGTGCGACTTCCCGCTTGGCCTTGGCTTGGCCAAGGAATGCTTGAGCGCTTTGCAGTTTGGCCTCGGCCTGGAGCTTGGCGGCTTCGGCGGTGAGAACGGCAGCCTCGGCCTCAGCAAGTCGCGCCCTGGCCAGCACGTCGTCGAACTTCACCAGCGTGTCGCCCTTGGCGACCCGCTTGCCGATGTCGGCCCCGGCAGGAATCTCGCTGATCCGAGCATAGGGCATTTCACAGCCGACATACACGGTCCCCACCGGATGTACGCGCACCGTGGCACTAACGCTCTCAACCACCTCACCGCGGTCTACCCGCTCAGTCTTGGGAAGCGCAGGGGCCTTGTGGGACTTGTGCTCGTAAAAGTACACGCCACCCGCCACTCCGGCGGCAATCAGAATCAAAACCGCAAGCAGTTTCTTCACGGGGAAAATCCTCACGACCCTGAGAAGGATGCGGGGCGAATGCGGGCTGAGGTTGGCAGCTTTGGCCAGGCGATCAACTGGCCCCGCACGTTTCCAACATGGGCTTGAAGCGGGACGGGATAGGGACGGTCCCACTCCTGGCCCGTTATTCTATTGTGCGGAACGGTGAACGTCACGCCAAACCCAGCCTGCCCAGCTTATCTGATCGGCGAGTTTACCCAGCACGCATTCTGGGAATAGCTGTCGCACCCGTGTCAAGCAGTAAGGCCGCGATGCTGTGAAAAGCCTGCTGAGTCAGGAGAATTGCTACCGGTCCCATCTCGAGACGCTCCGGCTCACTGCCCCCAGCCGTAAGCCTTGTCGCACAGCAGCTGATAGCTGCAACGGTCGCAGGTGTCTTTGTCTGGTTTCGCCTCGAACTGGCCGGAACGAATAGCCTGGGCGATTTCCTGGATTCGCTGTTTCAACGCCTCCAAACGGGCCGGTGACAGATGCTTTTCCGTTCCGTTCTCATTCCATTGAAGGATTTTGCGTTCGATCCTCCCGTTGTCGTTGAGCTTTCTCAGTCCGACCACTTCAATGCGGTTGATCGGCCGTTGATAGCTTTCTTGAATGGCGAGGGCATAGCAGGGCATTTGGAAACGGCGGAGATATTCGGGACCGCTTTCGATCCTTCCGGTCTTGTAGTCGAGGATGCGAACGCTGCCGTCGCTGAGCGCATCAACCCGGTCGATGCGCATGCTCAACACCACGTCGTTCTCCAGGTACAGCCGCATGTCTTTTTCCACTTCCGTGTTCTGAATCTCCTGGGATACGTGCTGCTCCTCCTCCAGGAAGCGGGTCAGGACTTCCTTCCCCTGTTTAATGGCCTGACGGCGTTCCAGGTCGCTTGAAAATGTAACGGACTGAACCTCTTCCTCGAAGAACCGGAGCAATTCTGGACCCAGTTCCAGCGACAGTCGCGGATACTTCTGGTGCAGACGTTCAAGGGCCTTATGGACGGCGGTGCCAAAGCGGGCAGCACGCCGCTCTGGCTCAGGGATCTCAGCGACATGCTTGTAGTAGTATTGGCGGGGACATTTGTCATAGAGTTCCAAGGCCGTCGGCATCAGACGCAGCGTGCCTTTCGGAGCGACGGGCCTGTCGGCTAGCGGCAGCCGGATCGGCAGATTCGACGGTAGCCCCAGCTGGGAGAAAGCCGCGCGGACCTTTTCTTCGCCAACCGTGTCGGCCATCATTCCGCCCAGCAGGCCAAGGACCTCGCAGAAGTATTCGTGTAAGTCGCTCTCCCCAAGCTGTC
>JANWWR010000146.1 GCA_025055835.1 Gemmatales bacterium | reverse complement strand
CGGGATCACTAGGCCAATTAAGTATGTTCACGGGAACTTCCAGTGTTCAGGCTACCCTGACATATACTTTCCCCGCTCCCGTTTCATTTGCCGGCTTTGCGGGGATTGAGATGGATGTCGACTACTATAACGTGGGCACCCCTCCACCTGACGAGTGGCTAGTTCAGATCGTGACTGGAAGTGGTACTTTGACCTCCACTCTGAACATTCTTCCTCCTGGTGCTCCATTTTTTGGTCCTAGTTTCCCTTCTACACTATTCTTCCCGTTCTCCGGTTTCACGGGGACTGGTGATTTAACCAACGTAACCGGCGTCAATATCATCATCAACAACGGCGGAAGCCCAAACCAGGGTACCGACTTTGTAATAAACGAAATCCGCCTTCCCATCGTTCCGGAACCGGGGACGCTGGCCCTGTTCGGCGTGGGGCTGCTCGGGGTCGTCGGCATCACCCTCCGCCGCCGGTTCGCCTCCCCCGCAAAAAGCCCCGTTTGCTGATAGCGAAGTAAGCCCGCGGAAGGAGCCGTTCAGTCTTCCGCGGGCTTTTTTTGTCCACTCCTAACAAGAGAGGAGACGCGGAGACCATGCAAGCATCAGCGAGTTTTCGTACCGGAAAAGTTCTCTTGGCCCTCGCGGCCCTGGCACTCACGGCAGGGATGGCGTCGGCCTCCCCGTTCACTTTGACCTACGACTTCGCCGGCGGCCCCGGCTTCAATCCGCCGCCCTTCGGCCCGACCAGCATCTCGCCCGCCCCGCCGTTTGCCATCAACCCGACGTTCTCGGCTAGCTCAGCAGCTACCGGCTTTCCCGCTGCAACAACGGCCGTCAGGCAATCCGCCTCGGGCCTGGGCGTCTCCACGATCCAGATTCTTCCTGGCGTGTTCACCGAAGCCCTTGTGGCCGATCAGCTTAATCAGGTGGACGGTTACGGCATTATCTCCTTTGTTCTGTTTGGTATCCCTTTAGGCCCGAACAATCTGAATCCCGAGATCCTCAATCTTACCTTCTCCGAAACCGATGGTTTGGTGGTTAATACCCGCTTGACCCAGATCGACTTGGCCCTATTCAACAACACTGATCCCACTCCCGACTTTCAGATCCTCCTCAACGGTACGCCGATCGGCTTGTTCGACTTGGCCTCGACCATCGTCTTCTCGACCCCGATCCCGATCAACAACGGCGACGTGCTGTCGTTCATCCCCCTGACCCCGGTGGCTGCCTCGTCGAACGGCTTTGCCCTCCGCGGCCTCCAGATCCAGGCCGACATCCTCCCCGAACCCGGGACGCTGGCCCTGTTCGGCGTGGGGCTGCTCGGGGTCGTCGGCATCACCCTCCGCCGCCGGAAGCAGCCGGTCGCCTAGCGACGACTTTGCAGAAAAGCCAGGAGATCGCGCAGTTCCTGGAGCGTGAGTTGATCCACCAGCCCGTCGGGCATCAGCGACCGGCGGGCTGGTTTGCTTTCCGCCACGTCGTGGGTCTTCAGCGTGAACAGGTCGCCCTTCTCGTCGGCGTAGGTGTATTCATCCAGGTAGGTGCGGACCAACAGGCCGGTGCGTGTCTGTCCGTTGGCCGTGACCAGAACCCAGGGGACGTAGGCCGGAGCGATGTCGGCGTCCGGCTGCACCAGGGCCTGCACGAGCCGAGGCCGTTCCATCTGCCCGATGCCGCTGAGGTCCGGACCGATTTCGCCGCCCCGCCCATCCACCCGATGGCACTTGAAACATCCCGCCAGGCGCGGATGGAAGAAAACCCGCCGCCCCGCCTCGGCGTCGCCGGGACCGTCGAGGAGCTGAAGCCAGGCGTCCAGGTCGGTTTTGGGCGGGCGGTTGATGGCGAACGGCTTGCCCAGGACGCGATCGGCCAGGGCCGACAGCGGACCACCATTCCGAGCCACGGCTTCGATTGCTTCGCGATTCCCCTGGGGAATCTGCAAGCCGGTCAGTCCGCGTAAAGCCTCGGCCCGGATCAGCTCTGCATCACTGGCCGCAAGGGCGAGCAAACGTCCCTGGGCCGCTTGCCCCTGCCCCGACAGGCCAGCCACGGCTTCCAGGCGAATCGCCAAGCCGATGTCCTTGCGCTCCGCCAACCGACCCAGCAGGTCGAACCGCTTCGGATCGGGATGATCCCGCAGGCTGCGGACGGCCTCGAGGCTCAGTTCGGCATCGGGGCTGGTGATGAGTTGTTCCAGCAAGGCGACGGTCAGGCCCTTGTGCGTCGTCGGCACCAGCCGCAGGGCGGCAGCACGCACGGCGGGAGGCGAGGCGGCATCGAGGGCCTTGGCCAGATAGAACTCGGCCATGCGGGATTCGTGGACGCCTTGGCCTTCGATCCGCATCCAGGCGGTGGCGGCGGCCTGGAACAGCCGCAGACTCAGTGTCGAATCGGCCAGGAGCTTTTCGACCTCGGCCCGGCACGATTTCAGGTTTTGATCGGCAATCCACTTCAGGGCCAGGAAGCGGATTTCGGCGTCGTCGTCACGGAGCCAACGAGCCGCAGCCGCGGCGGGATCGCTCGGCCCGGCCAACCGCTGAGCAAGAAGAAGCTGGCGACGCAACACGGCACTTTCGGGCGGATTGGACAGCAGTTTCTCCAACAGGTCCCGATGCCGACTCAACCGCCAGGTGGCCGCATGGCGAAGGAACGGATCGTCATCCATCAACAATGGCCGCAACCGTTCCCAGGCTCCTTCGCCGGGCAGATCGTAAACCGGGGCGAGGCGGTTTTCCGGTTTCTCCTCCGTGGCGGAAGCCTGGGGTCTTTCCGCCGCAGGTTGCACGGACCGAATCCGCCAGACTGCTCCTTTGCCGTGCAGTTCGTAGTTGGCCAGCACCCAGTCGCTGACGAACAACGAGCCGTCCCTGGCCTGCACCAGACCGACGGGGCGAAAATCGGGACCGCCCTGGACGAAGGGCAGCCGTTCCGCCCGGTACGAGGCCCCGTGGGGAATGAGGCGATAGCGTTCGATGCGGTGGTCGGCCCAGGCGGTCACGAGCAGATCGCCGTGCAGTCCGCCGGGCAGCCCGGCACCCTCGTAGCGGATCACTTCGCAGGGTCCCTCGCCGACGCCGCAGACCATCGGCAACGTCCCGGGCAATTGGCCGTTCCAGCACTGGAAGACGTGCCGACCCGACCGGCCATAGCGGAACTGGTAGCCGTAATCGCCGCCCTCGACGACGTGGAGCAGACGGCAAGGGGGCATGGCGTCGGGATCATTGTCCACGGCCCACAGTCGGCCATGCCGGTCGTAGCACATGCCGAACGGATTCCAGAAGCCGGTGGCGACGCGGCGGAGGTTCTTGCCGTCCGCCGTGCACCAGAAGACGTTGCCTCCCTCGCCCTCGTCGCAGATCGTCGTGCCGTCGCTGCCCCGCAGACAGTAGCGGACGCCGAGGTTTTCCCCCATGCCGAAGTAGAGATGGCCACGGTGATCGAAGGTCAGCCCGCACAGCCCGTTGTGTGGGTAATCTCCCATCGTGTCCAGGAAGACGAGGCGTTGGGCGGTGTCGGCCTTGCCGTCGTGGTCGTGGTCCACGAGGCGAAGCACCTCGTTGCGGGTGGCCAGGTAGATCGAGCCGTCGGGATGGCAAGCCAGGTCCATCGCCGCGACGACGCCCTCGTAGAACGTGGTGAAGCGGTCGGCTTTGCCGTCGCCGTCGGTGTCTTCCAGGATGCGGATGCGGTCGCGTTCCGGTCCCTGATAGCCCTTGGGCCGAAAGTGCGTGTGGCTTTCGATGACCAGAAGGCGGCCCCGGGAATCGAGCGTGATGGCGACGGGATGGACGATGTCCGGGGCCTGGGCGAACAGTTCGACGACGATGCCGGGATGAGCCGCCCGAGGTGCGGCGGTTTGCGGAGGCGGCTTGCGGTCGTCGGCCCGATGATTGTTCGGAACTGCAAGCAGCAGGATCGAGCCAAGCCCGAGACTGAACAGGATCGAACTGGCCGGGAACAGGACCAAACGACGATGCATCGGCAAAACCCTCAGGACACCTATTGGCTCAGTTGGGGCGGGGTGGAGGCGAAGACATAGGGCATGGCGAACCAGGCGTAGGCCACCGGGGCGCTGAACAGGACGGAATCGAGGACATCCAGCAGTCCGCCGAATCCGGGCACGAGGTTGGACGCGTCCTTTTTTTCCACATCGCGCTTGATCAGGGATTCCATGAGATCGCCAAGCACACCCATGATGCCGACCGAGAGGCCGAATCCGACCGCATTGGGCCAGTGCAGCAGCGTTCCCCGCTCCAGCACATAGCCGCTCAGGCCGTTAAGCAGCAAGGCAACCAGGACGGCGACGGCCAGGCCGCCGGCGAAGCCTTCCCAGGTCTTGCCCGGACTCAGCACCGGCGTCATGCGGCTGCGTCCGAAGGTGCGGCCAACGAAAAACGCCCCGACGTCGCCAAGCTTGGGCACGAAGATGGTCATCGCCAAGGCCAGGGTTCCTTCCCACATCGGCAGCCAGCGGAGCTGGATCACGAAGGCGGGCAGCAGGCCGAGGTAACAGACGAGCAACAGCGACAGGCCGAGGCGAACCACGGCTCCGCCCGGCTTGCGGAAGGCCTCGCCTTCAGCGAGAAACAGAGCCATGAAGACGATGAGGAAGACGCCGAAGATCCAGTGCCAGGCGTTGCTCCATTGCATCAGATGAGCAGGCCAATTGGCGAGGACCAACGCGGTGACACCCAGGTAGCACAGCCAGGTACGCGGTCCCGGCGGCGGCAGGAGGTTGTTCAGCTCGTAGCTGGCGATCAGGACACAGGCCAGGGACGAGAGCAGAAGCAGCGGATAGTAGGGGCCGAGGAAGGTGTCGGCGACAAGCAGCCCCGCGCCCCCCAGGGCCAACAACGGGCCTGAGACCAGCCGCAGATAAAGCATGGCGTCCTCGCCCCGCGCTTCGGGAGAGACTTTCTCCAAGATACGCTTCCGACGGGCCGACCGGCAACCGCAAGCCGCTGTCGCCCCAGCTGTCCGCCGGACGATTCCCCCAGTTTTTCCATGGAAAATCTGGCAGATTTCGGCATTTTGCCGATTGACAGCAGGCTCTTTCGGACATACCCTGCCACTTCATGGTTTAGCAGGGACCCAGGAGGACACTCGCATGGCAGCAGCTGCCAAACCCGCCACCAAGTCGGAAATCCTCAAGAGCCTGGCCGAGTCCACCGGCCTGAGCAAGAAGGAAGTCGTCTCCGTCTTGGACGCGCTGCACGGACTGATCAAGAAGGAGCTCGGCAAGAAAGGCGTGTTCAGCATTCCCGGTCTGGTGCGGCTCAAGGTGATCAAGAAGCCGGCGACCAAGGGCGGCATGCGGCCCAATCCTTTCCGACCCGGCGAGATGATGCAGGTCAAGCCGAAGCCGGCGCGCAAGGTCGTGAAGGCGGCTCCGCTGAAGGCCCTCAAGGACGCCGTGGCCTGAACTGGTAAATCCGGACCACAAACCCGGCGACGAGTTTTTCCTCATCGGGCCGCGGAACTCGGGGTATTTTTGCGACTTCGAGTCCGCGGCCCGTGCCGCGCGCAGTCTTCTCAGGCCCCTTCGATCCGGAGGCCACGTTTCGACCCCCGAGAGGATTCAGGGGGGAGCGGAGATGCGGATTGTCGTTGAGGAGGAACCTGACAGCGACGGCTTGCGTGGACGCGGATTCTTCTCAGCCTCGCTGTCCTCGACGAGCTTCCGATTCATGTTGAAGACCTGAGGCAAGACCGTTTCCGCCTCCGAACCGGGATGGTGCAGGGCCTCTTCGATCCGGGGCCGTAACTGGAGGAAGGCGCGGGCCATGTCCGGGTCGAACTGGGTCCCGGCCTTGTCACGGATTTCGGCGAAGGCGACATCGAGCGGCAGAGCAGGCCGATAGGGCCGGTCGGTGGTCATGGCGTCGAAGGCGTCCGCGACTGCCACGATGCGGGCCAGCTTCGGAATCCGCTCCCCGGCCAAGGCGTCCGGGTAGCCCTTGCCGTCCCAGCGTTCGTGATGGTTGCGGACGATGGGCAGACACGGCCCCATGTCCGGCAAATCTTTGAGGATTTCGTAGCCGCGGATGGTGTGCGTCTTCATGATCTCGAACTCTTCCTCCGTCAGTTTGCCAGGCTTGCGGAGGATCGAGTCGGCGATGCCGATCTTGCCGATGTCGTGCAGCGGCGTGCCGACGGCGATGTGCCGCCGTTCGAGGGAACTGAGGCCCAACTCGTCCGCCAGGAACAAGGCGTAGTCAGTGACGCGGTTGGTGTGCTTGCTGGTGTAGGCGTCCCGCAGTTCGACGGCGTTGGCCAGGGCGCTGACGGTCAGCAGGAAGTTCTTCTGCTGCTGCTCGACCAGTTGCGAGCATTCGATGGCCGCCGAGACGCTGGCCGCCAAGGCATCGGCCAGGTGCAGGTCATCTTGATTGAACGGTTCCTGGAAGGGGCCGCGATCCAGGTGCAGCACGCCGAGCTTTTTCCGCGGCGACCGCAGCAAGGCACAAATGACCGAGGCCATCGCTCCGTCGGCAATGCTGTTGGCCATCAGTAGCTCGGTGTTGCCGCTGACGTCCCGGCACAACAGCGACTCGCCCCGGTTGTAAGCCCGGATGGCCAGACTGTGGCTGAAGTGCTTCCGGCCCAGGACCTCCTTGTCACCGGTGGAAACCATCTTCAGCTCCAGGGTGCAGGTGGCGTCGTTCCACAGCACGATGGAAGCGCGCTGGGCGTCGAGAGCGGCGACGGCATCTTCGAGCACGGAGCGGAACAGATCGTTGGGCGATTCGATGTGCGTCAGATGATGGCTGGCGCGCAGCAGTGTCAACAGCTTGTCACCGACCTGGGGCCGACGGGCCGCGTCGAAGGCGACCACTTCCAGAGCCTTCTCCCAGGTGTTCTGGGTGGCGGCCTCGACCTGCATGCCTTTGCTGGGCGTCTCCTGACTGGGCGCGACGTCTTCTTCGAGGACGGCCACGGTCATGACCAGGTTGCCGACCTGGATGACGTCCCGGAGACGCAACCGGCGGTCGGCCCGGCCCACGCGGAGGCCGTTGAGGAAGGTCCCATTGGTGCTGCCCAGGTCGCGGATGACCCAGCCCTGCTCGGTGGGAACGATCTCGGCGTGACGGCGACTGATGGAGGGATCGGACAGGACGACTTCGAGGTTCTCCAGGCGGCCGATCCGCAGTTGCGAATCCGACTCCCAGAACTTGCCCTCGATCACGGGGCCGATTCCTCGCAGTCGAATGCGCCAACGTCCCACGCCCTTCCTCCTCGATCTTCCGTCAGGGGCGGCATCGGAGGCAAAATTGGTACGGCCCCCGTGTTTGTACTATAGCTCAAGGTCCGTCAAGGATGGAACGCTCGCCTGGCCATTTTCCTCAACGACCTGTGACGATTACGCGAACTTTAGCGGTTGTTTGGTCCAGGGAGAAAATTCGTCGTCGGCCTCAAGTTCTGCGGATTCGCTGCAAATCCCGTAAACCTCCTGAGTTGGGATGCATCCTCAGTGACGATCCTATGTCACTTGCGGAAATGAAGAAATGTTGATGATCCACAACAAAACCGGCGTGGTGGACACAACAAGCGTTTCATTCCGGCAACCTTTCTTTGCCAGCTGATGACGCCGATATGTCGCAGCTGCTAAGATGCTGAGCGACGGCTTGGCGGTACGAACGACAGACAAGCCGATCTTCAGAAAGGCTGGTTGTCATGGGTATGTCACTCCGGATCATGGTCGTCGGGACATGCTGCATCGTCTCCGCGGTCGCGGCTCTGCTTGCCGATCCTGTCGCGCCCCTGTCCGCCCAGCAGGCCCGGGACGAGGTCAAGATCGGCATGATGAACAACCTCTTCGAAGAGCAGGACGAGAAGAAGATCCGTGTCCAGATCGAGCCTTTTGCTGCCCTGGTCCGCCGACAGACGGGCACGAAGGGCGATTTCGTGGTTGTGAATGGCCGGGAACGCATGGTCGAGGACCTCAAGGCCAACCGGGTGCAGATGGGCGTCATGCACGGCCTGGATTACGCTTGGATTCGGGACCAGCTCATGGAAACCAGGCCGCTGCTCATCGCCGTTGCCGACACGACGACCCTCAAGGCTGCGCTCGTCGTGCCCAAGGACAGCTCGGTTCAAAGCGTCGCAGACCTCAAAAAGCAGACTTTGGCCCTGAACGCCTATCCGCCCTACCATGTCCGCTATTGGCTCAATCACATCTGCGACGGCGACTACGCCGGTTTCTTCAAGGTGGTAACGCAACGGGATGTCGAGGCGGCCATGGAGGAGGTGGCGGACAAGTCGGCGGCGGCCACGGCGGTTTCCAACGGGGCCTTGGAGTTCTACAAGCGGCAGAAGCCCGTCCGCTTCCAGCGATTCTTCCGCGTCTTGATGGAGTCCCCGGATTTTCCCGCGCCGGTGATGATCTACCGCACCGGTCAGGTTCGTCCGGAGTTGGTCCAGCGTTTCCGCACCTCGATGCTTTCGGCCCATGAAACGCCGGAAGGTCGAGACACGCTGCAACTGTGGCGGCTCAAACGCTTCCTCGATGTCCCTGCCGACTATGACCGGCTCGCTGAAGAAACGGCGAAACGGTTTCCGCCTCCCTCGGAGCCAGCCAGGCCAAAGCCGTGACACGGTGTTGACAATTTGCCGACTCGCCCAAGGGAACCGGGCCGGCGATCACGGACCCAGATTCCAATAGATGCGGACGTTTCCCGTGGCTCGGCCGACGGCGACGAGATCGACCCGGCCATCGCCATCGAGATCGGAAGCAGCGAGGTCTTCGACGGCCACGCCGCCAGGATCGAGCATCTGTCGTTGCCAGCGACCTGTCAGGGCGTCCTTCACCTTGTAGATGCGGACCCCGTAGGGGTACTGGTCATTGAGCCGATCGCGCACCCCGATGATAAGCTCCTGGCTGCCGTCCCCGTCGAGATCGGCACACCAGACCGCGTGGCCCCAACGCAGTTGATCGTCAAGGACATGACGCTGCCATAGCGTCTGAGACTTGTCGCGGGGAGGTGTGTACACGACGACTTCGTGGCCATGCCAGGGTTCGATGGTGGCAATGTAAGGCAAATCGGGTTTGAGTCGGCCGAGCTTGATTTCACTGGCACCGCGATTAGCGTTCGGCGTCGCCTGGTTGCCTTCTCCCAGGAGCATCCCCTGCCAAGAACCGTTGTCTGCGCGGCGGAAGCAGGTCACGCCCTCGTAGCTGGCCGTGAGAATGTCCGTGCGGCCGTCGCCGTCCACGTCGGTCGGATGGAAGTTGTGCATGACATGCCGGGTGGCGTCCAGCACATCAGGGACCCAGCGGTCGCGGACGGGATCGGCGGGAATGCGGTAGGCCAGCAGCCGGACAGGGCTGTCCATCCAGTTTTTCTCGCGGGTAGCGTTTCGGCCCATGAGCGGAGCAACGAGCAGTTCGGCTCGACCATCGTTATCGAGGTCGGCGAAGCGGATGCGGTGCAGCGATGGCTCCGAGCCAATCGCGTGGAGCGACCACGGTTCGTCGAGCGACTTGCCCCGTCGGAGCCATTGCAGGGTGCCGCCTTCGCGGGTGTTGAACGGACGCCAACCGGCTCCCAGGGCGAGATCGAGATGCCCATCGCCGTCGATGTCGTAGGCGGCGATGCAGACGTTGTCCGGTTCGGTCTGGCCTTGGAGGATCGTTCGCATTTTCCAGGTCGGATTCTCGAACCAGACCACGCGGTGGGTATCCACCACGATGATGTCGTCCTTGCCGTCCTCGTTCAAATCGGCCAGAAGCACGGCGTAGCCGACCCTGAGGCTGCGGTCAATTTCCTGGACGCGAAACCGGCAGATGACGGCGGTTTCCGGCTCGACGGCGCATGAATCGCAAAGGTCGTGGCTGAGGAAAGCCGACACCAGAGCCACGGTGAGGAGAGGCAACATGGCTTCGCGGCGGATCATGGGACAGCCTCGCAAGGGGCGGGAGTTTTTGGAAGATGAAACCCAAGGCTTCGGCCCTGTCGGGCCGCGTTGACGGGTTTCTCCGGCCAACGTATCATCCCAGCATGCCGTTTCAAGACACCTTCGCCGACATTCTCCGCTTCCAGGAACCGCTGGCTCCCTACACGCATCTGCGGCTCGGCGGTCCCGCTCAATATCTCGCTCAGCCTCGAACCGTGGAAGAGCTGGGTCGGCTGTTGGCTGCGTGCCATCAGGCTCGTGTTCCGTGGCGGGTACTGGGAGCCGGTTGCAATGTTCTGGTGCGGGATGAAGGCGTCAGTGGCATGGTGATTCGGCTCAGCGAACCGGCTTTTACGTTTGTCGAGAGCCGGGACCGGACGGTCAAGGCTGGCGGCGGCGCGACGCTGGCGGCGTTGATCTCCCATGCGGCACAACAGGGGCTGGCTGGGGCCGAGTCGTTGATCGGCATACCGGGCACGGTTGGAGGCGGCATCCGCGTCAACGCTGGTTCGCGCTTCGGAGCCATTGATCAGATCGTCAGCCAGGTGCATCTCCTCGATCCTCAAGGCAATCTCCACGTGCTGCACCGCGAGGAAGTGGTCGCCGGACCCCAGGGCAATTTCCTTGACGCCGGCATCATCGTCGCTGCCGAGTTCGCCCTGGAGCCGGACAATCCTGATGACATCCTCAAGCGGATGCGGCGATTCTGGATCCATCGCAAGGCACAGGAACCGCTCAGCTTTCAACGGGCCGCCCGCATGTTCAAGGATCCCAAGGGAACTTCCGCCGAGGTGCTTATCATGGAGGCCGGGCTGAAGGGAACGCGGGTCGGCGGGGCGGAGGTGTCGGATCGGAACGCGAATTATGTCGTCGTCCATACCGGGGCGTCAGCCCGAGACGTGCTTCGCCTGATCGAAATGATTCGCAGCAAGGTTCACGAAACCAGCGGCGTGTTGTTGCAACAGGCCCTGGCTGTCTGGTGACGGTCGCTTGGGCATCAGCCATTTCTTTCCTTCGCCATCCCAGGGAGGGGGTACGCATGGCACAACCGTCAGCACCTCCGCCGAGTTCTGCTCCGCCGTCGCTTTGGCGGCTGGTGGCTTCCTGGGTATTCTTCGTTCTCGTCTTCTCCGCCGTGGTTTACCTCGTAGTCCAGGCGATTCTTTATTCCAAGGAAAAACGGCAGGCCGGGCGGACAGGTGCATTCGGGAACGACTCCGGGAAGGCTATCGCGACGTCGCGCCAGCCAGCAGCCGTGATCGAAGTGCAGGAACAGAACAAGCGGTATCTCGTGGATGCTGAGGGCGTGGTTTTTAGCGGGCCAGAGGAGCCTGGCTCGTTGTTGCTTGATCTGCCGCTGATCGTCAGCCCCTTTCCGCCTCAGGGTCAAACAGGCGAATCCTGGGACGTGGCGGAAGTCAAAACTGCCGTCTCCGTCGCGGACTTTTTGCAAAACGACTGGTCCACCCTGGGGCTGAAACAGATTCGCATCGAAGTGTCGGGACTGTTTACCGAAATCCGTCTGATCACGACCGGCGGTTCAGAGGTGCTGTGGTGCGATTTCTCGGGACGTCCCGAGGCCACGACGCCGGAGGAGAAACGGCTTCGACTGGTCAATTACGTCAGGGAGTTCGGATCGCTGGATGCTCCCGCAGGTCCGTACCTGTTCGACCCGCGCCCGGCGGAGGGGCTGCTACGGACACGTCGGTCCCGCTGACGGCTTTGGCTTCGGTTCGTTCCCGACGGCTCAGGAGATACTCCCAGAGGGCAGGCAACAACGACACCACAATGATGGCGAAGATAATGATGTGGAAGTTGTGTTCGACGGCGGGCACCTGACCGAGGAAGTAGCCGCCCATCAGAAAGATCAAAACCCAGGCGATGCCGCCGGAGACGTTGAAGAAGGCGAAGCGTCCATAGTTCATTTTGCCGATGCCCGCCACGAACGGGGCAAAGGTGCGGATGATCGGAATGAAGCGAGCCAGCACGATCGTCTTGCCGCCGTACTTCTCGTAGAACCGCTGAGCGCGGAGCAAATGGGCCTTGTTGAACAGCCAGGAATCATCCCGACAAAAAACCTTCGGCCCAACACGGTAGCCGATCCAGTAGTTGACGGCATCGCCGAGGATGGCTGCGGCGATGAGCACGACGGCAAGCAGGGGCAGACTCAACGGCGAACCGTCGGTCCCGGCCAGGACGCCGACGGCGAACAGCAGCGAATCGCCGGGCAGAAATGGCGTCACGATCAGGCCGGTTTCACAGAAGACGACGACGAAGAGCAAAACATACGTCCATGGCCCAAAAGCCCCGGCCAAGTCATTGATGTGCTTGTGCAGATGGAGAAAAACGTCGAGCAGTTGGGCCAAGGATTCCATGCGAAGTTTCCGAGAACCGGGTCTTGGACGCCCTCAGCCTAGTCGAAAAGCAGCGGTTTTCCAAGGCCGATTGGCGTGATTGGGAACCGCTAACTTAGACGCTCCCAAGTAATCTGACGTTCCCGCAACCGCCGTGAAAAGCAGAAAAACCCGGTGGCAGCATAGGCGAGCTGCACCGGGTTCGAAGTCTTTTCGGCTTCTGGACCTGGCTTCCCCGAGGTTACTTGGGGGCCGTGGTACCGGTCGGCTTCGCCCCGCCGCCACCACCGCCACCACCGCAACCCACCATGCCGAAGCCCAGCAGGGCCATCATGAGGCACAGAGCGATCAGCTTCTTCACAGGTGTCCTTCCTTTCCTTGGGCATCGTCCCGCGTCCGGATTACCGCCGACGACCATCGCCGGGATTCGGCAATCCGCTGGAGACGGCGAACTTCAGTACTGTTCACTAGTGGAACCCGTTGCCCGGTTACTTGTCCGCCGGCTTCTTCTCCTCGCCGGGCTTATCTTCCGGCTTGGGTTGAGCAGGCTTCTCCTCGGGCTTGGGCTGGTCCGGCGGCTTGATGTCGGGACCGTTGCCGGGCTTCTGGCCGTTGCCAGCCTTCGGCGGCTCGGTCGGCTTCGTTTCCGCTGCTTTTCCGCCTCCGGCAGGCTTCGTGGGCTTGGCTTCCTGCTTGCCGCAGCCCAGACCGATCACCAGTCCGACGGCGACCAGCAATGCGAGCAGTTGTCTCACCGTTGCACCTCTCTTTCGCTGCACTGACCGTTTCCAAAACGCAACAACCGGCCGCCCCTGGCCGGTCACACATCTGTCGATGCTCGGAGATTGTGATTTATTCCCGGATTCCGCGAAGTCAATCAAAATCTTGCCTGAACGAAAAGTTCCTTGCCGCTGTGCCCTCGAGCATTTCCTGGTCGGGACTTTCCTATTCCAAGCGAAGCTCGTGCCATTCGGAACGAATATGCTAGTAAGGTCGGTTGCCGATTTGGTCGGGAATAAGCGGTCACTTGTGGCGTCTAAGGATTTGAGGCAGACATGCTGGGGTTTGGCCCGCGCATCTCCGTCGCCCAACTGGTGGAGCGGTACTACGCCAGCTTGTATCGCTATGCCTATCGCCTGAGCGGTTCACAGGCCGATGCGGAAGACCTTACCCAGGAGACGTTCCTGCGGGCCACCGCCAAGCTCGGCCAGCTGCGCGACCCGGACAAGGCCCGGCCCTGGCTGTTCAGCATCCTGCGCCATGCGTATCTGCAAAGGCAGCGAAACAGCCAGCAGGCCATGCATGTCTCCCTCGACGACATCAACGACGTGGCCGACGCGATTCCCGACCCGCTTCCCGAGGTCGATCCCGAAGCGCTTCGCAAGGCCCTGGATGAGTTGCCCGAAGCGTTTCGCTCCGCCGTGATCCTCTTCTACTTCGAGGACTTGAGCTACCGGGAAATTGCGGAGATTCTGGAAATCCCCATCGGCACGGTGATGTCGCGCCTGGCGCGGGCCAAGAACCAGTTGAAGGCCCGACTGATGACCCCGAATGCGGTCTTGTCGCCCACGACGCGGAAAGGCAGGTCCGCCGATGGACTGTGAATCCGTTCGCCAGTTGTTTCCGTTCTTGGCCCAAAAGGCCGGCGAACTGGATGAACAGGAACGCCTTGCGGTACAAGACCACTTGCACCGCTGCCCATCCTGTGCCAGCCAATTTCAGAAAGAAAGCCGGTTCGAGGCGGCACTCCAGAAGGCCCTCCTCGGTATCCAGGTCCCGTCCGATCTGAAAGTCCGCATTTTGAATCGCCTGGCGCGAGAGCGTCAGGCCTCAACTTGGCGTTGGACCGCGGCGGCCGCTCTGGCAGCCTGTCTTCTGGTCAGTCTGAGCTTTTACGCCGCACACCTCCTGCGTGGCCCGGAACTGCCGCCACTTGATCTTAACGAATTGTCCGCCACCCTCTCCCAGGCCCGCAGCCCGGATCAGGTGCAGGAATGGCTCGACTATGCTGCTCCCTCGGCGTTATGGCTGCCGGCCGAACTGCGCGACCGCTGGAACTTCAACCTGGTGGAGCACCATTACGTTCAGTATGTCGGCGGGCATGCTGTGCCTACGTTAGTCTTCCGGAAGGATAACCACGTCACAAAGGTGTATCTGTTGAAACAGGGCCAATACCGTACCGAAGACGTTGCCGAAGCCTTCGATCCAACCGACCCGAACCGGCCCTGGAAACTGGGCGGAGATGGCGTCAACGAATACGTCGCCATCGCTGTCCGGGAGCGCGGCGACTGGAAGACTTTTTTGCTTAGCCCATGACCCAGAAAGACTTTTTTGCTCGGCCCAGGACCGTTGTTTCCGAACTTGACCGTCACACGCACTTGCAAGTCCATTCCGAGCCGAAGAAATCACGGAATGCTCCCGAGTCGCGACCGCGAGGGAGCGGCACAGCGAGCCTTCGATAAGCCTTCCACTCACCCCTCGCTAACGCTTCGGGTTACAGTATCCCCCTGCTAACGCCTTAGGATCCGGTAGGTGCCGGAGACAGCACCAGTGCGGGAATCCTGTGCGCGCTGGCCCAGGGATACCGGCCCGCCGTGGCAGCGGCGTTCGGCAATCTCGTCGCTTCCATCACAGTGCAGCAGATCGGAGTGA
>JANWWR010000100.1 GCA_025055835.1 Gemmatales bacterium | reverse complement strand
TCTGCGCTACCTGGCGGAGAAGCGGTTGTCCCTGGAAGAAATCCTGATGAACCTGATGGACATGCAAGAGCGTCAGCCATGAAATTCCTCGCAGTTCTCAAGGATTCGCTATACGAAACCATCGACCAGAAACTGTTCTACGTGCTTCTGGCCGTTTCCCTGGTGCTCGTTCTGGTGTGCGCCAGCTTCAGTTTCCAGAGGCTTCCCGTCGCGGAGGTGTTGCAGAACCACTACGGGAACACGGTTACGATCTCTGAGGTGCAGGTCGTGGACGAACCGACGTTCGGCTCGCAGGGCCGATACCGCTTCACCATTACCCCGGCGGAAGGCGACCTGCCCCCGCCTCGCCAGGAGCGTGCTGGTCGCCGTGAAGTATGGGAGCGGAGCACTTACTGGAGCCTGTCGGAACTGACCATCAATCCTGTCGCTCCGCTGCGAACCGGGGGCGGCTTCACGGATCCGATGGTCCTTGAATCCGAAAAAGATAAGGATGGCAAATTGAAACGGGCCGTGGCCGAGGTGACGTTCCGCTGGCCGGAGATCTTCCAGAGCCATGAACTGGTGATCCTCTTCGGTCTGCACAAGACAGAGATGCTTTTCCCCGTCGGCGGTACCGTGACGGCTATTCAGGTCGCCATTGTGGACTACTTGGCCGGTTGGGTTGGCGTCACGATCGCGGTCATCTGCACCGCTGGCTTCGTGCCCAACATGATGCGCAAGGGCAGCATCGACCTTCTGCTCGTCAGGCCGATCCCGCGACCCATTCTGCTGCTGTACAAGTACCTGGGCGGGTTGTTGTTCGTGGCCCTTAACGCTGCGTTCCTCGTTGGAGCCAGCTGGGTCGTGTTCGGCTTCACGATGAACAACTGGAACCCGTGGTATCTGGCGTCTGTCGGCGTGCTGATGTTCTACTTCGCCGTCCTGTATTCCCTGTCGGTCCTTATCGGCGTGCTGACGCAAAGCTCTCTTGCGGCGATCCTGGTGACGCTCGGTTTCTGGATCTTCATGGCCGTGGTCAACATGGTTTACGTTTTAGCCCACGATGACCGATCCCAGATCCAGTTTCCACAATACGTTGTGACCGCGCTCGATGCGATCCACTTTGTCATGCCCCGGCTGAGTGACCTGTCGGCCCTGAACCAGCGGGCCTTGCTCGAGGCCAACGGCATGTCGGGGGTCCTGAACCAGGAGCTGAGACAAGCCGCCCTGCGGTTCTCGTGGACCGAGGCACTGGCCACGTCCTTCGGCTTCATCGTCGTGATGCTCGGCCTCGCCTGCTGGCGATTCACGCGGCGGGATTATTGAGGCTCTTCCGGCTTGCCTTCGATCTGTTCCAGCCAGAGCCGAGCGGCGGCGTCACTGGGCATCCGCCAGTCGCCCCGCGGGGAGAGGCTGAGCGTACCGACCTTCGGTCCGTCAGGCAGGCACGAGCGTTTGAACTGGTTGGCAAAGAAGCGGCGGAAGAAAACAGCCAGCCACCGGCGAACCTCGTCGGGCGAGTACGGCCTGTCGAACTTTGCCTGTTGTGCGAGGAACTGAATCTTCTGCGGCGTTGCTCCGTACCGCAAGAAGTGGAACAAAAAGAAGTCGTGCAGTTCGTAGGGACCGATGGTCTCCTCCGTGCTCTGGACGATGGCATCCTGGGGATCGGGCGGCAGAAGTTCCGGCGAAATGATGGTGTCCACGATGTCGAGCAGCACCTTCCGGGTTTCGCCCTCGAATTCATTCTCGGCGACCCAGCGGATGAGAAACTTCACCAGCGTCTTCGGAATGCTGACATTCGGGTTGTACATGCTCATGTGGTCGGCGTTGTAGGTGCACCAGCCTAATGCCAGTTCAGACAGGTCGCCGGTGCCGATGACGAACCCAGCGTTCATCAGAAGGTTGGTGCGGACGCGGGCCTGGATGTTCTCAAAGACCAGATCGGACCTCCGCTCCGGCGGCAAATTGCGTAGGCGGGCGGACAGATCGTCCACGTTTAATCCTTCGAGGTCGAGGCCGAACGGTTTGTGACCCAGGGCCTTCATTTCGTGCAGACACATTTCCCGGATGTCGATCTGCCGGGCGGTCACCCCCAGCAGCCGCATCAAAGCCAAGGCGTTGTGCAACGTCCGGCCCGTGGTGCCGAAGCCCGGCAAGGTGAAGGCCTGAATCCGATTACGAGGCACGGCGAGGACATCCATCGTCTTGCACGCCACCAGCAAGGCCAGCGTCGAATCCAGACCGCCCGATATGCCGATGGACACTTTTGGTTTGCCAATGTGTTCCAACCGCTTCGCTAAAGCGGCGACCTGGATGTGGAATATCTCCTCGCAGCGTTCCCGCAGTCGGGCCTCTTCCCTGGGCACGAACGGATGCGGATCGATAGAGCGCCTCAGGGGCAGGAGAGCGGTCACGGAACGCGGCGAAGCGAGGGTGAAGGGTACAAACCGGAAGGGAGCGACGGTGTCGGCGGCTGCCGCGACGAAGCTGTTCATCCGCATTCGGTCCATGCGGAGCCGATCGAGATCGACATCGGCAACGATCAGTTCTGACTCCCGCTGAAACCGTCGGTTCTCCGCCAGCAAGGAGCCGTTCTCGGCAATAATGCCGTGCCCGCCGAAGACCAGGTCGGTCGTGGACTCGTGGACGCCGCAGGAGGCGTAGGCGTAGGCAGCGACGCAACGGCCGGATTGGTTGACCACGAGATCGCGGCGGTAGGCAGACTTGGCGATGAGATCATTGCTCGCGGAGAGGTTGGTCAACACGGTCGCGCCGGCCAGCGCCTGGAAGGAACTGGGCGGGATCGGCACCCACAGGTCTTCGCAGATCTCGACGCCAACCACCAGACCGGGCACGTCGTCGGCCCGAAAGAGCAGATCGGTTCCGAATGGTACGTCGGTCCCACCCAGGTTGACCGATCGTTCCTCGGTTGCCGAGGCCGGGGCGAACCAGCGCAGCTCGTAGAACTCCTTGTAATTGGGTAGATACGCCTTGGGAATCAGCCCAAGGATGCGTCCCCGGTGCAGTACGGCGGCGCAATTGTGCAGATGATCGCCAACGCTCACCGGCAGACCGATCACGGCCACGCCGTAAAAAATGCTCGCCGCATTCTCGGCCAGCCACAGCAGCGATTCGACAGCAGCCCGTTGTAGCGTCGTTTGGTGGAACAAGTCGGCACAGGTGTACCCCGTTAAGCAGAGTTCTGGGAAGACGACGACATCGACGCCCTCAGACTCGGCCTGGCGGAGCAGATCGAGAATTTCCTGCCGATTGAAATGGCAGTCGGCGACGCGAACCTGCGGGATCGCAGCGGCCAGACGAACGAAGCCGTGAGGCAGCATGGAGCGGTTCTCCGCGTTGGCAGTGGTGGCAGCTTCTCTGAAAGTCTATGCCCAGCGGAGTAAATCTGCCTCACTTCTTCGCGCCACCCTGCCCCACGGCTGGCCTATTTGTTTGGCGGGCTGGGCTGCGGTTCGGTGACGATGCGGGACAGGCTGGAACTTTGTGGCACGCGGATGGTTGAGGAACGGAAGCCCGGTTCGCTGGAGCGCGGCACTTCACGTCCGGTCGGCGTCAGACCCATGCCTTGCACATCCAGTTGGCTCGGCGGGCGCAGGCCGCTCTCGTCGTTGACCGTCAGCTTGGTGTGGCCGCTGAACCGTTCCATGCCCTCTTTCGGCACATACTTGACCACGAGACTGACCCGCCGCACCGATGGGTTGCAGGTGGACCACGGCAGCCAGATGTTGTAGCCCCAGCCGAGGCTGTCCTTGCGGGCCACTCGGGCCAGATTCAGTTCATCGAGATTCCACACCTCCAGCGGCACCTTGGGATCCGATCCGTGGGTGATGTCGTAGAGGTATACCGTGATCGTGCCGTCGGCGGCCACCGGTTCCTTGTGGTACGGACTGTACAGGATGATCCGCCCCTGGAAACCCGGAACCGGCCGACCGTGGTTGCGCGGATCGGGGTCCGGCATCACAACCACGCCATCCGACCACAGGGCCATGATTTCGGTGACTTCGCCTTTGGGGGGAAGATCCAGTCCCGGCCAGAAAGCGACGAGCCCGAAGCCGGTCGTGGCACAGCCGGGCAGTGATGCCAGGACAACCAACGCCAAAATCCGACGAGCCAGACGAGCCATCCTTGGCTACCTCCTCGAGTCCGCTCAGCGAATACCGGCTTTTCTCTCCGGCGGCAAGGCCACCGTTGGCGCGGCTGAACCGGAAGGTGAAGGTTTCGACGGAGCCGGCACGGGAGTCGGCATCGGGGCCGGTGCGGGCGGGGAACTCGGCGGCGAGGGCGGTTCCACCTCTCGCGGCATGATCGGAATTACGCTCCCGTCCTGCAAGGGAGCCCCCGGCATCAGGTTCTTTTCGATTGGAGGCAGAGGCGGAAAATCCTCCAGACCAAGCGGGCCGTGGATCATCTCGACATCGCCAAGGAACCAGCTCATCCGGGCTGCTTCCTCGCGCTTGACCCGTTCCGCCTCGATGCGGTTGCGAACGATTCGCGGTGTCAGGAGGATCAAGAGTTCGCGGCGTTCCCGGCTTTCGGTCCGGTAGCGGAAAGCGGCCCCGATGTAGGGCAGGTCGCCGAACCAGGGCACCTTGCGCTCTTCCCGCGTGTCGGATTGCTGAATCAGACCGCCGATGACGACGGTTTGTCCGTCCATCGCACTGATGACGGTCGAGGCGGCAGTCACGTCAATGATCGTGCCCAGCACTCCGTTGCCCAGGTCCACGGTGCTGGGCGAAATCGAGGAAATCTGCGGCGTGACCTGCATGATGACGTAACCGTCCGGGCTGATCCGGGGCGTCACCGTGAGGATGATGCCGACCTGCGTCTGCTCCACCAGGTTCGTGACGCCGGCCGTGGCCGTGACGTTGACGCCGGTGATGATCGGCACCTGGGAACCGATCTGAATCGCAGCCGGTTGGTTGTGATAGGCGGAGATCTGCGGACGGCTGAGGATCTGGATGCGCTGCTGGGTTTGCAACGCACGGATGAGGAGATTGACCGACTCGGAAGCAGCACTGAAGACGAAGCCGCCCACGTTCGCTCCCGCCGAGGTCCGACCAAGGTTGAAGTTGGTCAACCCCTGGGGTGCCAGCACGGCCGGCCGCACCACGGGGTTCGCCGGCAGCGGATTGGAGAAGAATGCCGAGTTATTGAAATTCATCCCTGGAAATGCCGCTGGGTTGATTGTGTTGTTTACGGTCACACCCTGCGGAACCAAGGGGGGCGTCCCGGCCGAGTAGTTGACCGAGCCGTTGCCCAAAAAGCCCGTCGCTGGCAAAACGCTGCGGTCGAACAGGATGGGGCTTTGCAGGCCGAGTTCGACGCCAAACTCCTCGTTGCCGGTCAGACGCACCTGGGCGATCATCACCTGAATCACCACCTGGGGCTGATCAGCGTCGAGTTCCTTGACCAACCGCAGGATTTCATCGAAATACTGCGGCGTGGCGCTGATGAGGATCTGATTGCTGATCGGCTCAGCGACGACGAAAGCCTGCTTTTCAATTTGCAGGAAGTACGGCGACAAGGTGCCGTAGCCACTGGTAAGTTCCGCATTAAGCAGCGTTGTCAGCGTGTTGGCAATGTCTGTGGCGTTCGTGTTGCGGAGGCGATAAGGACAGTTGATGCGGTGCGTGATCTCGGCCTCGTCGAGCCGAGTGATGAGGGCCTCGATGAGGACGAGGTCACTGCGTCCCCCGGCGACGATGATGCTGTTGGTCCGCGGCTCGATGGCCAGACGGAGACTGGCCGGGGCGTTGCCGCCCAGCGTCAGGAACTGGCTGCCTGCCAGACCGGTCGTGCCCGCGCCGCCAAGCTGGCCCGCAAGCCCTCCCAGTCCCAGGCCGCCAAGCCCCCCGAGGCCACCGATACCGCCCAGCCCACCCAGGCCGCCAAGACCGCCGACCCCGCCGATGCCCGTGCCGTAGAACAGCTGCACAAGCACCTGAGCAAGAATGGAGGCATCAGCTTTCTTGAGCGTGAAGACCTTGATCTCGGCCTGAAGGGCGGCCGCCGGGGGCACGTCCAACTGCTGCACGATGGCCTGAATCAGTTCCAGGCTCGCCGGCGGAGCAGAGATGATCAGCGAGTTGGTGTTCACGTCCGGCGTGATGGTCACGCCTTCAAGCAGACCGCTTTCAATGGTCTGTCGGCCGTCCGGCGTGACGAACTGGATCGTCCGCTGGCTCATCGGCGTCGTGGTCCTTGGCTGCGTCTGCTGCTGAGGAAAGAACGGGAAGCCGAACGGCGACGGCGTCTGTTGCGTCGGCTGCGTCGTCGTTGCCGGCTGGACCGGAATGGCTTGCCGCAGCGTGTTGGCCACGTCCGTGGCGATGGCGTTCTTGAGCGGGATGATCCGCAACTCGTTGACCGCGCTGGGTGCCGGCGTGTCCATCTGCCGGATCAGTCGGGCGATTTCTTCCTGATCGCTGGGGCTGGCCTGGACCCAGACGCTATTGGTGGTGGGATCGGCCTGCACCTTGACCTGGTTGCCCCCGGCGGCGACGGCCTGCGCTCCCGGGGCGGCGGTCCCGGCCACGGCTTCGTTGGGGAACCGGCCCGTGTAGAACTGTTGAATCGCCTGGGCGACCTGAGTGGCGCTGGCCCGCTTGAGCGGATAGCTCTTGAACTTCATCTCCGGCGAGATGGGCAGGTCCAGCTTGCGAATGGTCTTTTCGATTTCCTCCATCCGTCCAGCCGGAGCGGCGACCAGCACGGCGTTCTGCCGCGGCAGCGAGATGACCAGGACGGAACCTTGGGCCTGTTGCTGTTGCTGCGCGGTGATCAGCCCGGTGGAACCGGCTCGGACGTTCACTCCGCGGTACAGTTCCCGCAGGATGTTGACGACGCTGGTGGCGTCCGCAAATTCCAGGGAAAAGATACGGATGTCCGTGTCCGCAACGGCCGCCAGCCGGGTGATGTACTGGATGATCTGCTCGATCTCAGCGATGTCCGCCGGGTCGCCGACGATGATGAGCTGGTCGGTTCCGGGAACCGGCTGGACGGTGACACCGCGGCGCGGAGCGCGAGGAGGTTCCGGCGGTTGTTGTGGCTGAGGTTGCGGTTGTGCCTGACGAGCAGAGGAAGCCGAGCCTCCGCCAGTCTGCCGGACTTCGACGCCGTTGGACCGCTGAGGCCGACCGATGAAGCTGACCGGCACCACCTGAGCCTGGGCCGTCTGCCGATGCTGAGCCGGATCGTAGAGAACGGGTGTTACAGGGTTCGGGTCCTCCATGACCCCTTGCTCAAAAAAACGGGGCCCTCCGGGGAGCGACGCCTCGGGCCGCCCGGCGTCGGGGCGTTGACCGCCTCCACCTCGGCCGCCGCCGAAGCCCCCGCCGCCAAAACTGCCGCGGCCGCCTCCTCCGCCGAAGCCGCCTCCGCCCCCGCCGGGACCGAAGCCGCCTTGGCGGAAACCGCCGCCCTGTCCCCCGCCGCCTCCGGGGAACCCGCCGCCGCCAAAACCACCTCCCCCGAAGCCCCCGCCGCCAAAGCCACCTCCCATGAAGAAGTTGCGGAAGGCTTCACGCCGGGCTTGATCAGCGGCATTGACGTCGCCGCCTTGCCCCCCGGCTCCCGGTTGCCGATCCGTCGGCATCCGCTGGCCGGTCACGGCGGCAATAGCCCGGGCCATCGTCTCCGGATCCACGTTGTTGATCCGCACCACTTTCACCGTCCGGGTCGCCGTCTCCGAGGCCCGGTCCAGTTCGTCGATCAGGTTCTTGATCTGCTGGAACATCGGCTCGGGGCATGAAACGACGATGCTGTTGGTGGCTTCGTACACGCCGAAGGCCAGCGTCACCTCCCCGCGTCCGCCACTGGACCGCTGCTGTTCGTTGCCGCGACCTCCGCCGCCGAAGGCCAGGGCGAAGCCCGGGAAGCCCATCGGACCGCCGCCACCACCGCCTGACCCACCCCGGCCCAACGCCTCGGCGTAAAGCGACCGCAACACCGCGGCGACTTCGTTGCAGTTGGCGTGCTGCAACTGGATGATGTAGGTCCGCGACAGGGCAGCCGCATCGGTTTCGGGCACGTCCAGCGAAACGGCCACGAGGCGGCGAATTGTCGCCAGTTCACTGGCCGGGGCCTTGACCAGAAGCGAATTGGTCCGGGTGTCGGCGACCACGCGGATTTGCGTGGGGGGCGTGCTCTGGCCGCCCGGCCCACCGCGGCCTCCGCCGAATCCGGATTCATCGCCGCCGAAGCCGGGGAAGCCCCGACCCCCGCCCATGAACATCGCTAACGGGTTAAAGCCGCCGCCCCGCTGACCACTATCCCGCCGCCCGTTGAACAGTTGATCCAGGGTCTCAGCCACCGTGGCGGCGTTGGCATACTTGATCGGAATGACCGCAAAACTGCCCTGGGTCGGGCTGGACTGCGTCAGATAGCGGACCAGCTCCTCGATGAGATCCAGGGCCTCGGTATCTTCGGAGCCAAGCATGATGCCGTTGCCGCGGGACAGCGGAGCGACATACACCGGCTTGCGGCTTCCCGGTAGTGACGGCCGAGTGTCATTGCGTCGCTCCTGAGGATCGGCCAGTTGACCGCCCGGCTGGAAAGCGATGGGCTTGACCTCGGCTGGGGGCTGCGGCGGCGTCAGAAGGGGCGGAGCGACACCGGGAGGTGGCTTGGGCAGCGGCTCCTGGTGCTGGGGCGGCTGCGATTCAGGTTGCGGCTGCGCCGGTGGCATCGGTCCCAGAGCCGGGGGTTGCGGAGCGACCATCCGTTTGCCCGCCATCCGCGCTTCCAACTGCGACTGCGTCATCACCTCAATCGGGTTGCTCCGCAGTTCTTCCCAGATGTGGAGCAGATTTTCGATAATCTCCGTGCTGTCCGCCTTATCCAGCGAGATCACCCGCAGCGTCTCGCCGGAGCCGACCGGTCCGGAACCGCTCACTGCCACACCCAGTTGCCGGAGCGCTTCCCGTATCATGTTGTGCTGTTGCGGCGTGCCGTGGACGGTCAGTGCGTTGCGTAGGGTATCCAGGGTGATCGTCGGAGCGTTGGCGGGTCGCGGCGTCACGGTCAGGCCGAGGGCCTGTTCCAGCAACGTTTTGACATTGGTGCCGTCCGCGCTGCCCAGGGGGTAGACGCGGATTTCCTTGTCGCCGCTGCCCTCACCCACGTCAATCTCGTCGAGCAGTCGCTTGACTTTCCGCAAGTGAGAAACAATGTCGGTGACCAGGATGCGGTTGCCCCGGCTCAGCTTCACGATCTTGCCGAAGGAACTCAGTTGCGAACGGATGTCCGCCTCCGCCTCGTCCTTGCTCAGCGACTTGAGCGTGATCATCACCTGGGCCAGTTCGGTGCCGCCGAGCCGCTGCTGATCGGCAGGCTTGTCGGCGTCCAGATCGTCCAAGGTGATGCGAGGAATCAAGGTCGGGTCAATGGCCTGGGGATCGTCGGCCGGGACGATGATGAGCTGCGTCGGCTGCCGGATGAGGATGTACTTCTGAGCCAGCAGGGCCTTATTGATGAGGTCAATGACCTCGGCGACGGTGTACTCGGTCTTCTTGGGACTGCCGATGAAGTTGAACGTCCCCGTCGGCCGGTAGCCGCCGGTGAACGGCAGGCCGGTCTGGTCGGTGAGCCACTCCAGCACCTTTTCCCAGGGCATGTCGCGGAAATCAATGGTGACTTTCCGCTGGAATTCGCGGCGCGGCTCGGGCCGCGGCGGACCTTCCGGAGCGGGCCCGGGCTGCGCGAAGGCCGCAGTCGTCAAGGCCAGCACCAGGGTCCAGCAACCAAGCGTTGTCCGTCTGCCGGGGATCATCGGGAAGCACCGTTGTGTTCGCATGGCCATGTCCCACTCCCACAGGCCGCCGCCTGCTTCTGTCGAGGCCTTCAAACCCCGCCGCCACGTCAATCGTCCCGTCGTTTCTTGATCCATAGTTTCGTGGACCGGAAGTACGATGTCCGCGATACCCCCTAGCTTCGGTATGATCGGCAAATCCGATCCAGATTCTCAAGGAGTTTCCGGTCCAACAGTGGCGATCAGTCCGAGAGCCTTCAGTTGGTCCGGACTTAGTTCCCGCCGCAGGGCTTGTTCCAGAAACTCTCCCGCATGAATTCGATAGTACCTGTCGTCCACCTGAATTACCACGTCCGAGCGGTCAATGTGTTTGACCTTGCCTCGCAGCACTTCGCGGTCTTCCGCGTCATGGATGGTGAAGCTGTCGAAGCCGCCCTCGGCCCGCAGACGGATGTACTTGCCCGTCAGACGATTCCGAAGGATGGCTTCCGTCCGCAGAACATCCGAGGTAATGCCGGCCAGTTGCACGTAACGCAGTACGCTGCGATCCCCGCGCTGCTGCGTCTGAACGGCGACGCTTTCCGGTTCTGGAGGGGCTGCCAGACCGACGAAGACATTCTTGATCACCAGGTCGCTGTATTTTCGCTGGTCATTGTGATGCGACGCCAGCTTCCTGGCCCCGTGGAGCCCCGTCGGCGACAGCAGCCACGGACCGAGGGCCAGACCGACCGGACCCTGCTTCATGCCCGTGAACACGTCGATGGCCAGAAGCTGGCTGTCCGGTACAGCCACGAGGAAATCCCGGTTCGGCGAATTGGCCATGCTCAGGACTTCGATCCGCATCTGGATGTCAAGCCGGGCGTCCGGACCGGTTCCCTGCGGGGCGATGGACAACTCGCGGATCGAATGCGGCACGTTGACGCTGTAAAAGTCCTGAAGGAAGCCGATGAGCCGGGGCAGCGTGGCGTCGGCCTGGACCTGGTAGGTCAGATAGTTGATCCCCGTGGTCGCCCCGGGACGGTTGGTCCGGGCTGTCAGGTTGCCTCCTTCAGACATCATGCGTTTGCGAATCTGATGCCGGCTCAGCAGTTCGTCGAGGAACGGCCGATAGCGATTGGCGGCCACCGTCGTATCACCTGGCAGACTGATGGCCCGCCATTGCTCCAACTTCATTTGTGCGGCAGCCAACTCTTTGAGGCGATTTCGCTGTCCCTGGACTTCTTTTTCGAGAATGGCAAGCTGGCTGTCCTTCTGCCCGAACGATTCGAGGATGCCACTGAGGATGGAGTATCCGACGAAGACGGCAATTAACCCGCCGACCGCGAAGACGACCAGAAGCAGACGGCGTTCGCGAAGTGTCATGGCAGGTCACCTCCCGGATCGAAAGGCTCGGCGGAGACAGGTTCCGCGGAACGGCGTGGAGGCGGCATGCCCACAGTGCGATGCCGGGGCGGAGCCAGGATGCGGTCATAATCCTTGGGCGACACCGGGAAGACCTTCAACGTCGCCTGCACCGATCCGGGGGAAGGATTGTCCTTCTCCCACAGATCCAGTTTCCAGTGGGGAATGGAACTCATGGCCGACCGCAGGCGTTCCAACGCCGCAGCATCGCCGGTCGCCTGGATGACCACCCGCGCCACCGGCTTCGGACCCGCTGGAGCGGTGCTGGCGGGAGCACGGGGCCCAGCCGCACCCGCCGGCAGCGCCGGCGTTCGTGTGCCTGGAGTTGGCGTAGCAGCAGTGGGCTGTTGGGGACTGATCGCGGTCCATGTTACCTTGGTGATGCGGATGTTAGGCAGGTCCGGAAACCCGGCGATCAAGTCGTACAACTCGTCGAGCAGCACAAGGTCCGTGGAGGCCCAGGCGTTGATCGCTTCCAGTTTCTTGTCCGCGTCAGACAAGGCCTCAATCTGCTTTTGCAGGGATTGTTTGGTCAGCTGAAGTTCTTCGATTCGGGTGTTGCGGCGAGCCAGTTCCATCCAATAGAGGATGAGGCCGACGAGAAAGACGACGCCGACGGCTGCGGCGATGGCGTAGTAGAGCGGCTTTCGGCTGGGCGGCGGCAACGTCCGCTTGGGATCGAGGAAGTTGACCGACAGCGGTTTGCTGGCCAGCACGGCTCCAACTGCACCGGCCAACAGGCCGCGGCGTTCGGGCGGGATCTGGGATGCTGTCGAAGGCGGCAACGGATCAACGGGCACCACTTCGACGCCGAGCGTCTCGGCCAACTTTGCGCGTTCTTCCGGTGTGCTCTCGCCGACGATCGCCAGCCGTTTCGCTTCCGCTGTCGGATACAGCGTGGCGAACGCCGCCAAGGTGCGACGCAATTCCGGAATCAGCGAAGTCAATTGCTTCTGCGGACGGATCAGCGACCGGGTGAAAAGCAGCTTGCCGTCGTGGACGAACCCAACTTCCCCCGTGCTCTCCCCCAAGGCCAGGACGGCCGTGGTGCCGGAAGCCCCCGTCGCCGCCGCATGTTGGCTCCACAACGCTGCGTGGCCAACGCCGCTAGGCAGGACTGCTTCCAGCTTCAGCCCGGCAACCTGACAGGTCTTGCGGATGGCCGCCAAAAGTTCGGCGTGAACCACGACGGCCAAGGCCCGTTTCTCGCTCAGCGGCCCCGGAAAGCCGTTTGGAATGAAGTCGATGACCGCCTCGTCGGCGGGAATCGTCAGTTCCTTCGTGGTCTGGAACCCGACGATGGCAGGGACTTCATTCGCGGGCACATCGGGATAGAGCACATCCCGGCAGATCACCCCGTCCCGTCCGATCACGAAGCGGACGGGGGCCGGAGCGATGCCCGCTTCCCGCAGCCGTTCCTTGAGCCGCTTTCCAGCCTCCTCCGCCTGGGCCGGATTGGGACAGACGGACTCTTCCCAAAGCCACGCCTGTTGGACGATGGCCCCACTCTTGGACGCCTTCGCCTCAACCAGGCGGAGGTATTTCTGGTCCCAGTCTATGCCTAGTAACCGCGTCACGCTGTCAGCCTCTTCTCTCCCAAGGGGTCAAGGACCCAAGCCAAGCGTCTGAAGCACTCGCGGATCGAAGCCGCGGCCCAGCGGCGTCAGGTCCCGCCAATAGACGAACCGGGGTCGGCCTCCGGTGGTGTCGATGACGGCTTCCAGGCGAACCACTGGCCCTCCCATCTCATAGTACCCGATCACCTGCACCCGATAGACGAACGAACGGGTGGTAATGAACGGGGCCAAGTTACGGACCGTGTCGAGATCGAACCCCGCCTCCGTCAGCAGCCACGCCGGCGTCCGGTAGAGGTACGCCAAAGCCGGATCCATGTCCTGATTGGGCCGATTGTCGAGAATCATCTGCACGTCCTGTTCGCTGAGGTCAGGCAGGGCCAGAAGCACTTCCCGCGGGGCCGTGTTGATGTTGACTCCACCGGGAAACTCCGTCGCCGTGGTCGTCGTCAGCTTGTCCAGGACGTCGGGCAACAGATCGCGCAGGCTGGACAAATCCCGGCTTTGCAGCGGACTGCGGTAACGGGTCGTCCGTTCATCGCGGGTGATGGAAAA
The DNA here is from genome assembly GCA_025055835.1 of Gemmatales bacterium. Taxonomy (GTDB): domain Bacteria; phylum Planctomycetota; class Planctomycetia; order Gemmatales; family HRBIN36; genus JANWWR01. Next base: position 16,728 of record JANWWR010000100.1, on the reverse strand, counting down.
CTCGGCGTCGATCAGGTCGTACAGGGACGAAATCTGAGCCGCGTTCTGGGAGTTGGACAAATCAAGGTCGTCCTTGGTCAACGTGCCATACTGGGGCTCTCCGCCTCCACCCCCGCGTCCTCCGCCTCGTCCGCCCCCTGGGCCTCCCCCGCCACCGCCACCTTGCCCTCCCGAATTGGAACCGCCCCCGGAATACAGCCGATAGCCGACGATGAAATTGGCCAGGCTCTCGCCCAGGATGTTGTTGAGGTTTTGCCAGAGCGTCTGCAAATCGCTGTCATTGACGTAGATGCGCGGCTGACCCGTGGCGTCCACATTCGGTTCGCGGCTGTAGATCGTGAAAAAGCGTGACAGCCCCCTGTCAACGAACCCGCTGCCGTCATCCTCCTCGGGATCGAGCAGCCCGTTGCGGTTGAGATCATTGCCGAAAAACATCCGGGGAGTCAGCCCTCGGATCAGAAGCAGTTCCTCCGCCGACTCGTATGGTCCGCCTTTGATTGTGTAGCCCAGGGACGAGTAGAAGGTGACGTCGGCATTGGCGGAGGCGTCTGTCTGCTCCGCCCGGAGCCAGTTGAGGATAGCATTGGCGGCGTCCTCGGTCATATTCGGCAGCTTCTGCAAGGCCTCACGGGCCAGGCTGCCCGTCGAGTCCAGGACGATCAGCGAGTTCAGATTGATCTTTCCGCTTTCGTCCTCGACGCCGAAGCGCAACGGCTGCGACCCGAAATAGGGATCGTCCGGGTCGCGGGGGGCGACGATGGTGAAGTAGCCCTGGTAGCGGGGATCCACGGCATTGACGGGTCGGCGAAGGAAGACGGAGGGATTGTCGTAAACCGCGATGGGCGAAACCAACACGCTGTCGGAGCCGTCACTGATGCCGACGGTCTGCGGATAACTGAGAATGAAGGCGGCGTAATGCAGCCCCGAGTCGGCAACATAGCGGCCGACGGCGACGCGGTTGGAGGCATGGACGGCCTCATGCTCGGCCACCATGAGGTTGTGAAACTGGTAGCCGACTAGCATGAGAATGGCGATGACGACCAGCACGGCAAAAAGCACGACGCCACGCCGTCGGCCGGTTCGCGGGGCGATCAGGTTGTCGAAACGGCAGCCGATCCGCATTGCGCCTGCCTCATTGTCCCGTGGTCGTGCCACTGCCCGTTGTCGATGTCGTTGAGGACGTGTCCACGACCGCCGTCGGAATCGTGACCACGAGCCGATAATAGCTCGGAACGGTGGCCTCGACCCGCGGCGTGATCGGGTCCACCGGCGGTTGCAGGCCGACGTTGATCTCAACGGCCAGCGGCGGCCCGCTGCTTGAACCGTCCCAACTCGTCAGCCACGAGGCGGAAGCACCGTCGTAGTAGCGGAATTGCAAGGCCAGAACTTCCGGGGCCAGCACTTCGGGGATGGCGTCCGGCATGTCCGACGGATCAGTCGAGAAGACCCGCGATTCGAGTCGAACCAGCCCCGTGCCCGGAATCAGTGTGTACACAATTCGGCGAAGGTCGCTCAGGCCGGACTGGTTGTCCAGCTCGGCCCGTCCGAAGCGTGTCACCCCGCTGACAAAGAGGATCAGTTGGGTTTCGTCTCCCTGCACTCCATAGTTGAACAGGTTGGTGCCGACGGTGGACGTCACCGCCGAGGTGTCCGTACCGCTAGCCTGCACGTTGGAAACCTGGCTGGCCAGGGACGACACCGAGGGCAGCCGGGCGAGATGGCCGCGAATGTCCGCCCCGATACGGCCGAGCAGACCGCGGGCCAATTGCCCCTCGGCGACAGCATTGCGACCGGCCTGCATGTAGCGCATTTGCACGTCCAGGGCGACGTACAACGCAGCGATGAGCAGCAAGCCAATGGCAATGGCCAGCATCACTTCCAACAGGGTGTAGCCGGTTCGTCGTGCCATCCTTCGGGGTTCCCTTGGGTTATCTCACGCCGAGCGTCTTCAACCGAGCGGGCAGCGTAAGCTGCCCGTGTTTTGCAACCGAGCGGGCAACGTAGCTGCCCGTGTTTAGCAACCGAGCGGGCAGCGTAAGCTGCCCGTGTTCACGGAGGGCCTACGCCCTCCGCTCGGTCGTTTCGCAACGCCCTCCGCTCAGCGTCCCGCCACCGTCGTTGAGGACGATCCGCTCGTTGCCGGGACGCGCAAGGCCGGGTGCAGCACCACGCGGGTCAACGTCTGCTCCACGTTCGACGTGGCCCGTCCGCCCTGATAGCCCACCGTGACGGCCACCAGATTCAAGCCTGCCACGGATTGACCATCCACTGTCACCATCGTCCACGTTTCCGGCTCGACCATCACCGAGTAGTACCAGCCCGGACCTGCTTCCTCGAGGGGTGCCTCGAAGACGTTCTCCATCGGCTGAATGCCGGCGATGATCTCGGCCATCTTGCTCTCGGCGTATAACCCGGCCCGGGTCAGCCGCTGGGCCCGCAACGCCGTCTGTGCCGCCGAATCCACCATCTGGCTGATCGCCACCACGGACAGCAAAAAGATCGCCAGGGCCGTCAGCACCTCCAGAAGCGACATGCCTCGGCGGACGGATCGGCGTCGGCGTCGCATGGTCACCACCCCGCGAAGTTCAGGTTCAACACACTGACTCCGCCGGTCAACGCCCGCACCTGCAAGTAACGGGCATTGCCCTGGGAGTCCACCAGTCCGAGGATCAGGTCGGGCCGTTCCGCTCCATCCGGGCCGTAGATGCGGGCCGTGCCGTCCGGCTGGAACAGCAGGGCCATCTCCGGCTCGTTGAACGGGCTGAGGAACGTCACGCCGATCGGCAATTCACCCTGCACCTGCAAGCCCATCGGATAGCCCAGGCCGGAGACGTTCGGCCCCGTCACGTCGCCGGCCAGTTCCGGCCAGTTCTCCACGTCGTCCGGAGCGAGCCGATAACTGCCCGTGCCCAGGATGTATTGGAAGCGGTACGGTCGGCCCTCCTCCATCGCCGCGGTGCGGGCTTTGATCCACAGCGTCCGCAGGGTATCCACCCCCTGCTGGAGCCGATACCCGTAGGACCAGGCTTGAAAAGACGGAATGGCGACCGCCGCCACCAGGACGATGATCGCCAGCACCAGGATGACTTCCATCAGAGTAAAGCCGACCCGCGGCCTACTCGCTGACGATGTCATCCCCGCCTCCGTTTTCGTTGATCATGTTCGGTCCGCAGGACCAGACCACGGCGGTCATCGAGAGGCCGTCCGGACTGGGAACCAGAGACCACTGGTACGGCTGGCCCCACGGATCAATCGGAATCTTGTTGAGGTAGCCACGCATGACCATTTCCTCGAACCCGCCTTCGGGATAACGCATGCCGCTGACCGGCGACATGGCATAGGCCTCCAGCTGGTTCTTGAGGTTGGTTGCCGTGGTCTTGGCGATGCTGACCTTCGACTCGGCGAAGATGGCCCGGTAGGCCAAAATGCTGCTGCCAGCCAGGATCAGCAAAATGGCCACCACGACGAGCAATTCCATGAGCGTGAAACCCCGGCGACGCCGAGACTGTTGAGCATGGCTGCGACGAATCCGCATGGCGTTCTCTCCTTCCTTTGTGCGGGCCTCATGAGACTCAACCCGCTTCATGCTACGCAAGTAGTGGCACTTTCATGAGGATTTAAGGTTTGTCCCTGTCCAGTTTTCCGGCAACCGAGGCGGCGAACCGGTCATTTGATCATCCGGCCCATGTTGAGGAACGGCTGGATCAAGGCCAGCACCACTACCAGCGTGATCGAGGCCATGATCAGCAGCATGATCGGTTCCAACATGCGGACAAACAGTTCCAGTTGCCGCGTGGTCCGTTTCTCCAGTCCGTCGGCGATGTTCAGCAGAACCCGCTCCAGGCTGTTGCTCTCCTCTCCGACGGCGATCATCTCCACGATGTCCTTCGGAAAATAGCCGCTGGCCTGGAGCGGCGGGCCAAGCGACTGACCGCCGGTGACGTTTTCCGCCGCCTGGTCGATGGCGAGAGTCAGGCGGCGGTTGCCCGTCGAATCCTTGGCGATCTTCAGGGCGGTCAGGATCGGGATGCCGTTGTGCAGCAGCGTGCCGAGGATGCGGCAGAAGCGGGCGATGGCCAGGTTGCGGTAGATCGGTCCCGCGCCGGGCAGCTTGAGCTTCCAGCCGTCCACGATCAACCGCCCTTCCGGCGTACTCGTCCACCACCACCAAACCCCAAAAAGTCCCGCCAGGGCTGCGAATACCCACACGATATTGGGCAGACCCACCGGCCTGGCCCACATGAACCGGCTCAAGCTGAGCAGGCAGTTGGTCAGGAACGGCAGGTCGCCGGTGGACCGCTGCTGCTCGAACATCTCCTCGAATTGCGGTACCAGAAAGATCAACAGGCCGGAGACGATCGCCGTGCCGATGATCGACAGGAACACCGGATAGGCCAACGCTCCGACCACCTTGGCCCTGAGATCCTCTTGATGCTCCGTGAAATCGGCGATGCGGCGGAGCACATCTTCGAGGAACCCGCCTTCCTGGCCCGCTCTCACCATACTGACGGTCAGTTCATTAAACGCTCGTGAATGCTGGGCCATGGCGTCGGCCAGGCTGGTGCCATCGGCGACCCGGGCGCGGACGTCCTTGAGGATCTCCACCATAGCCGGGACCGTGCTTTGCCGTTCCAGAATCTCCAGACTCCGCAAAAGCGGCACGCCGGCATGAAGCAGGTCGGCCAGTTGAGCGTAGAAGGTGGCCAGATAGCGGCTGCGGATGCGTCGGCCCAGGGAGAAGAAGGCTGCCCCGGATTTGCGGACCGGCTCGATGCGGACCGGGAACATGCCCCGCTGATCGAGCAGGGCCATCACCTCCCGTTCGCTGTTGGCGGTCAGCACGCCCGTCGTCTGCTGCCCCGAAGGAATCCGCGCGGTGTAGGCAAACTCCGGCATGGTCTTCCTCAGCAGATGTCGCCTTGCGTGTTGCGGGCGACTTCTTCAATCGTAGTCATTCCCTTGAGCACTTTCCGCCAGCCGTCCTGCCGCAGCGTGATCATCCCCTCCTTGAGCGCCTGCTGACGGATGACATTGGCGTTGACCCGCTGGACGCAGAGTTCCCGGATCGTGTCGCCTGTCTTCATCAATTCGAAAATGCCGAACCGACCCCGATAGCCGGTCTGCCGACAGGCCCGACAGCCCAGCCCTTTGTGCAGCTTGAATCGGCCCGGGGGACGGGGAAAGTCCGTTGGCAGGGCGTCGTAGTCCGGTTCGTATTCGACCTTGCATTCAGGACAGATGGCCCGCACCAGGCGCTGGGCCATCACCCCCTCGATCGTGCTGCCGACGAGGAACGGCTCCACGCCCATGTCGATCAAGCGGGTGAACGAGCTGGGGGCATCGTTGGTGTGCAGCGTGCTGAAGACGAGGTGGCCGGTCAGCGACGCCTGGATGGCATTCTCTGCCGTCTCCAGGTCGCGGATTTCGCCGATGAGCACGACGTCCGGGTCGTGACGGAGGATGGCCCGCAGCCCCGCGGCAAAGGTCAGCCCGATCTTGGGATGCACCTGAATCTGGCTGATCCCTTCCATGTGGTACTCGACGGGGTCTTCGATGGTGATGATCTTAAGGGTTTCGTCCTTGATCTCATTGAGGGCGGAATAAAGCGTGGTGGATTTACCGGAGCCGGTCGGACCTGTCACGAGAATGATGCCGTGCGGCTGGTCGATCATCTTGCGGAAGAGGTTGTAGGTGTCCTCCATCATGCCGAGGTTGGCGAGATTGAAGACCATGCGGCCTTTGTCGAGCAGACGGAGCACGACGCCTTCGCCGTGAGTCATCGGGATGATGGAAACGCGGACGTCCACTTCCCGGTTCTGCACCCGCATCTTGATCCGGCCGTCCTGGGGCAGACGCTTCTCGGCGATGTTGAGCCGGGCCATGATCTTCAACCGGCTGATGATGGCCGCCTGGAAGCGGTGAATTTCCGGCGGCAGTTTCTGCGTCTGGAGCAGGCCGTCAATACGGTAGCGGATGCGCAGTTCATGCTCCTGCGGCTCGATGTGGACGTCGCTGGCCCGCTCGTTGATCGCCTCGATGAGGATCTCGTTGACCAGCTTGACGACTGAAGCTTCCTGAGCCATGCGGGCCAGTTCGGAATCGTCGTCCTCCATTTCCTGAAGGACTTCGACGTCGGCCCGTTCCGCGACCAGGGCCGTCACCGTCTCGCCGCCGACGCCGAAATGCGTCTTGATGAGACGGGCGATTTCCTTGGAGCTGGCCAGCACCGGAATGACGTGCAGACCGGTCAGCGTGCTCAGTTCGTCAAGGGAATAGACGTCGAGCGGATCGCCGGTGGCCACGATCAAGGCCCCGTTCTCCCGGCGCAGCGGCATCAGACTGCGGCGGTGGACGAGCTTGGAGGGCATGATCTTGAGCACGTCCGGCTCGACCTTGGCATTGGTAAGGTCCACCACCTCCATGCCAAATTCTTCGGCCAGGACGGGCAGGACGTCCTCTTCCTTGGCCAAACCGCGTTCCACGACCAGCTCATGGACCGGCCGCATGGGGGCGTTCTTGCGGGCCTCGGCCAGGGCGGGAAGATCGTCTTGCCGAAGCACGCCTTTGCGAAGGAGTGCGTGTACCAAATCCATGAGTCGTTCCCTTTTGGTCCGAAACCTAGCGGGTCAATGCGGATGTCAGTTTGCCGAGCGGACGTCCTGTTGGGTTCAACCCCTCCCTGAGGTAATGGTAACGCCCAAGCACTCTCGGCTCAACCGGCGCAATCCCTGCCGGTCCCGATGTCGTTACCGGCCTGGTCTTCCCTACGTTTTGTACCGCCTGTGCCGACCGGGGTTTCACCACGACAGCCTGGACCGGCCTTTTCCCCACCCTTTGGCCCAGGGGTCCGGACACGTCGTCCGCTCGTGAAAAAAGCCTGAGAGAGCATGAGCAGGAAAGCGTGCATGTCTCTCGCAGTGGCTCTCAGCCGGGGTTATAATGCTTCCAGGGTCCGACCTTTGGACAAGCCCATCCAAGCGCCGGCACGCGCCCCGGAACAACAGGACGGCAAACATGAGTACGAAAACTGGAAGTCCGCGGTCAGTCGCTCCGCAAAAGCAAGCAGTCATCGAGCAGGAACTGACCCGCGTGCGGGGCCGGATTCGTTTACTGGATGTGGCCTCGGTCGTGCTGACGGCCCTGGCCGCGATGCTGGCCTACGGATTGGCCATGATCGTGCTGGACCACTTCTTCTTGTTGGGAGAAGGCGTCCGACAGGGTTTCCTCATCGTTTTTCTGCTTGGTCTGGCGGCTCTGGTCGTCTGGTTGTTGCTACCGCCGCTGACCCGACCCGTCAATCCATACTACGCCGCCCGAGTCCTGGAGAAATCGCTGCCCGATACCCGCAACGGCCTGGTGACTTGGCTCGATCTTCACGAGAAGCCGCTTCCGCCCGTGATTCAGGAAGCCGTTCACAAACAGGCGATCAAGGAACTTCAGGGCGTCCAGGTCGAGCAAGCGGTGCCGAGTCGCTGGCCGATCCGGCTGTCCATCGCCGTCCTTCTTCTGCTCACTGGATTGTTTGCTCTCCGGTTCGTCTGGCCAGACCAGTACGGAAGTCTCCTTCAGCGGGCCTTTTTGCCCTTCACCCCCAAGGCGGTGCCGACTTTTACCCGCCTTCAGCTGAAGCTGCCCATCGAAGATGAAATCGTCGAATCTCCGGAAACCGCCCCGGTGTTGCCGATCAAGGTCGAGCATCGTCGGCCAGTCACGATCGCCGTGGCTGTCGAGGGACGCGTTCCCGATTCCGTTTGGATTGAATACACCTCATCGCTCATTCCTACGCCGGTCAAGCGGTCCCTCGCTCCACCGGACAAGGACCAGGGCCGTGAGTATTGGACAATCATCTTGCAGGAGTTCGACATCCCCAACGATGGGCTGACCTTCCGCATCCGCGGCGGCGATGGCATGACCCGGTTGTACCAACTGGTCGTCGAGAAAAGCCGGCCCGAAGTTCAGGATCTCGACATCACCTTGGAATACCCCGCTTATCTCCGCCGTCCGCCGACACAGCAGAATTACGGCCGCATCCGCGCTCCGGAGGGCAGCTCCGTTCGCCTGACGGTCACAGCCGATCAGCCGGTCAAGCATGGCTTCCTGGAAGTGCGCATCAAGGATGCCACCGTGCAGACGCTGGATCTCGACCCCGACACGTCCACGCCGTCGGACGATCCGCGGCGGCCCCGGCGACTTCGCCTGACCGCACCGTGGGTCCTGACCCGACAGCTGAAGCCACAAGACCCGGGGGCCTCCTGCACCTTCCGTCTGCAACTGGTCAGCGTCGAGGGCAAGTCCGGCTGGTCTATGGACTACCCGTTGGAAGTCCTCGAAGACGCCGTGCCGTGGGCGGTCATCAAGCAGGTTGGCTCCCAGATCATTGACTCGAACACGGAGGTGATCCAGTTGCCGCTCAACGACGTCGCCCCGATCCGCGGCATGACCGGCGACGATCACGCTGTCCGCGAAGTGCGGATGCGTCTGCGAACGGTGCCCAGCCCTGACCGGCCGATCAAGGAACTGAACGCCTTCGGCGGCAAGCCCGTGGACCAAGGCTCGGAAGGCAAGGGCCTTCAGCAGCCCCGGCCCTTCGCCCAACCGCCCGAGGAGTTTCAACTGATCCTTGACCTCGGCAAGCTCACCGACAACCCGCAGGCCCGCCAGGTCGAGCCGTTCCCGCTCAAGGTCGGCGACCGCCTCGAACTGTGGGTCGAGCCGGTGGATTACCGCGAGCCGCAACCAAACGTCGGCAAAAGCAAGCCGATCCTGATCGAACTGACTGAGCCGCTCAACAAGGAGGAGCAGCAGGAGAAGCAGGAGCAAGCCCAGCAGCAACAGCAGCAGTTCGACCAGCAGCGTAAGGAGCAGCAGGAACGCCGCGACCGGCAAAATCAGGCAGACCAGCAGCCCCAGGACCAGCAACAGCAGGAACCCAAGGAGGGCCAACAGCCCAAGGACCAGCAGCAACAACAGCAACAGCAACCCAAGGACGGCCAGCAGCCGAAAGACGCCCAGCAACAGCCGATGCAGGGCGAGCAGAAGGACCCCATGCCCAAGGAGGGCCAACAGCCTAAGGATCAACAACAGCAACAGCAACCCAAGGACGGCCAGCAGCCGAAAGATGCCCAGCAGCAGCCCATGCAGGGCGAGCAGAAAGATCCCATGCCCAAGGAGGGCCAGCAACCCAAGGATCAACAGCAACAACAGCAACAGCAACCCAAGGACGGCCAGCAGCCGAAAGATTCCCAGCAACAGCCGATGCAGGGCGAGCAGAAAGACCCCAAGCCCAAGGAGGGCCAACAGCCTAAGGACCAGCAGCAACAACAGCAACAGCAACCCAAGGACGGCCAGCAGCCGAAAGATGCCCAGCAGCAGCCCATGCAGGGCGAGCAGAAAGACCCCATGCCCAAGGAGGGCCAACAGCCCAAGGATCAACAGCAGCAACCCAAGGAGGGTCAACAGCCGAAGGACGCCCAGCAACAGCCCATGCAGGGCGAGCAGAAAGACCCCATGCCCAAGGAGGGCCAGCAACCCAAGGATCAACAGCAGCGACAAGAGCCTAGAGACGGGCAAAAACCCAACGACCAGCAGCAACAACAACCCAAGGACGGCCAGCAGAACGAACAGCAACAGCAGCGCGAAATGACGCCGGAACAGCGACGCGAGGCCGAAGAGACCGCCCGCAAGGCCGACGAACTGGCCGAGGCCCTGCGTCGAGCCGGTCAGCCCGACGCCAACAACCCCGACCGCCGACCGGCGAACCCCAAGGATCCCGACTGGAAACCGGACCCGACCAACCCACAACACCAGGCCAAGGCTACGGACCTGATGCTGGAATCGTTCAAGGAGAAGCTGGAGCGCGGCGAAATCGACAAGGAAGTTCTCAAGCGCATGAAGTGGTCGGAAGAGGACGCTCGCCGCTTCCTCGACCAGTATCAGCGTCTCAAGGACCAGGGCCTGCTCGATCAGGTCCGGGCAACCGGCCACGGCAAGACGACCGGCGTTGGCCGCAGCGCCACCGAGGTGCGGTCGCAGCGCGATCTGAACGTCGATCCCGGTCTGCTCCCGCCGCCCCAACTTCGCAGTGCCTGGGAGAACCTGACCCGCAAACGGGCCGCTCCACCGAAGTAAATCCTGCTTTAACCACGGTCACCAGGGCCGTTTACGGCCTCGTCGGCAAATTTCAGAAAAGTTTGAAAACTCATGCGGCTTCCTATAATGCTTGTGACAGCGGTTTTTGTCTCGTAGTCCGTAGTCGGACTGCGACGAGGAAGCTCGTCATGAAGCGTCGCATTCGCATCGGGGCCGTCGAGTATCTGAACACCAAGCCGCTCATCTGCGACCTGGAAAAACTGGCTCCCGAGGCGGAACTGATCCTCGACCTGCCCAGCCGACTTGCTGACCATCTCGCCTCGGGACATCTCGACGTCGCCCTGATCCCGGTCATCGAATATTTCCGCGCCGGGACCTACACCGTGGTGCCCAACGTCGCCATCGCTTCGCGCGGTCCGGTGCTGAGCGTGACCCTGTTCAGCCGGGTTCCCGTGACCGACATTCATTCGCTCTCTCTGGACGAAGGTTCGCGGACCAGTGCCGCCCTGGTCCAGGTGCTTTTGCGTTATCGGCACGAAGTCATTCCCCGGCTCGAACCGTTGCGGATGGACCAGGACCCGGACACCGTGGCGACCGACGCCGTGCTGCTCATTGGTGACCGCGCCATGCGGGCCTCGCTGCCCGGCTTTCCGTACAGCTACGATCTCGGGCAAGAGTGGCAGGATTGGACCGGCCTGCCGTTCGTCTATGCCGTGTGGGCGGTGCGGCCGGGCGTCGATCTCGGTCCGGTGGCCGACGCCCTCATCGAAGCCAAACGCCGGGGCCGGGAACGCGTCGCCCAGATCGCCCATCAGGAAGCACCCCGGCTGCAACTGGACGCCGGTTTCTGCCGCCGCTATCTGACCAACATCATCCATTTCGATCTGGGTCCGCGAGAACTGGCGGGCCTGGAACGGTTTTATGAACTGGCCTGCGAATTGGGGCTGGCTCCCCGGGGGGTCGCCATTGAGTGCTACCGTGCTCCCGCTCTTGCACAAGGCCGTTGACGGCGGACGTCTGACGCCGGAGGAAGGCCTGACGCTGTTGCAAAGCCACGATCTGCACGCCCTCGGCCGGGCCGCCGACGCCGTCACTCGCCGTCTTCATCCCGAGCCGTACCGCACTTACAACATCGATCGCAACATCAACTACACCAACGTCTGCGCTGCCGTCTGCGACTTCTGCGCTTTCTACCGCAAAAGCACCGACGCGGATGCCTACGTCCTGCCCCGCGAGGTGCTGTATCAGAAGATCGAGGAAACTATCGCCCTCGGCGGCGATCAGATTCTCCTTCAGGGCGGCAACCATCCGACGTTGAAGCTGGAGTGGTACGAAGACCTCCTCCGCGACCTGAAGGCCCGCTATCCCAGGGTCAACCTGCACGCTTTCAGCGCCTCGGAAATCTGGCACTTCCACAAGCTCAACAAACTGCCGCTCAAGGAAGTCCTGCGTCGGCTCAAGGAGGCGGGCATGGGCAGCCTGCCCGGCGGCGGCGCGGAAATCCTCGTGGATCGCGTCCGTAGAGCGATCACCGTCAATAAGGTCCTCACCGAGGAATGGCTGGAAGTCCATCGCACCTGGCATGAACTGGGAGGCAAGTCCACCTGCACGATGATGTTCGGCCACGTCGAGACGCTGGCCGAGCGGATTGAGCATCTGGAGCGTCTGCGGCAACTCCAGGACGAAACCGGCGGATTTACTGCCTTCATCTGCTGGACCTTCCAGCCGGAAAACACGGCCCTGAGTCACATCCCCCCCGCTGGAGCGTATGAGTATCTGAAAACGCAGGCAGTCGCCCGGCTCTATCTGCAAAACATTCCCAACATCCAATCCAGTTGGGTCACGCAGGGTCTGAAAATCGGGCAGTTGGCCCTGTTCTTCGGGGCCAACGATATGGGCAGCCTGATGATCGAAGAAAATGTCGTCTCCGCCGCTGGCACCGTGCATCATCTGACCTTGGAGCAGATCAAGAACGCCATCCGCGAAGCTGGCTACATCCCGCGACAACGGAACGTGTTTTACGAATACATCGACCCCGAACCGACGGAAGCCCTGTCCGCTCTGAATGGACATGGAGCGATGACCAACGGCAAGGGCCTAGTGTCGCTGCCGCTGGTCTGAGCGATGCCTCCGCCGGCCTCCCGAGTCCGCCTCCGATGATCGAAGCCGACGGCCTGACCAAGACCTTTCACGATTTTCGCCGCGGCGAGGTGGTGGCGGTGCAGGATCTGTCGTTCACGGTGCGGCCCGGCGAAATCTTTGGCCTGCTAGGCCCCAATGGAGCGGGCAAGACGACCGCCATGCGGCTGCTGTGTACGGTGCTGAAGCCGACCCGCGGCACGGCCCGGATCGCCGGTTTCGACGTGGTCACTCAGCCCGGTGAGGTCCGCCGACGCATCGGCTTTCTGTCCGCCAATACCGGCGTCTATGACCGCATGACCGCCTGGGAGTTCGTCGAGTATTTCGGACGGCTGTACGGCATGTCGGACGAAGTCCTGCGACCGGCCCTGGAGGACATCTTCACCCGCCTGCAAATGAACTCATTCCGCGATGTCCTCGGGGCCAAAATGAGCAGCGGCATGAAGCAGAAGACGTCCATCGCCCGGACCATCATCCACGATCCTCCCGTGCTGGTCTTCGACGAGCCGACCGTCGGGCTGGACGTGCTGGTGGCCCGCCAGGTCCTCGACAGCATCCGGGAGCTGCGGGACCGGGGCAAATGCATTGTCTTTTCGACGCACATCATGCACGAGGTGGAACGGCTTTGTGACCGCGTCGCCATCATCTACCAGGGCCGGACCCTGGCCCAGGGCAGCCTGCCGGAGTTGTTCGACGCTTTCGGCAAAAGCACCGTCGAGGACCTCTTCTTTCACCTCGTTGATCAGGCCGACCGGGCTTAGGAAACGCCGGGCACCAGCAAGGTGAACGGCCAGACGTAGGCTTGCAGCAGCGTCAACAGGCCGATCATGGCCGCCAGAATGATGCTGTGCCAGACGACGGCCTTGAAGATGTCCGCCTCCCGGCCGATCTGATGCGTCGCTGCCGTGGCTACGCAGATGCTCTGAGCGTCGATCATCTTGCCCATGACCCCGCCGGTGCTGTTGGCCGTGCAGATGAGCACCTGCGCCTGATCCAGCGACAAATGACTGAATGCCCCGGATCGGTAAACCTCCGTGGCCGTGATCTTCTGGAGACTGCCGAACAGGGCGTTGCTTCCGGCATCGGTCCCAGTAAGGAACACGCCCAGCCAGCCGAGGATCGCGGCGAAGAACGGATAAAGCATCCCCGTGGCGGCAAAGGCGACGCCTAGCGTGGCATCCATCCCGGCGTAGCGAGTGACATAGCTCAGGCCAAGCATCAGGGCGATGGTCGGTATCGGTATCTGCATCTGCCAACAGGTCCGCTTGAATACCCGCCAAATCTGCCCGGCGTTCATCCGCAGCATCAGCATCGAAATCAGCGCTGCTCCGAAAACAGCGGTACCCGGAGCGGTCAACCAGGCGAAGTTCCACTCCGCCCGTTCCGGCTTGGGGGCGAAGCGCTGGGCCAGTTGCACATTGACTGCGGCGTCAAGCGGATTGGTGGAGGCCAGGGCGACGGCCAAGGCCTGCTCGGTTCGAATCGTGTGCAGGCGTGCGTCCCGATGCACCTCCCGATCCAGCCAGGGAATCGGAATCATGTAGTTGGTGCGGATCGGACCGAAATATACCGGCCCTCTGCCCTCCTGCTGGCGCACCAGGCCGGTGAGCAGTAGCAGGACCGACATGATGGCATACGGTGCCCAGGCCAGGGCGATCCGTCCCGCGGTCAGCGGTTGTTCCTTGGAACCATCTGCGGCGACGTGGGCCGGTTGATTGTTGTAATGCCATTCGTGTTTCGGCCGCCAGAAGCGGAGAAAAATGGCAGTCACCACCAGGGAAAAGATGCCGCCACCGATGTCGGTCATCGGGTAAAGCACCACGCCGGGAATCCAGGTGTGAATGGTGGCAAAAGTGTATTGAAACAGGGCGAACGATCCGCCGCTGACCACCCAGGCCGGCCAGACCTCGAAGGTTTGCTTCCAGTTGCACATGACGCGGGTCATCCACAAAGGCACGATGCAGGACATGATCGGCAACTGGTGCCCGGCCATGACGCTGAGCGTTTCCGTGGGCAGGTCAGTGACGCCGGTCAGGACGATCAGCGGCGTACCGAGACCGCCATAGGCTACCGGCGAAGTGTTGGCGATGAGGCAGAGCACGGCGGCGAGGAAGGGATCGAAGCCCAGCCCGACCATGATCGCCCCGCAGATGGCCACCGGCGTGCCTCCTCCCGCAGCCCCTTCCAGAAACGCCCCGAAGGCAAAACCGATGAGGATTGCCTGGATCCGGGCATCGCCGGACAAGCCGGCGACGCTGCGGCGGACGACGGCGAATTGCCCGGTTTCGACCGTGATGTTGTAGAGCAGCATGGCATTGAAGATGGTCCAGCCCACCGGCAACAGGCCGAACAGCACGCCATGCACGAAGGACATGAACGCGGACACCGGCGGCATGCCGTACACCAGAATCGCCACGGCCAAGGCGGTGATCGCTCCGCCCAGACCGGCCTTGGGAGCCAGCCAGCGCATCGGTACCAGGAGCACGAACAGGACGACGACCGGGGAGGCGGCAAACAGCGTGGAAAGGATGGCATTGCCGAGCGGGTCGAGGTTCTGATGGTAGGCCAATAGCATACGCGGTCCTCGCGGCGGAGCAAACCGGAGCGAATCGGCCCGATTGTAGGGACGATCCTTGTCCACGCAACTAGAATCCGCCGGAGTAGCTGGGAAAAAGGCGGCCCGTGACCAACGAGGCCACGGGCCAGGAGGTGAGGTTGGCAAGCCTGCTTGCTAACAAGAGGTCAAACCCTTGGCACCGGGCGAGTTCGGCGGTTGTGCCTGAGATCAAGGCGGAGTCTGCCAATTTCTCCGCCAGCGATTTCCTCTTTGGCCGCCTCGTGCCAAGTTGATCCATATACATAGCAACCAGTGTGCCAAAGAATCCATGACCTCTGCCAAACAATTGCAAGATTCGGCCACAGCTTGACTTGCAGCGGATGAGGTCAACCGGGCCAGACTCGGTGATCCTGACTATCTTGCCAAGCCTTCGGTCGCTGCTGCCCAAGATCTCGTCATCGCAGCAGTCCGGCTAGCATGGAACCGAAGTCCTCTCCTATAATGCCGACGCTTTGGGCGGAGCCGTTTCAAGTCCGCGGACACCCGACGACGGGTTCGCGGGTAATACCTTCCGAGCGACCGTCCGCTTTTAACCCTCTTCCAAAGGAGTCCAGCATGTTGCGAGCAAGCAAGGCAGGCATCGTAGCCTTCATCGTGGTATTGGCGGCCCTGACGCCGACCCAGGCCCAGGACGTCGTCCTTTCGGTGCGGTCGTTCGAGGATTTGCTCAACGACGTCAAGTTCGTGCTCAAGACGGCGGGCATGGAAGACCGCGCTCAGCAACTAGAGGGCCTGCTGGCCCTGGCGGGCGGAGGCAATCAACCGCCGGGCATCGACGTCAAAAAGCCGTTCGGTCTCTACATCCGTGAGTACACCACCGAAGGCCAGGAACCCCCCGTCGTGCTGTTCCTTCCCGTGACGAAGCCGGAGGAGTTTCTGGACCTGCTTCGCCAAGCCGGGGTCGAGCCGGGCAAGCCAGAAAAAGACATCTATGCGATGGATACGCCCCTGGGCGTTTCCATTTACTTGAAGTTCGCTCACGGGTATGCCTTCGGTGCCATGAGCATGCGCCTCCTGGAGGACAAACTGCCCGAGCCGGGTAAGTTTCTCCCGGCCGCCAACAAGAAGAACCTGATCGCTTTGACGGCCCGCGTGGACAAGATCCCGGCAGAACAGAAGCGGCAAGCACTGGAGTCCATAGAAGAGCAACTGAAGGCCGACCTGGAAAAGCGGGAGGACGAAACCGAGGATCAGCATCGTCTCCGCGTGGCCGTCGCGAAGGCATTAACCGACGTTGTGGCCATGTTCATCGAGGATGGTCAGGACCTTTCCACGAGTATCAACGTGGACCGTGAAAACGAACGGCTGAGCCTCGAGATTCAGGCGACTGCCACCAAGGGCAGCGAATTGGCGAAGCGGATCAAGGACTTTGGTCCCGGCGGGGTAACCGCTCCGGTGCACTTCGAAGTTTCCATCGGCAAGGTGTTGCGGATGTTCGCCTCGCGGGAGGCTGAGCAACAGGAACAGCTCAAGAAACTGCTCGGTGACGATAAGCCTGGCCAGGACGTGATCAAGTTGACGCTCAGCGGCGGCGACGCAGCCCGGCTGCGGTTGGAAGTCAGCGGAACGGCCCTCCGGGTGATCGCGGCATTGATCCCTAGCGATCTGGGTCAGTGAAGTGCAACCCCGAGCGGGCAGCATTCCGAGCGGGCAGCGTGAGGTGCCCGTGCTCCGAGCGGGCAGCGTGAGCTGCCCGTGCAATGTGCGATGCCAACACGGGGGGCTAACGCCCCCCGCTCGGATTTTATGACCCCGCTCAGGTTTTTGAGTTCGTCACGCGGCGCCGTTTTCGGGCCACTCATCGAGCCGCACCGAAACGCGCTTCGACACGCCAGCTTCCTGCATGGTCACGCCATAAAGCACGTCGGCCATCGCCATCGTCC
>JANWWR010000028.1 GCA_025055835.1 Gemmatales bacterium | reverse complement strand
TGGGCAGCCTGCCTCTGCCGGTCTGGACCGCTCAGGAGGCCAAGAACTGGTGGCATCAGCATGCCGGGTCGGCCTGCTGTTCGTGAAGGCCTGCGCCGATTTCTTCCGCCGTCTCCCGGCAAGTGCCCTCCCCGAAATGTTGCGTTTTCGGTAAGCTCTTCCAGCCACCTTTGGCACGAAGAGAGATGACCGAAGGAACGATCTCGCATGGATGCACTCTTTCAAAACGGTGTTGGGCTTCCACTTCTCGTTTTCGTGGCTGAGCTGTGCGTCGTCACCTGTGGCACGCTGCGGATCATCTTCGTGGCCCGCGGCATGAAACTGCTTGCGGTTGTGCTTGGCTCGATGGAAATCCTGCTGTGGCTGTTCGCCATCGGGCAGATCATGCGGAACCTGGACAACCTCGGCTGTTTTCTGGGCTTCGCGGCGGGGTTCGTGTGCGGAAACTACCTGGGCATGCAGATCGAAAGCGCGCTGGCCCTGGGCAAGCTGGTCGTTCGCATCATCACGAATCAGGACGCCCGGCAATTGATCGAGAGCCTGAAGCACCACGGCTACGGTGTAACAACCGTCGCCGGCGAGGGAGCTACCGGCAAGGTGCATATCGTCTTCACCGTCATTCCCCGCAAGGAACTATCCCGGGTGGAAAAACTCATCGAGGACTTCGGTCCCAAAACCTTTTGGTCCGTGGAAACCGTGCAGCACGCCGAGGAAGGCGTCTTTCCACAAAGACGACGGACGCTGCTGCCCATCCTGTCGTGGCCCGGAAGTTCCCTTTCTCCGGACGCTTCCACGCTGAGCCAGGGAGAAAAGCCCTGAAAGCGTCGTGCTTTTTGATCAATCTGCGGGAACTTGCAGGGCCCAGAAGAGGAAGGTCCAGGTGTCGGTCAGTTCATCAAGGACTTTTGACCGGGGCTTCCCGGCACCATGTCCTGCCTTGGTCTCCAACCGGAGCAGGATCGGTTGGTCAGATGATGTAGCCGCCTGAAGCAGTGCGGTCATCTTGCGAGCATGGAGCGGATCGACACGGGTATCCGACTCGGCTGCCGTGAACAGTGTCGCAGGATAAGGGACGCCCGGCTTGACGTTGTGGTACGGGGAATAGGCCCGCAGCCACCGGAAGGCTTTGGGATCATCCGGGTCGCCGTACTCGGGAATCCACAGCCGAGCGATGCGGAAGCGGTGATAGCGAAGCATGTCGAGCAGGGGCACCTGGCAGACGACGGCGCGGAAAAGTTCAGGACACTGCGTCAGCATCGCTCCCATGAGCAAGCCGCCGTTGGAACCGCCCATGATCGCCAGCCGTTCCGGCCGCGTGTACTTCTCGGCGATCAGCCAGCGGGCCGCCGCCTGGAAGTCGTCGAAGACGTTCTGCTTGCGGTCGAGCATCCCCGCCTGGTGCCATTCCTCGCCATATTCCCCACCGCCGCGAAGGTTGGGTAACGCCAGCACTCCGCCGCGCTCCAGGAACAAAAACAGACTGGCCCCGAAAAACGGCGTCTCGCTGATGTTGAAACCGCCGTATCCGGTCAACAGAGTCGGATTGTTACCACTCAGCCGCAGCCCCTTCTTATGGGCCAGGAACATCGTGATCGGCGTCCCGTCCTTGGAGCGGTAGCGAACCTGTTTGACTTCGTACAAGCTCGTGTCGATGTCGCTTTGCACCTGCTGCCAGAGCTTGGCTGAGTTGGTGTCGAGATCGTAGCGGTACACGCTCGGCGGCACGGTGAACGAGTTGAAATCGTAGAAAAACTCGTTGCCGTTCCACTGGGCACCCAGACCGCTGACCGTGCCCAACGTCGGCAGCGGAATCTCCTGGAGCATCTTGCCCTGAAGGTCGAATAGCCGCAGGCGGGAGGAGGCATTGACCATGTACAGACCGACGAGCCGATCCCGAACCACGGCGACGCCATCAAGCACGTCAGGGCCTTGAGGAATGATTTCTACCCAGTTTTCCCGGCCCGGCCGTCGCGGATCGACACGGAAGAGGCGATACCGAGGGGCTTCGTGATTCGTGCGGATGAACAGGACATTGTTGCGGATGAGGGGCGAAAACAGGGCCTCGACGCCTTCCACGACGGGAACGAAGGCGGCATCGGCCGGTTCCGTCGGACGAAGATAGACTTCGCTCTTTGACCATCCCTGTTCGACGGTGACGACGAGCCATTTGCCATCGGGAGACAAGTCCACGTTCGGCCAGTCTTCCTTGTCTCGGCCTTCGCCAAAGACTTTGGGATCCGCTGTTGGATCGGTTCCGAGTTTGTGGAAGAATACGTGACGATAATAGTGCGTGTCCTCCTTGGAAGCTGGGCGGGTCTGGCCCTTTTCGCGGATCGGTTCATTGAGCCGGGGGTAGCGGGTGTAGTAGAAGCCGGTGGCATCGGGGGTCCAGGCCACGGAGCAGGCCCGGGTGCCTTCGATGCGGTCGGGCAGATCACGGCCGGTGTCCACGTCGCGAACGTGCAAAACCGACTCTTCGCTGCCGCTTTGCGACAAGCCGTAGGCCAGTTTCTTACCGTCGTCGCTGACGTACCACCAGTCCAAAGCGATTGTGCCGTCCTCGGAGAGTTGATTCGGGTCGAGCAGGATGCGGTCGGGGCCGTCGAGTCCCTCGCGGACATAGAGAATGGGCTGGTTCTGCGTTCCGGTACGCTTCGTGTAGAAGTACCGGCCCCCGGCGGGAACGGCGACGCTGATGCGGCCAATCCGAAGGAGTTGGTCGAGCCGCTCTCGAATCTTTTCCCGCCCGGGGAGCTTACTCAGGAACGCCTCGGTGAACGCGTTCTGTCGAGCGGTCCACTCTTTGACCTCCTCGGATTCGCCGTCTTCCAGCCAGCGATACGGGTCTTCGATGCGTTCGCCGTGGAGTTCTTCGACCACAGGCCGAGATGGCGAAGGAGGATAGTTCGGCTTGTTCGATGGCATTCCCCCTCCCCAGGCAACCAGGCTACCCAAGCCCGCCAGCACCACTGCCAGGCTCCGTTTCATGGCCCGACCTCCCGCCGCTGCTTTCCCAGGCAGATTTGAACTTGGTCTAGGACCTGGATTGTCGTCAGACCAGTTGTTGAGAAGCGCGGTCCGGAATGAGCTACGCAGCTTTTCGGAAAAAAGAAATCGGCCGACGAGGGCAGAAGCCGCGTCGGCCGTGTGGTTCTGCGAATAACCAGAGAGGTTAAAACCGGATAGCCAGTCCGAAGCTGAGGCCCTGAGCCCAGAAGTCGCTGCGGTCGAACGGATTGCGGGGCGAGTCGGATCGCACCCCGGCGACGTAACTCGCGCTGGTCGGCAAGGTCCGCCCGTCCAGGATCAACTGAATCTGATCGCCGGGACGGGTTACGTTGCCCCAGTACATGAACGTGTAGCCGGCATACGCTCGCAGCCATGAGGTAATGTCGCAACCGACGGTCGCCTCGAAGATCGGAATCACGGTGGCGGTGTCCTGGCTGATGCGGATGCTGTTCGACGGTCCGGCCAGGATGCCGGTCGTGGCGTTGTAGTCGAGCACCCTGCCGGTGTTGCTTACCCGCGTCGAGCTGCCACGAATCGAGACGTACTGATGATTCGCACCGACGGCACACATGGCCTTGAAGCTGCCGTAGAACCGGCCGAGGTAAGTTTCTGTACGGAAGCCGATTTGTCCGCCGTAAAAGCGGTTCTGGGTGTCGAAGTCGTCCCGGGTCAGCACCCCGCCTCGGAAGTACGGATCGCCTTCAAAAAACACGGCTCCGAGGTCGCCGGGGAAACTGGCCGTGCTTAATCGCAGGCTCTCTTTGAGGTCGAAGTAGCGGAAACCACCCAGCAGATCGATGACCCAGCCATCGTTGGCGTAGATGGTCGTGGCGACGTTGCCCTCCGCGCCCCAGAAGCGGGCCGAGGTAGTCACGTTGACGCCGCCGTACGAAAGTCCCTGTTCTGGGTTAGCGATCAGCAGGACGGCCGGTAGGTTTTCCGGAACCTGAAGAAACGGGATGCCCAGATACTGGGAGCTGTTTCGATCAACGTGATGCGAAAACCGGGCGACTTCATCTTCGAGGCGGAACACGGAGCCTTCCAGCCCCAGGTTCAGCTTCGGGTCGAAGACGCCGCAGGCCAGTTTCAGACCATAGGCCGTGTCATAGTCGATATCCTGTGCACCATAGAGAACGATGGTGTTGGGATTGTCGAGGCGAGGAGGCCCCTGGTCCGCGGCGCTCGTGGTGATCAGCGGCACAGACAAGGGCGAGTCCTTGATCCACCAGACCAGTTGCTCGATGCTGGCCCAGGCGTAGAGGGTCAAGCCTTCGTCGCGGCAGGGGATCTGAGGCGGATACCATTCTGGCCAGCAGATCATGCCGGGCTGACCGCATGTGGAGCAGCCGGAGGGAGCCGTCGTCGCCGGCGGCGTCGCAGCCGCTGGCGATCCTGCTCCCGGCTCGGCGGCAGCCTGGGCCGCGTTCACGGAAGCCATTCCCGGCGGCGGAGGAGCAGGCGGACCCCAAGGCTGGGCCAGACTCATCCCGGCACCGGCCAGACACACGGCGATGGAACCGAGGAACGCTCGCCTCATGGATCCCCTCTCCTAGACCCTTGCCGAACCTTGGCCGTCCACGTCTCCCGGCGTGGAACCCTGCTTGTCCCGCGGATTCTGTCCGCACGGCTATATTCGGCTGAAAAGCTGGCTTGACTTCGGCAAATCCGGCACGACCGCTGCTTCGGGAACTTCCGGTCCAGCCGCCACGCTTTGCCAGTTTTCGCAGTTTTCTGGTGTCGGTCAGGGGTGTGTGTCGTACCGGTAAAAGCGGATCGTGGCGGCCACGGCTCTCTGCCAAGCGAGATGACGCCGCCGACGTTGTTCGGCATCGAGCCGGGGGACGAAGGTCTGAATCCGTTGAGGCAATTCACGCAGGTTGGCACGGTTTGGCCAGATGCCGACAGCCAGCCCAGCCAGGAAGGCGGCTCCCAGCGAGGTGGCTTCGACCTGATCGGCTCGAACCAGGGGTCGGCCCAGGAGATCGGCTTGCATCTGGACGAAGAAATCGTTGCGGGCCATGCCGCCGTCCACCCGCATTTCCTTCAGTTCTGCTCCGCTGTCCTTCTCCGCTGCTTCGACGAGATCCACAACCTGCCAGGCGACGCCTTCCAGAGCGGCCCGAGCAATGTCCGCTTGCCTCGTGGAGCGGGTCAGGCCCCAGAGGACGCCGCGCGCTCCCGGTACCCAGTGCGGCGCACCCAGGCCGACCAGGGCCGGGACGAAGAACACCCCCTCGGCGTCGGCGGCTTGTTGGGCCAAGGCCTCGACTTCCGCCGAGGATTGGAACATCCGCAGGCCGTCCCGAAGCCATTGCACGGCCGCACCGGCGATGAAGACACTGCCTTCGAGGGCGTATTCCGGTCGGGCCGATGTCGTGGCAGCCAAGGTCGTGATGAGCCGGTGTCGGGACAGCCGCGGCTCATGGCCGGTGTGCTGAAGAAAGAAAGCCCCGGTGCCATAGGTGCATTTCGCCTCGCCTGCCTCAAAGCATCGCTGGCCAAACAACGCCGCCTGCTGGTCTCCTGCGACCCCGGCGATGGGGATCCCGTCCGGTAGAAAATCGAACTCTGCCGTGCAGCCGAAGATTCCCGAACTGGGCCGGACCTCGGGCAGAATCCGCATCGGCACTTCGAGACGCTGGCACAGTTCCGCATCCCAGGCGACATCGTGCAAGTTGAACAGGAGCGTCCGTGAGGCGTTGCTGAAATCCGTGGCATGAACTCGACCGCCGGTAAGACGCCAGATGAGGAAGCTGTCCACCGTGCCGAAGGCCAACCGCCCCGCCTCGGCCTCCAATCGCGCGCCGGGAACGTGATCCAAAAGCCAGCGAATCTTGGTGCCGGAAAAATACGCGTCGAGCACCAGACCGGTACGTTCCTGAAACCACCCTTCCAGCGGCGCTAACTCCCGGCACAGGTCCGCGGTGCGGCGGTCTTGCCAGACGATGGCCCGATGGATGGGCCGACCGGTCCCGCGATCCCACAGCACCGTCGTTTCCCGCTGATTGGTCACGCCGACGCCGGCGATGTCGTGGGCCGAGATTCCAGCCTGACCGATGACCCCGGGAATGAGATTTTTCACCGCCTGCCAGATTTCCTCGGGATCATGTTCCACCCAGCCGGGCTTCGGATAATGCTGGGTCAATTCCTCGGAAGCCGAGGCGACCACCTGAGCCGACTCGTCGAATACGATGACCCGCGTGCTGGTGGTTCCCTGGTCGATGGCGAGGAGGTAGCGGGTCGGCATGTCAGTCCGGCAGCATGTGCGGAGCCAATTCCAGACGCAGCTGGTTGCGTGCCCGGTATAGCAGACTCTTGGCGGCTTGCGGCGTCAAGGCCAGGGTCCGGGCAATGGCTCCGTAGCTCTGGTCCTCGTACTGCTGCATCTCCAGGGCCAGACGATGCCGGAAGTGGAGGCGGTCCAGGGCGTCCCGGACCAGCCGGCAGGTTTCGCTCTTTTCGATGGGAGCGGTCGGTCCTTCGCTTCGGGGATCGGACACCAGTGCGTCCAATTCGGCCAGTTCGCCGTCGGCGTTGACGGCGAGGAGACGGCACAGCGGCCGACGACGGCGGTCGCGCAGATGATTGCGGGCCACGTTGCGGACGATGTGAAACAGCCAGGTGACGAACTTGGCCGTCGGTTTATACCGCTTGCGGTGCCGGTAGACCCGCAGGAAGACTTCCTGGGTCAGGTCCTCCGCTTCCTCCCGGTGGGTGATGCGAAGGTAGATTTGTTGATAGACCTTATCGCGGTAACGCTGGAGCAGTTCGTGGAAGGCGGCGGCATCGCCGTTGCGGACGCGAAGCATGAGCTGCACGTCAGGATCCGACACCGCGTACTTGCCCTTCCATCGCCTTTCAGCCATGCCTTCCTCTCGTCCTTGGTTCACGCCCTCAAGCGGGTGATCGGGCGGTCTGGGGCGACTCGTTGGCTTCCGGTTCGGAATCCAGGCTCTTGTCAGCAGAGAAGCGAACTTTGAAACTGCTGCCAGCCCCGGGTTGGCTGTGGACGGAAATGCGTCCGCCCAGCAGGTCCACGTAGCCCTTGACGATAGCCAGTCCCAGTCCGCAGTGGGACGTATCGGACTGGCGGGACGGGTCGGCCCGGTAAAAGCGTTCAAAGAGGTGCTCCTGGGCCTCCGGAGCGATGCCGATGCCGGTATCGCGGACCTCGATTTCCACCTCGCCGTTGTCCCGGCGGACGCCGACTTCGATCAAGCCGTGGGGCCGGTTGTACTCGATGGCGTTGTCCAGCAGATTGGTCAACACCTCGCGAAGCTTGCCAGCGTCGGTTTCGAGCAAGATCGGTCCGTTCTTGTCGAAACTCACCCGCAGGCCCTTCTGTTCTGCCAAGGGCTTGACCACGCTGACGCATTCTTCGGCCAGTTCCGTGACATCCACCAACTCTGTTTGAAGCCGGTCGGCCCCGGCATCGAGGCGGGCCAAAGCGAGCAGACGCTCGACGAGACGATTCAACTGCATTCCGATCTGTCGGCAGTTCTCCAGAGCGGTGCGATATTCTTCCGAAGAGCGTGGACGCCGCAGGCACACCTGCGTGGTGGCCAGCAAGGAAGCGATAGGCGTGCGGAGATCGTGGGAAATATCGGCGGCGGCCTGCTTCTCCCGAGCAAAGGCTTTCTCCAGCGAGGCCAGGGACTGGCGCAGGCGTTCGACAATCGGCTTGAGTTCCTCCGGCACCTGCTCGGGAGCGATGCGCAATTGGAAGTCCTTTTCCGAAACCTTGCTGACCGCGCAGGTGAGTCGTTTGAGCGGCGACAAAGCCCAGCGGACAATCCAAAAGCCACCGATGACCGTCGCGGCAAAGACTCCCACGCTGATCAGAAGCAGCCGATTCCGCAGTGTCAACAAAGCTGCGCGGGAATGTTCCTCCAGCTCTTGCAGGGTCTGGGCCTGGGCTTCTTCGAGAAGGCGTTGCCCGGCATCCAACTCGGCCCGCAGGTCCGCCAAGGTTTCTTCGACCTCCGTGGTCGGCTTGGCATAGACCAGGATGACCTTGGGCACGTCGCCCCGCTGAATCGCCTCGGGATCGACAGGAATGAGGCTGGTCTGTGCTCGCATGGGCGGGACCATCGGAGGAAAGCCCGGAGGAGCGAGCGGGCCGAACTGACCCGGTGGGACGTTGGCGTTCCCTGGCCTGGCTCCGCCTTGAGCCACACCGCCCGATTCGCCACCGGATCCGCCTCCCGGTACGGGTGGCGTGCCTTCTTCACCTGATCCCCTGCCGGGCGCGGGGGCAGGCGGCGGACCCGGCGGGCCTCCTCGACGACGATCTCCACCGCCGGTCGGCCACAGCCGCGTCACGCTCAGCCGAGTGATCGGCACCCGCAAGGTAACACAGCGGAACTTGCGGCCCGAGGGGAGAACCACGTTGTCGAAGTCGGGCTCCAACAACTTCATCTGGGCGGCCTTGGGATCCAGAGGCAGATTTTCCTCGTTGAGCAGGCGGGAACGGGCCATGATTTCGCCTTGCTCGTTGTACACCTGATAAACAGCGGGAACCCGCTCGGCCCGGCTGGAGTGAAGAATCTCCTCGGCCTGGGCCAAATCGAGCTGTCGGCGTCCGGTCCAGCGCGGCGAGGACCAGCCGTGACGCAGCTCGGTGTCGAAGTAGCTGGCGAAGTACAGGGGCACCGCCGGTCCGTGCGGGGCCAGGACGATCGGCACGACCGGAGCGATGGGTCGGGCGGCGAAGACTCGCTCCGGGCGGATCATGGTTTCCGCCAGTTGGCTGGCCATCGTCTGGGCTTTGAGAAGCAGGGCAGCGTCGAAGTTCGTGTAGAGCGTCTGGCTGGTTTTCTGGTACTGTTCCTCGCGGACTTGTCGGGCCTTCTCTCGTTCCTTCTCCATCAGCTCGTGAGTGCTTTCGTACACCACGGCCAGGCGGGCCTTGGAGTTTTCGTAGATCAAGAACGAGAAGGCTGCCAGGGCCAGGGCCAGCAGAGCGAGGAAATAGACCAGGAGGCTGATGCGGATCGACCGCATGGCGGAACGGTCCCTCGGAGCGGCGTCACGATCCGGCCGGCACTTCCCTGCCCGAACGGATTCCCGAATCCGGCTCCGGGGTATCCGGTCCCCGCAGCATGTAACCCTCGCCCCACCGGGTCAGGATCAGCGGCGGGTCGAAGCCCTTGTCGATCTTGTTGCGCAGATAGCGGATGTAAACATCCACGACGTTCGAGGTGTTCTCGTCTTCCTCGTCGTAGAGGTGTTCCCAGATCATTGGCCGGGTGACGACCTTGCCGCAGTGGAACGCCAGGAACTCCAGCAGGGCATACTCCCGAGGCGTCAAGTGAATCCATTTGCCCGCCCGCTTGACCGTTCGCGCCGCCGTGTCGATCTCCAGGTCGTAGATGCGGATGACCGGATCCTTGACCTGGTGTCCTCGCCGAACCAGGGCGCGGACGCGGGCCAGAAGCTCGTCCACCTCGAAGGGCTTGGTCAGATAGTCGTCGGCTCCGAGATCGAGACCCCGAACGCGGTCTTCCAGCGTTCCCTTGGCTGTGAGGATGAGAACGTGCGTTTGCAGGCCGTTTTTCCGCCATTTCTGGAGTAACGTCAAACCGTCAATCTTGGGAAGCATCAGATCGAGGATGATGACGTCGTAGGAGGCGGTGTTGGCCTTGAAGTCTCCTTCCTCGCCGTCGGCCGCCAGATCGACGGCGTATCCTTCCTCTTCCAATCCCTGCTTCAAGGCCCGTGCCAACGGCTTGTGATCTTCGATCAAGAGAACTTTCATGGCTGCCTCGTGCTTCTGGAAGGGACTCGGATTCTGGCCTGGACGGGGAAGGCTTCACCTGATCCTATTGTTCCACCGTTCAGGCCGACCGGCAACGAGGTTTTCCGCAGCATCCGGGTCACCCGCAGGCAAGGGACGGGAAAGTTGCTTGGGGGTACCGCGAACGCTCCTCTCCCGTGTCCCTTGCTTGCGGTGGACCCTCGCTGCCGAGGCGATCATGCCTACTCCTTTTTACCCCCAAATACATTAAAACCGCGTTAAAGATGTCTTGTGCGATTCCCGACCGCTGGGTGTAATCCTCCGGCACTCGAGAATCCTTCGCACCTGGGCCTGATTTCCGTGGCATATTTCTGAGGTTGGTCGGCAAGGAGGCCGAGCCGTGAAGATCGCCGTCATCATTCCCGCCCGCTACGCCTCGACCCGTCTGCCCGGCAAACCGCTCCTGCGAGAAACGGGCAAATACCTGATCCAGCACGTCTATGAGCGGGCCTTACTGGCTCGAAGCGTGGACGACGTCCTCGTGGCCACTGACGACCCACGCATCCTCGAAGCTGTCCACAGCTTCGGCGGACGAGCCGTCATGACCCGGGCCGATCATACTTCCGGTACGGATCGGGTTGCCGAGGCCGCTTCCCATCTTGATGCTGATCTCCTCATCAATCTCCAGGGCGACGAACCGATGATCGATCCCGATTCCCTCGACTTCGTCGCCGACCTGTTGATCCGTCATCGTGAGGCTGACATGGCTACCCTGGCGGTGCCGATCCAGAGTGAGGAGCAATGGCGCGATCCCAATTGCGTCAAAGTCGTGGTTGGGGACTGCGGACAAGCCCTCTATTTCAGCCGTGCTCCAATTCCCTACGTTCGGGACGGCAGGCCTGATTTCGCCCGTCAGCCATTCCGCTTTTTCCAGCACATCGGCTTGTACGCCTATCGTCGGGCCTTTCTCATGCAGTTCGCCGCGCTTCCGCCCTCGCCGCTGGAGGAGCTGGAAAAACTGGAACAGCTCCGGGTGCTGGCGCTGGGCCGGCGGATTCAGGTCGGCGTCGTCCGGCACCATGCCTTCGGCGTGGACACGCCAGAGGACTACCGCCGCTTCGTCATCGCCTATCGAGCCAGTCAGACCGGCCGAACAGCCGCATGATGATCTTTGCCAATTCCCCCGGAATCGAATCATTGACGAACAACGCGGACGGGGATGATGACCTTCTCGCCCTTCGGTTCGCTGAGATGCACGACGATCCGCGTGACCAGCCGATCTGACTTCATCTTTGCGGCCGAGACAGTGATTTCGACGGCCGGTGTTCCGCCGGAGCCGGTCGTCATGCGACAGCTCAGAGCCTCATCGCTCGTCAGGACGTATTCGATAGCCAGCGGGCCGCCTTGCCGATCCCGCAAGGTGACCAGCCGTTTCACCTCCGGCTGAGCGGCGCTGACGACGACATCCAACTGTTCCGGCAAGGCCTGAATCCGCTGGGCTGTTCCACCTCGACGGACCACCGAAATGGGTATGCGAAGCTCCCGGTGCTGCGGATCGTCCGTGTGCAAGGTCAGCACTTCATGATGCTGACCCGGCGGCAACTCGGCCCCGATGCTGACCGCCAGGCTCCAGACCATGCGGCCGAGGGGATCGCGTCCCGGCTGCGGTTCGGAAGCGGTGATGAACCGATTGCTGGATTCGGTCTTGAGAATGCGGATGGGATGGCCCCGCAGGTCCGTGACTCGGATCTCGTGCTGCGTTGGCCCGGAACCGATCACTTGCAGACTGGGCGGCTGCACCACGATTTCCTGGAAAACCTGGGCCCGAATGGCGGCGACGACGGCGTACTGCCGGGCTGAACCCGTCAGCAGCGCCTGGACGGTCCACAGATGCGAACCCGGCGTGGCACTCAAGGTGTGAATCTCGACCGGCACGGCGACCCGGCCCCGCGCTGGAATGGTTGTCGGCACCTCAAGAATCCTCACGCACCCGCAGCTTCCGACCAGCCGCGCAACATTCAGCGGTTCAGCCGTAGGATTCCCGAGCCACAGACTGAGCCGACGACTTTGCCCGGTGCGCACTTCCCCCAACTCAATTTGAGGCGGATCGAAATACGGTTCCGTGCCCGCTCCGGGCATGGCGAGGCCGATGCCGAGAATGACCTGCGAAAGCGCAACAAATTCCAGCATGCCTTGTTCCCCCCTCCTTGGTTCCGATCAGGCTTGCTTTTGGCGGTTGTAGGCACCTTTCCAAACCTTACACTTCGACAGAAGCCGATAACGGACAATGACTTGCAGCTGATGCCGACCGGTCATCCGAACCCAGCCGCCGTCACAGCGGGCGGCGTCGTTGTGCAGCAAAGAAGCGAAGCCGCCAACATTTTCGCGCAACATTTTCACCCGCGTGGTTCCCCCGTTCTCCGGACGGTTTGCCCGAAGTCGCTGACTTTCAGGTTACCACGGTAAAGGTTTTCCGGGGAGGCCGAACGCGCCCGGCACCAGGGATGTTGCGCGGCAGTCCCACGCAAGTTGCAACCTATTGCCAGTTAATTAGTTAACGACGATCCAGAACTCCGGAGCGGATCAGGAAGTAGAGGAGGGTCAAAATGGCTGTCAACGTGGCAGCCACGTAAGTCATGGCGGCGGCGTTGAGTACCTTGCCCACCACGACGTCTTCCTGCTCCGTGACCAGTCCATGATTGAGCAGCACCATGCGTGCCCGGCGGCTGGCATCGAACTCGACCGGCAGGTTGACGATCTGGAACAACACCACCGTGCCGAAAAGAATAATTCCCGCGAACAGCACCCATTTGCCCAGCAGCATCCCCGCGGACATCAGGACGATGCCGACGAGGATCAAGAGCCACGAAAGATTGCTGCCGATAGAGGCCATCGGCACGATGGCGTTGCGGACGACCAACAGGGGGTATCGGGTGGCGTCTTGGATGGCGTGCCCCGCCTCGTGAGCAGCGACGCCGATGGCCGCCAGATTCCGGCCATGATACACCGCCGGACTGAGCCGCAGGACCTTGTGCGTCGGGTCGTAGTGGTCCGTCAGCACGCCCTCGACCGGCTCGATGGGCAGGTCGGGTGCGCCGGCAGCGCGCAGCACCGCCCGAGCTGCGTCCGCTCCGGTCATGCCACCCGGTGAGCGATAGCGCTGCCCTTCGTGAAACGCGCTGCTGACCCGCCACTGAGCCCACATGCCCAGCAACAGGCCCGGAGCCAGAAGCAGAAAGTACAGCGGGTCGAACATGCCGAACATCAGATAGGCCAGAAGCGAGGCGGCGAAGATCATCAACGACTCCTTCGTGCTGGTCGGTCCAGAGCTTTTCAACCGTCATTATACGGTGTGAATCACGGCGAGAGTTCGACGCTATTGCTTCCTGGGCGGACGGTTCTAGGCTAGAACATGGCTTTCCGTTCGTGTGGCCGACCGCGCACCCGCAGGCCGTTTCCGCCGCCGCCCGGGAAGCCGTTCCGACGGACCGTAGGTAATGACCGACACAGGGCCTTCCCGACCTGCTCCCCATCAGAGCTTCTGGCTTTGGGTGATGTGTCTGACCGGCGTGGACTATTTCAGCACGCTCGGCTATCAGCCATCCATTGCCTTCCTCAATCTCGGTCTGCTGACGCCCATCGCCACTCTGATCCTTGTGGCGGTCACGCTCTTCGGGGCGTTGCCGGTGTATGCCTACGTCGCCGGGAAGTCGCCGCACGGCCAAGGCTCCATCGCCATGCTGGAGCGGCTGGTTCACGGCTGGACGGGCAAGGTGCTGGTGCTGATCCTGCTCGGCTTCGCCGGCACCGATTTCGTCATCACCAAAACGCTCTCCGCCGCCGACGCCACCGCCCACCTCATCGAGAACCCGATCTGGAGCCGACTCCTGGAACGCCTCGATCCACCCCTGTGGTTCGTCAGCCGACAACAACTGCTCATCACCATGCTGCTTCTGGTCGTGCTGGGGGCGATGTTCCTCCGCGGCTTCCGGGAGGTGATCGGTCTGGCCGTGGTCATTGTGACGGTGTACATGCTCATGAACGCGATCATCGTCCTGGCCGGGCTGCACCATCTTCTCATCGTGCATCCCGAAAGCTTTCCGCAGTGGTGGCAGCGCGTTCGGGAAGGGACGGCAGAGGCATGGCACGTGGATGCCCATCATCTGCCGTTCACGGGCGGCAGCCTGGGGGTGATCCTGCTGACCTGCCTGCTGCTGTTTCCCAAGCTGGCCCTGGGTCTGAGCGGATTTGAAACCGGCGTGGCGGTCATGCCCCTGGTCCGGGGCCGACCCGACGACGATGCCCAGCTTCCCCAGGGCCGCATCCGAAATACTCGGAAACTGCTCCTGACCGCGGCGGTCATCATGTCGCTGATGCTGATCGGCTCCTCCGTCGTTGTCACCCTTCTGATCCCGCCGGAAGAGTTGAAGATCCAGCATTTCTTCGATCCGGACACGGGGGAGGAAACCGAGGTCGAAGGGAAGGCCGTGGATCGCGCCTTGGCCTACCTGGCTCACGGCGAGGCCCCGGAGCAGATCAGCCCGCTTTTTGGCGAAGTCTTCGGCACGATGTACGACATCGCCACGGTGGTGATCCTGTGGTTCGCTGGGGCCAGTGCCATGGCCGGGCTGCTCAACATCGTGCCGCAATATCTGCCCCGCTACGGCATGGCTCCAGAATGGGCGCGGGCCACAAAGCCGCTCGTGGCCCTGTTCACGATCATCAATCTCGTGGTGACCTGGCTTTTCGACGCCAACGTGAACGCCCAGGGCGCGGCGTATGCAACCGGCGTGCTGGTGCTGATGTCGTCAGCGGCCGTGGCCGTGGTCATCGACCGTTGGAATATGCGGTTCGGCCTGCCCTGGTTCCGCCGCGTTCCGTGGGGATACGGTCTCATCATGCTGGTGTTCTTCTACACCACGGCGGACATCATGCTCACCAAGCCGGATGGCTTGAAGATTGCAAGTTTCTTCATCGTTGCCATTCTCATTTCGTCCTTCCTGTCGCGCGTGTATCGCAGCACGGAACTGCGCTTCATCGGCTTTGAATTCGCCGACGAGAACTCCCGCTTCCTGTGGGAGAGCATGAAGCACCTGGAGTTTCCCGTGGTCGTGCCGCACCGGCCAGGCCATCGCAAGCTGGCCGAGAAGGAGGAGATCATCCGCCGGGAACATCGGCTGACGCCGGATGTTCCCATCGTCTTCCTCGAAGCGGAACTGGGCGACCCCAGCGAGTTTTACCAGCGTCCCATCATGCAGGTGACGCAGGAGGAGGGCCGCTTCATCATTCGCGTCACCCGCTGCGCCTCGATCCCGCACGTCATCGCGGCGGTGCTGCTGGAACTTTCCAAGGCGGGCAAGCCGCCGGAACTGCATTTCGGCTGGTCGGACGAAAGTCCGCTGACAGCCAACTTGAATTTCGTGCTGTTCGGCGAAGGCAACATTCCGTGGCTGGTGCGGGAGCTGATCCGCAAGGCCGAGCCGAATCCCGAACGTCAGCCCCGCATCATCATCGGCTGAAAATCCGTCACATCCGGCAAGGGCTACGCAGTCGGCAGAGGCGAAGCGGCCCGACCGTCCCACTTTTCCCGCATCCTCGCCGTCCCGTGGGAAACCTGCAATTCCCGCTCATCCTGATCTTGCTTGTTTGCCGACCTATTCAGCAGGCCGGGAGCCGGGCCGATTCCCCGGTTTCCCGGAAGACCCGGATCACCTTTTTATGCCGACCGTTCGGCCGACCGCAGAAGGCGGGTCGGTTCTGCGTGCAAAGGAGGGGACAGTCGTGCGCTACCCCAAGTGGCTCGGCCTGTTGGCCATTGCGGTACTCCCGGCCGTCGTGCTGGCCGGCGAATGGAAGCTGCCCTGGAAACCCGCGTCCAAGGATCCCTGCGCGCCCGACTGCAAGAAGGAGGCGGCCAAATCGTGTTCCGCTTGCTCCGACACGGGCTGCGCGCTTTGCTCCAAGGCGAAAGCGGCCAAGAAATGCGACGATGAAAAGGAGTGCAACTACATCGCTCCGCGGGACGTCACCAGTCTCCGCAAGCTCAACAGCCGGTTGCGCGGCCGCATCGTGGACTATACCTACAACCACGGTTTCGACCGCCGCATCTTCTCGCCCAGCCTCATGGAGTTCCGCGATCTCTACGTCTATCTGCCGCCTAATTACGATCCGACCCGACACTATCCGCTGATTATCTACCTGCACGGCATCCTTCAGGATGAGCGGGGCTTCGCCGAGCAGGTCGCCCCAGTGCTGGATCAGGCCATCGTCTCGGGCCGCATGCCGCCGGTCATCGTCGCCGCGCCGGACGGCAGCCTCGACGGCAACCCGGGCAAGTACGGAGCGGGCAGCTTCTTCATCAACGGTCCGGCCGGCGATTTCCAGGACTGGGTCACTCACGACGTCTGGAACTTCATGGTGACCAACTACCCGATCCGTCCCGAGCCGGAAGCCCACATCCTGGCCGGCGTCTCGATGGGCGGCTTCGGCGCGGTCAACATCGGCATCAAGAATCGCGACCGCTTCCGCATCGTCATCGCCGCTTTGCCTGTGCTCAACCTCCGTTGGATGAACCTGTGCGGCAACTACCAGGCCAATTTCGACCCGTACAACTGGGGCTGGCGGAACAGCGCCTACGATCCCGAGGAAGTCCTGGGCGTGTTCTACAACGGCTGGTACAAGGTCCGAGTCAAGGACGTGATCTACCCGGTGTTCGGAGCCGGTCCGGACGGCATCTTCCTGGCCAGCCAGGAGAATCCCATCGAGATGATCGACCGCTACAAGCTCAAGAAGAATGAACTCGACCTGTTCATCGCCTACGGACAGCAGGACGAGTTCAACCTCGACGCCCAGGCCGAGAGCTTCCTGTACTTCCTCAAGTCGCGGGGCATTCCGGCGACGGTGTACGTTGACCCGGAGGGAACTCACTCGGAAGAGACGGCCCGCAAGATGCTGGGACCGATTCTCGACTGGCTCGCCTTCCGGCTGCACGCCTATGGAGTCGCGGAACCGATCCGCTATCCGCAGGTGAAGATGCTGCCGTGACGCTCCCGCAAACGTGACGGAAATCCTTTCAACGGCTCCGGCGGTCTTCCGTCGGAGCCGGTTGCTTTCGTGCCGGGACATTTTCCAGAAGTTTTCCGAAACTTCACCCAACTTGATCACCCGCCCTCTGGACAGACGGGCCGGGGAACGGGATACTCTGACTCTGCGTGCCGAACGTCCGGCACGAGGGGTCCTGAATCGAGGAGGCGTCGATGTTGCGCTACTGCGTCGCTGTGCTGGTCGGACTGGCAGGTTGCGTTTCCGCGGCGTTCGCCGATCCGCAGCCGATTCCCGAAGACATTGCCCGAGCCATCGCCCGGTTGCTGTGCGAGAAGGCCGACAAGGCCGAGGCCCCGATCAAGATCGCGGGCGATCCGGAAAAGGCGATGGGCCTGCACGAACCGGAAGTGGCCGCCGCCATGGTCGTGCCCCGCACCGAACTCAAGGCCGACAATCTGCCCGGGGTGGAAAAGCAGGACGGCGAGCCTGCCGGGTATCTGTTCCTCTACAAGATCGCTCCGGTCGTGTCGGGCAAGGTGATGGCCGTGGACAAGCTGCCGACGGTGCTCCTCAAAACCGACGACGGCGTGGAACGGACGGTGATCGTGCTGCGGCTGGCGCTCAGGAAGGAGGGCGAACAGGACTGGAAGCTCCTCGTCTTCGGCAGCGACAAGAAACCTCTCGTCACCAGCAAATTCCGGGCGGAGGCGAATAACAGCACGCTGCCGCTCAGCCTCGGCACCAAGGACATCGAAGGCGACCAGGGCACGCTCATCGTCACCGTCTTCGGCAAGTACGCCGCCGACCTTCGCATGGGGAAGGCCGAAGAGTGACATGCCCATGACAATGGCAGGGGCCTTGGAAACCGCGTCGAGAACCAATTCGACGCGGTTTTCGTTTCTCGAGTGATCGTTCAGTTGGAGCGGATCGCTTCCTGGAGTTTCAAGGCCCGTTCGAAGTCTTGCCGGGCCAGTTTGGCCTTGCCCTGGGCGAGGAACGCCTTGCCCCGGCCGTAGTAAGCCTCCGGCAGTTCGGGAGCGATCTGGACGGCGGCGTTGTAGTCCACGATTGCCTGGTCCAGGCGTCCCAGCTGTTGCCAGAGCATGGCCCGGTCGAGGTAGGCCTGCACGTCCTTGGGGTCGAGTTTGATCGCCATCGTCAGATCGGTGCGGGCCTCCTCCAGGCGGCCGAGGTCCATGTACACCCGTGCCCGGCGGCGGTAGACGGCAGCGTCTTCCGGTCCCAGGCCGAGCGCGCACGTGTAATCGGCCAGGGCTTTCTTCAGGTCGTTCAGACCATGATGGACACGCCCACGCAGGACATACGCTTCCGTCATTCCGGGTTCCAGGCGAATGGCTTCATCGAAATCAGCCAGGGCCTTGCGCGGCTCGGCGAGCTTTTCCGCGTAGAGCCGTCCCCGCAGCAGGAAGCCGCGGGCCGACCGGGGAGCCAGTTCGATCACCACGGTGAAATCCCGCAAGGCCAGATCAAAACGCTGAAGCTCCTCGGCGTAGAGCAGGCCGCGGCGGACATAGGCTTCGATGTTCTGCGGATTGCTAACCAGGGTCCGCTCCAGGGAGGCCAGGACCTTGTGCGGATCGGGGGCCGCTCGGGAGGGAGGAACGGCTTTTCGCGGAGGTCTTTCATCCGCGGCGGAGACGACGACCGCTTCCGCGCCGGCGGTTTCGGTCAGGACCGAAGGGATGTCTTCGGTCGGCTCCGCCACGCTGGGCTGGGCCTGAGCGGCTTGCAGTAAATCCAGCAAGGCACGGTCAAGCTGCTGTCGCAAATCGGGACGTTCCCGGCACCGCGCCGCATGGGCGGCGGAAATGGTGGCGAAGTCGCAGCCCGGCTCGACGCCGAGCAGTTGGAACGGGTCGTAGGTCATGGACCCCAGCAGTAAACACCTTCGGGCTAAATTCACGATACCGCTGAGGAACCAGCCCTGCAACCAGTTGATCGACGGCCCGGCGAAAGCGATCACGCCGCCACTTTAAGCAGGGCCTCGTAATCCACCGCGCCGGGGCGCAGCACAGGCAAGGACACCTCGGGAAGCAGTTCGACGTACTTCTGAGCAGCCCCGGTGTTGAAGACGACGACGGTTTCGTGACCGGTAAGATGACCCGCTTCGCGAAGCTGTACGAGAGCATCGAAACAGATCGCCGTCTCGGGACAAATCAAGATGCCCTCGGCGGCAGCGACTTCGCGCATCCAGCGGCGGATGGTGTCTTCTCTGCCGGCGACGGCCAGGCCGTTCGTCCTGCGGACCGCATCGAGGATCATGAAGTCGCCGACCGCGGAGGGAACCCGCAGGCCGCTGGCCTCGGTCTTGGGATTCGGAAACGGCTCGGCAAAGCGTTCGCCCCGTTGAAAGGCCAGGACGAGCGGGCAACAGCCGTCGCTTTGACAAACGACCATCCGCGGCAATTTGTCGCCGGGAAGCCAGCCGAGTTCCCGCAGTTCCTCAAACGCCTTGACCATACCGACCAGCCCCGTGCCGCCGCCAGTCGGGTAAAGGATCACGTCGGGCAGCGACCAGGCAAACTGCTCAGCCAGTTCCAGACCCATCGTTTTCTTGCCCTCGAGGCGATACGGTTCGCGGAGCGTGGAGAGGTCGAACCAGCCGACCTGGTCCACGCCCTCCCGGACGATGCGTCCGCAGTCGGTGATGACACCGTCCACGAGGAAGACGCGGGCACCGGCCAGGAGGGCTTCCTGGATGTTGATCCGCGGGGTGTCGGCGGGCATGAAGAGAAAGGCTTCGAGACCGGCCCGAGCAGCGTAAGCGGCCAACGCTCCGCCGGCATTTCCCGCCGATGGGACGGCCAGACGCCGCAGGCCGAAATGCCGAGCCATGCTCACCGCCATCGCCATGCCGCGTGCCTTGAAGCTGCCCGTCGGCATCTGCGATTCGTCCTTGATCCAAAGGCGTTTCAGGCCGAAGCGGGCGGCCAGCCGGTCGCAGGCCAATAGCGGCGTCATGCCCTCGCCAAGCGTCACCGGCTCCGCATCGACGGGCAGGGGAAGCAGTTCTCGGTAACGCCACAGCGTCGGCGGTCGACCAGCCAGGTCTTCCCGACGCAACGAGCGCCGGATCGCCGCCAGATCATAGCGGACCCACAGCGGCCGACCCTGATGCGTCGTATGAACCCGACCCGCTTCGAAGCGGGTGCCGTCCAGGGCGCTTTGCAGATGGGTGACAAACATGCCTCGGCATCCGTCCGCTGACTGCCCTTCCGTCTGACGGCAAAGGCGGGAAGAAAGATCACGCTCCGTATTTGCCGAGACGCCCGGCATGAGCCATAGCGAGCAGCATCAGGTGCTTCGCCTGGAACTGACCCAGGCCGCCACGGAGGCACTGCCGTTCGCCGAACTTCTCCAGCCCATCGGGTCGGCAGGCGTGGGACCAGAGGACCGTCGGCACCGGATGCCAGGAATGGCTGCGGAGCTTGCTTGGCGTGCTGTGGTCGCCGGTGACGATAAACACGTCCGGCCCCAAGGCCCGGATCCTGGGAATCTCGGCGTCGAGCCGTTCGATCATCTGCACCTTGGCCGGGAAGTTGCCGTCCTCTCCGGTACTGTCCGTGTACTTGAAGTGCAGAAAGAAGAAATCGTACTGCTCCCACAACTTCCGCAGTGTTTCGATCTGATCTTCCAGGCTGCTGCCAGCCTCGACGACCTCCATGCCGACGAGTCGGGCCAGGCCCTTGTACATCGGATAGACGGCGATGGCTGCCGCTTTTAGGCCGTAAAGGCTCTGCATCGTCTCGATGTTCGGGTAGCGGGCAAAGCCGCGCAGTGTGACCATGTTGGTCGGTGCGTCGTCGCGGAGGATGCGGGCTGCCTCGGCGACAAAAGCGTTGACGATCTCGGCGGTTCGCCGGGAGGCTTCATCGGCTCCCTGGGCGGGCAGCGGCGGGACGCCGATCTGTTGCGGATCGGTGTCGTTGACGGAGTCGCCCAAGCCATCGCCGCGGATAACCAGGACGAAACGGTGTTCCCGCACCGGCTCGACGAACAGTTCCACGCCGGGGATGCGGATCTCGGCCAGTTTCCGGCACATGGCCACGCAGCGTTCCGTGGTTGGTCGGCCGGCTCTGCGGTCGGTGATCCGGCCCTGATCATCCACGGTGCAGAAGTTGCCCCGCACCGCCACGTCCCGCGGACCGACCGGGAAATTGATACCGAGAGCTTCGAGAATGCCGCGGCCGATCTGGTATTCCAGCGGATCGTAACCGAACAGGCCGAGATGCCCCGGACCGCTGCCCGGCGTAATGCCCGGCAAAACGGGAATGCTCAGACCGCAGGTTCCTTCACGGGCTAAAGCGTCCAGATTCGGCGTGTGGGCCGTCTCCAGTTCCGTCAGGCCGCCCGGTTCCAGGGGCAGTCCGCCGAGGCCGTCGGCCACCAGGAGGACGATCTTGCTGTTGGCCGGTTCCTTGAGACTACGAACGAGATCGTGCGTGTTCATGCCGGGAGTTTACCGGAAAACCAAAACAAAGGCCAAGCACGATCTCCCTTCGACAGGTTTTCAGGCTAGCAGCTTGCGAATCACTTCCCCATGCACGTCGGTGAGGCGGAAGTCGCGCCCCTGAAAGCGGAACGTCAGCCGTTTGTGATCCAGTCCCAGCAGGTGCAGCAACGTGGCATGGACATCGTGGACGTGGATGCGGTCCTCGACCGGCCCGAAGCCGAACTCATCGGTCTGGCCCACGGTCTGACCGCTTTTGATGCCGCCGCCGGCGAACCACATGGTGAAGGCGTCGATGTGGTGATTGCGGCCGGTGGTTTCGCGGTTCTCGCCCATCGGCGTTCGGCCGAACTCGCCACCCCAGATCACCAGGGTGTCGTCGAGCAGGCCGCGGCGTTTCAGATCGGTGATCAGAGCGGCACAGGGCTTGTCCACTTCCTTGGCCACCGCGGGCAGTGAGTGCTCCAGGTCTTCCCCGGGTCCGCCGTGGTGGTCCCAGTTGGTGTGGTACAGCTGCACGAAGCGGACGCCGCGTTCGATCAGCCGACGAGCCAGCAGGCAGTTATTGGCGAAGGAAACTTTGCCCGGCTCGGCCCCGTAGAGTTCCAGGGTTTCGCGGGTTTCGCTGCTGAGGTCGATGAGTTCCGGCGCGCTGGTCTGCATGCGGAAGGCCATTTCGTAGGAGGCGATGCGGGTGGCGATTTCAGGATCGCCGGTCTCGGCCAGGCGCTTGAGATTCAATTCCCGAAGGACGTCGAGGGTCTGGGCTTGTCGCTGCGGAGAAACGCCCTGGGGACTGGCGAGATTGAGGACTGGCTGCCCCGTGGTGCGAAACGGCACGCCCTGATAGGCGGTCGGCAGAAAGCCGCTGGACCAGCAGGCCGAGCCGCCCCGCGGACCGCGCGGCCCCGACTGGAGCACGACAAATCCGGGCAAGTCCTCGGCTTCACTACCGATGCCATAAGTCAGCCATGCGCCGAAGCTCGGTCGGCCAAACTGGGCCGATCCCGTGTTCATGAACACCTTCGCCGGGGCATGATTGAACACGTCCGTGGCCACCGTGGTGACGATGCACAGGTCGTCCACGATGCCGGCCATGTGCGGAAACAGATCGGAGACCCAGGCTCCGCTCTGGCCGTGCCGGGCAAATTTCCGCTTCGGAGCCAGCAGTTTCGGCGGCTCCTTGGTGAAACTGTCCATGAAGGCGAAGCGCTTGCCCTTGAGGAACGATTCAGGAATCGGCTGACCGTTGAATTCGTGCAGTTTCGGCTTGTAGTCGAAAAGCTCCAATTGGCTCGGTCCGCCGGCCATGAACAGGTAGATGACCCGCTTGGCCTTGGCCGGATGGTGCGTCGGTTTCGGGGCCAGCGGCGAGGCGGGTTTTGGATCGGCGAAGAGGTGCCGGTCAAGCAGCCCGGCCAGGGCCAGACCGCCCAACCCCACGGCGCAGCGTCCAAAAAAGTGCCGACGGGTTTCCAGAAGCAGCGCTTGGTCTTTCGGGTGCATCGGCGTCATTCCCGCGTGATGAACTCATCCAGATTCAAAACCACACGAGCCAAGGCGACCCATGCCGCCGTTTCTATGGGGTCCGTCGTGGCTGTCTCGGTTCTGCCCGCAAAAGCCGCGGCCTCGGCGGGCTGTTCTTTGAAACTCTTTCGCTGCTCTTCGACGAATCGCAGCAAGCGATCCGATTCCTCCGGGGAAGGCGAGCGGCCCAGGCAGAGCCGATAAGCGAGAACGATGCGGTCGGCGTCGCTTCCCGGAGCTTCCCGGAGAAGGCGTCGGCCCAGGGCCTGGGCGAATTCGAGAAAGGCCTCGTCATTAAGCAACGTCAGGGCCTGAAGGGGGGTATTGGAACGGGTCCGGCGGGTGCAGCAGTTCACGCCGTCGGGAGCATCGAACACCTGCAAAGCGGGATAGGGAGCGGACCGCCAGAAATGGATGTACATTCCACGGCGATAGCGATCCGGGCCGGTCGAGGTGTTCCAAGTCTTTTGCAACTGCGTGAAGCGGTACACACCATCGGGCTGCGGCGGAAAAACGCTCGGTCCGCCGATGCGGGCATGGAGCAAGCCGCTGGCCCGCAGGGCAGCATCGCGGACCAGCTCGGCATCAAGCCGCAGACGATTCTGCCGGGCCAGGAGGCGATTGTTCGGGTCCTTCTCGACAAGGTCGGAACGATGCCGTGACGCCTGCCGATACACCGCCGAGGTCACGATCAACCGGTGGATCGCCTTCTGACTCCAGCCGTTGGCGATAAACTCGGTGGCCAGCCAATCGAGCAGCTCGGGATGCGTCGGCGGTTCGCCCTGGGTGCCGAAGTCGTTTTCGGTCTCGACCAGCCCCTTGCCGAAGTAAGCCTGCCAGAGGCGGTTGACGGTGACCCGGGCCAACAGCGGGTTCGCCGGGTCCACCAGCCACTTCGCCAGGGTCAGCCGATTCGGATTCGGATCCGAAGGCAGCGGATGGAGCACAGCCGGGACGCCGGGGGAGACGGGATCCCCCAGCCGGGTGAAATCGCCCTGGATGTGCAATCTCGTCTCCCGGGGCTTGGGCCGCTCCTGAAGCACGAGTGTGGTCGGGAATTTGGGCAGGCGCTTTTTCAGGTCGGCAAGCGTCTTCGCTCGTTCGACCACGGCGGGATCATCCTTGAAGGCCTCGACCACGGCCTGCTTCTGCTTCTCGTCCCGCTGCTCGACGCCGAGGCTGAGGATGGCGATGATCTCCGGCTTGACCCGGCTTTTTTCCGCTTCGCTCATGCGGCTGAGTTTGTCGAGGTAGTACTTGTTCTGCTCCTCTTCCAAAACCCGAATCTGGCTGCGGAGGGCGTCGCGCCGGGCGATCAAGTCCGGAGTGGCGATGTCGAGCGTCGGTTCGTCGCAGTTGTTGAGGAAGGCGAAAAGCTGGAAGTACTCCCGCTGAGAGATCGGGTCGAATTTGTGATCGTGACACCGGGCACAACTCAGCGTCAATCCAAGAAAGGCCGTGCCCGTCGTGTTCACCCGGTCGTAGATCGCCTCATTACGGAACTGCTCCTGGTCGATGCCGCCTTCCATGTTGATTGGGGTATTGCGATGGAAGCCGGTGGCGATGCGTTGTTCCAGCGTGGCGTTGGGCAGCATGTCCCCGGCCATCTGTTCGATGACGAAGCGGTCGTAGGGCAAATCAGCGTTGAAGGCGGCGATGACCCAGTCGCGGTATTTCCAGATTTCCCGGGGAGCGTCGATGCTGTAGCCGTGGCTGTCGGCGTAGCGGGCCACGTCAAGCCACAAGCGGCCCCAGCGTTCGCCATAGTGCGGCGAAGCCAGCAGCCGATCCACCAGCCGTTCGTAGGCATCCGGGGCGGGATCGTTAACAAAGGCGGCGACTTCCTCGGGAGTCGGCGGCAAACCGAGGAGGTCGAGGCTGAGACGCCGGATGAGCGTGACACGATCCGCTTCCGGCGACGGGGCCAAGCCGACGGCCTCGAGGCGAGCCAGGATGAACCGGTCGATGGGGGTACGGACCCAGTCGTTGCCCTGGACCATCGGAGGCGGGCGACGCACTGGCGGCAGAAAGGCCCAATGGGAGTATCGGCGGGACAACGATTCGTCCACGACCTCGTTTTCCGGAGCGGGGCAGCCGGCGTCGATCCAGCGTTTGAGCAAGGCGATCTCAGCATCGCTGAGCCGGGGCCGTTTGTAGGGCATGGGCGTGACCTCGCCGGACCCGCTGATGGCCTGGAACAAAAGACTGCCCGCACTGTCCGAGGGTTTGACCGCGGGGCCGGAATGGCCGCCTTTGCGGATCGCATCGGCGGTGTCGAGCCGCAATCCCCCCTTCTGCTGCAAAGCTCCATGACAGATGTAGCAGTGCCGGGCGAGCAACGGCTTGATCTGCTTCTCGTAGTCGGGCGGATCCGTGGCCTGGCCC
Source organism: Gemmatales bacterium (assembly GCA_025055835.1). GTDB lineage: Bacteria > Planctomycetota > Planctomycetia > Gemmatales > HRBIN36 > JANWWR01. Next base: position 4,295 of record JANWWR010000028.1, on the reverse strand, counting down.
GAGCAAAGGGCCGGGAAACTTGTCACAACCAGCAGGTTGAACACGAAGGCGGGCCGTATCATCCGAGTCGAGTCCTTGCGGCGGGAACACCAACCCTTTACCTTAGCGTGGCCAAGGTCGCCCTGCAATCGGTTTGTGGAAACCCCGCAAAGGACTTCTCGCCATGTATGATCCGCGTCAGGCTCATGGAAAAGCCGTGGACCTTCTCTACACCGGCGTAATAGCCGACACGCTTGACCGTCTCGGACACAAGCACGGCGCGTTGCCGCACTATGTGCGACCCTTGGCCCCGCACTGGAAGGCCCTGGGACGGGCAGTGACGCTCAGCGTCGTCTCCGTGGCCGCGGAACCGGCGACGCCGTATCAGGTCGAAATGGAATGCGTCGATTCCCTGAAGCCGGGCGATCTCCTGGTGGCGACGACGCACGGCGATCTGGGAAGTGCCTTATGGGGCGAGTTGCTTTCCACAGCGTGCCAGGCGCGCGGCTGCGTCGGCGTGGTGCTGGACGCCCTGACCCGCGACGCCCGGCAGATCATCGCGATGGATTATCCCGTGTGGGCCGCTGGTTTTTCGCCCCTGGATTCCAAGGGCCGCCTGGACGGCTTGGCTTTCAACATCCCGATTCGCATCGGCGAGTGCGTCATCCAACCCGGCGACTGGGTGCTGGCCGACATGGACGGCGTCGTGGTCGTGCCGCAGCACCTGGCGGAGCAGACATTCACCCTCGCCCTGGAAAAAGTGCAAGGGGAGAATCGCGTCCGGCAAGCCCTGGCCGCCGGAGAAAGCGTCCGGGCCACCTTCCAGCGGTACGGCATCTTGTGATTCGGCTAGGGAGCCGGCTGCGGGTCTTCGACGTTGAACACGTCAACGTTGGGCGTGGTCACGCCGGTATCATTGCCATCGCCGCCGTCGAGCGTGAAGATCTTGGTACTCAAGCCGGTATCGCCGTGGACGATCATGGACATCTGGTCGTCGCCCGGGCCGCCGAAGCTGCCTAAAGCCGCGACACCCGTGCTGCCATCGGAGAACAGATACTCTGCGGTCGCCGTGTCGTTGCCGTCTTCGCCGCTGATCCACAGGCCAACCATGCCCTGATTGACTCCGGTGTAGCGGGCAAAGATCTCATCCGTGCCGGAGCCGCCGACCAGGAAGATTCCCAGCCTGGCTCGCGGGTCCAGGTCGGCATGGGTTTCCATGTTGATGTGGTTGTTGCCGTTCATGCCGAGGACGGCCACCGCCACCCGGCTGCGTCCGGAAAGTGCTCCGTTAAGCGATCCTTCGAAGGAATCGTCGCCATCCCCCAGGGCCGCGATGAAGCGGAACCGGCCGCGATACATTTCGCCGAGTTGCAGCGTCACCGAGTCGTCGCCGGTAAAGCCGTGAACGAGGATCTTCGCCCTGGCGTTGCCCATGCCCTCGGTGAGCGTGAACGACGCCGTGTCATTCCCCTGTCCCAGGTGCACCTTGAGGTTCGTGGGAACGGCGACCGGGCCAGGGTAGATCATCGGATAAAACATCTCGACGCGGTTGTAGGTGAACGTGTCGTCGCCGCCGCGGAGTCGGACTCGAATCTTCGAGATGCCCGAATAATCGCCGATGAAGTCCCCGGCCTGCACGGTGACATGGCCGTAGCCGTCGTCAGTGACCTGCACATGGTCGTCGGCACTATCGCCGCGGATGATGAGCGTGTTGTTGGGCAGGACCGTGACACTGACCGCCGGGGCCAGGCGGTTTTCCAGAGCTTCGAGGGTCGGCTGATAGTTCGGCTTCTTGCCGGTCGTTTTTGCGTGCATCTGGGTACCCCCTCTCCGATCCGCTGACCGGGCCGTATTGGCCCGTGTCTTCACTCTATCGTCCAGACCAACGGGCAAACTTTATCGCATCTTCCGACAGTGCCGGTTATTCCTGACCCACTCTGTACCATCGGCGGGAAAATTGCTCAAGGCCTTGGCGTACCAGCGTCGGCGTGCTTGCCGAGCGGGAGCCGGTTGCGGTATGCTGCCTGCGGTTGTGAGAACGACGCAGCTTATCCGACCTGACAGGAGAACGCATCATGATCCGGGCTTGCACGGCACAGCTGATCGCGATTGGGGTAGCGGTGCAAATGGCGTTGCTGGGGGCATCCGTGGAGTCCGCGGAAGATCGGGAAGCGGGCTGGGTGCAGTTGTTCAATGGCAAGGATTTGACCGGCTGGAAAGTCTATCCGTCGGGCACGGGGCAGTGGAAGGTGGAGGACGGGGCCATCGTCGGCAGCGGTCCCGCCAGCCACCTCTTCAGCGAGCGCGGCGACTACGAGAACTTCCACTACCGCATCGAGGCCAAGATCAGCGACGGCGGCAACAGCGGACAGTATTTCCGCACCCAGTTCGGCCCCGGCTTCCCGAAGGGCTACGAAGCCCAGATCAACAGCACGGGACGCGATCCGATCAAGACCGGCAGCCTCTATCCCAGCTTCAACCAGCGACTGCCTCGGGACGTGCGCGAAAAACTGCTGGTCCGGGAGCAGCTGGTCAAGCCGGACGAATGGTTCACCCAGGAAGTGATTGCCCAGGGCAATCACATCATCATCCTCGTCAACGGCAAAAAGACCGTGGACTTCGTGGACGAAAACAACACCTACACCAAGGGACACTTTGCCATCCAGCAGCACGACCCGGGCAGTAAGGTCTGGGTCCGCAAGGTCGAGGTCAAGGAACTGCCGCCGACCAAGTAGCCACGCAGTGACAGGTCCGTGTCACGGAATCACGGGAGGCGAACCCGGTTTGGTCTCGCCGGATTTCGGCTCTGCCGGGGAGTCCGGCTTCTTTTCCCGGACGAAGACAAACAATTGCAAACCTCTGTTGGGAGTGACCATGAAGTTTGTCGGGCGGGGACGACCGGCCTGGGCGAAGATGGAGCGATGCTTGTCGCCGTCCCACTCGTACAAGCCGGGCAGCACGCTGGGCAAGCCGGTTTGGGGATCCGTGATGACGGCGTCGATGTGAGCGGGCGAGTGGCTCGGATCGAGGCGGAGGCGGCCCCGGGTGATGGAGTTTGCAAACTCGAACACGTACTTATCGCCCGTTACGATCAATTTGCCTGGCATCCGGGGCGTTTCGGGATTGCCGTTGTCATAGTGGGTGAGGATCCAGGTCCCCTGGAGCTTGTCGAGTTCCGCCTGAGCCTGCGGATCCCGCGGCTTCGCGGCCTCGTCCTCGGGAAACTTCGGAAAGCCTTCGTCCGCTTCCGCTCCCGGTACTTTCGCTGAAGGCTTTTCGTTCTTGGCGTCGGGGGCTTTGCCGTTGACGATGGCTCCCGCCATCGGCTGCTGCGAGGCGGCGACGGTGCCGTATGGCTTTTGCGACCGTCCGCAGCTAGCCGTCAACAGAACCAAGAAGGCCAGAACAATCATGGGCAATTGTCGCATGGCTGCTCTCCCTCTTTCTGGTCAGCCGATGAGCTTGCGAAGTTGAGCGACGTAGCGAGGCACGGCGGTTTTGGGATCCTCGGCGGCCTCGTATTCCAGCGCGATGTAGCCCCGGTAGTTCACCTGGCGGAGGATGTCGAGGAGCCGTTCCAGGTCCGCTTCCTCCTTCGGCTTGCCCTTGCGTTGAATCTCGGTCTTCAGTTGCACGTTGACGGCGTAGGGAGCGATGCGGGCCAGATCGGCGTAGGGGTCTTCGGTGCGGAAGTTGCCCGTGTCGAGATTGACGCCGAACCAGTCGTGCCGCACCGCCTGAACGATGGCGAGGATCTGGTCCGGCGTGGACGTGATGCCGCCGTGGTTCTCCAACGCGAGGTAGATGCCGAAGCGGGCGGCGTGGTCGCACACCTCCTGAATGGCCGCGACGCAGCGGGCCCGGACCCGTTCCAGGTCCTCGCCGGACGGGGCGCTGCCGGCGAAGATGCGGATCGTTTTCGCTCCAAGAATCGAGTAGCGCTCAATCCACAATTTCACAGCGGTGACTTCATCGCGGAGCTTGAGCGGATCGGCGTGGCAGAAGTTGTTGCCGACCGCGCCGCCGCTGATGTCCAGACCGAGCCGGATGCAGCGATTCCGCAGCCGGGTGAGGTACGCCAGGCTGGTGTCGGCGAAGTAGTACGCGGTCGGTTCGACGGCATCGAGGTCAAGATCGGCCGCCAGGTCCACGAAGTCTTCCAACGTCATGCTCGGCTTCTTGAGGTCGAGATATTGGCGGAAGCTGTAGGCGGCGATGCTGAGCCGGAAGCGTGGCCGACCGCGCCGCTGGATTGGATCAATGGCATGGACCGTGGAAGCTCCCAGGGAGGCGGCGACGGCCGAGGCGAAGCAACT
>JANWWR010000024.1 GCA_025055835.1 Gemmatales bacterium | reverse complement strand
TTGGGCGAGACGCTCTCCGGGCCGGACTTGATGATCACGGCGCAGGTCCCGCACAAGCCGTTGCCCCGACAATTCAGATACTTGCTGATGCCAGGATAAAGTTCGATGCCGGCCTTCAAGGCCTCCAGCCGCAAGTTCGCCCCGACGGGCACTTCGATTTCCTTTTTCTCCTTGATGAACGTGACTTTCGGCATGATCGGGGGTTCCTTGTGCTTCAGGCCGCCGGGCCGGATCTCTCCGGGCGCGTTGGCCGACCGGGAAAGCGTCTTACTCCTGCCAGCGAATCGCTAGAATTGTATGTACGCGATCCGGCATGGTCAGGGCGAGTCCTGGCGGTCGGCGGAGTTGAGGGAGAGGACGGCGACGTCCCGGTTCATGGTACGACTGGCTCACGTCAGCGACGTGCATCTATTCTGCCCGGAGGCCCGTTGGGTTCCGGAAGACCTCCTGTCGCGCCGTGTGACCGGCTGGCTCAACATGACCCTCATGCGCCGCGGACGCAAGTTCCAGGATGCCGCCGAAATCCTCCGCATCCTCGTGGACGATGTTTATTCCCGCCGTCCTGACGCCGTCATCTTCAGCGGCGATGCCACATCGCTGGGCTTCCGCGAGGAATTCGCCCTCACCGCGGAGTTGCTCCGCATCAACGAGCCGGATTGCTTGCCCACCCTCGCCGTGCCGGGCAACCACGATTACTACACCCGCAGCACGGCCCAGCAGGGACTTTTCGAGCATTATTTCGCTCGTGGTCTGGAAGGCGAACGGGTGGACGGGGCGACTTATCCATTCGCTCGGCGAGTCGGTCCGCTTTGGCTGATCGGCTTGAATTCCTGCACCGGCAACGACTGGTTCTGGGACGCGACCGGCGAGGTCGGCCCGGAACAGCTGGATCGGTTCAAGCGGCTCGTCGCTCGGCCGCACATCGCTGCCGCTCCGAAGGTATTGGTCACGCACTTTCCCATTGGACTGGCCAACGGCAAGCCGGAGAAACCCTGGCACAAGCTCCGCGATCTCAAGGCGGTGCTGCGGGCTGCCCACGAAGCCGGCATCGCGCTGTGGCTGCACGGGCATCGGCACCGTCCGTACTACCTGCCTGCCACGCCGCGGACGCTGATCCCATCCATTTGCAGTGGCAGCGGCACGCAGAAGAAGTGCTGGACCTACAACGAATACACGTTTGATGGGGAGCTTTGGCGGGTGGAGCGTCGGCAATTCGAACCTCAGCAACGCCGGTTCGCCACGGTCCAACGTTATGTCGCCGAACTCAACGGCCTGGCCGCCCCCCTCCGAGGCTGACGTAATTCCAATCCACAGTTCGCGACCCTTTATGGCTGCACAAAAGTCTGGTCGCAAAAAGCCGGATTCAGATTTGCCGAAGAAGCAGCAACCCTCGGGGACCGCTTCAACGCAGCCGACATCCATCAAGTGGCACGGGTGACGTCTGGGAATGGTGTGCCGACTGGTACCGGCCCGATTATTACGCCGCCAGTCCTCGCAACAATCCCCGGGGACCCGAAAGCAGCTTCGATCCGCGTGAGCCGGGCGTGCCGAAGAAGGTCCAGCGCGGCGACACCTTTCTGTGCAGCGAACTGTATTGCGTCCGCTACAAGGTCAGCACTCGCGGCAAGGGAGCCGTGGACACCGGCTCGAATCATGTCGGCTTCCGCTGCGTCCAGGACCCTTGAGCGCAACAATTTCGCGAGTTTGCCACAAATTGACATTTCGATCAACTCCACGGCCAACACCTTGAGGAGGCAAATAGACAGCTGTGAAACTGCGTAAGGTCTTTCTGCGACACAGACTGCTTTCTGACATCCCAAGATTCTCCTGTTGAAATGGGTTTGCATGGCTGGCTAGGGGTTTGTCATCCCCCCTACCCGGTTGGACGTGAGAAACCGAATCGGATCGCCGATCAAAGAAGTGGCCAACAATACAACTTCAAAGTGGAAAAAGTTCGAAGGTCAGACCAGATCGATCATTCCGACGGGTTGCCGAGTTCGCCGCCGCATGGCGGGACCGAGGATCATGAGTCTTAAGCGGATGTCTGTCGGGGCAGAAACGCATTCACCTCCGCCGCGACCTCAAGGGTCGCTCCCATCAGAAAGCGTGTCGTCACTTCTGACCTGATCTTGCACGGCGGCTGGAGCGGAACCTAAGATGAGGTTTTCGCTTCGGAGCAGAAGGGCTGGTGCATGAGTTACGATCCCGCCAATCCGCTCATCGTCCAGGGGGATCGGTCCATCCTGGTCGAGGTGGACAACCCCCGCTACGTTCCCGCCCGCAATCTGTTGGCCGCCTTCGCAGAGCTGGAGAAAAGCCCGGAGCATATCCACACCTACCGCCTGACCCCGCTGTCCCTGTGGAACGCCGCCGCGGCCGGCATGACCGCCGACGAGATGCTCGACGGGCTGGCCCGGTACAGCAAGTTCCCCCTGCCGCCGAGCCTCGGACCGTACATCCGCGAAATGGTCAGCCGCTACGGCCGGGTGCGGCTGGAACGGGATGGCGAGCAGTTAAGGCTGGTCTGCTCCGACCAGCCTCTCCTGGAGGAGTTGTCGCGGCACAAGAAGATTCGGCAGTACCTTGGCGAACGGCTCGACAGTCACAGCTACCGGGTTGATCCGGCCTTTCGCGGCGTACTCAAGCAGGCGCTGATCGCCGTGGAGTATCCCGCGGAGGACCTGGCCGGGTACACGGAAGGCGCTTCGCTGCCGATGGCGCTGCGGGAGATCGCGGTCAGCGGATTACGCTTCGTGGTTCGGGACTATCAACGGGAAGCGGCTGAAATCTTTCACGCGGGCGGCGGAGTGCGGGGCGGCAGCGGTGTCATCGTGCTGCCCTGCGGCGCGGGCAAGACCATCGTCGGCCTGGCCGTCATGGCCCTGTTGCAGCGCTCAACCCTGGTCCTGACCACGAGCATCACCGCGGTTAAGCAGTGGCGTCGAGAGCTCCTCGACAAAACCACGCTCACGGAGGACCAGATCGCCGAGTACACCGGCGAAAGCAAGGACATCGGCCCCGTGACGCTGGCCACCTATCAGATCCTCACCTATCGCCGCACAGCCAGCCGAGGCAAAGGGGAGGGAGCCGAGGGAATAGACGCCTCGACCAATGGTTCGGGGCAAGCCGAGGCGATTGCTGAAGCGAGCGACAAGGACGGCGAAGAACGGGACGAGTTTCCGCATTTCCGCCTGTTCAACGAGCGGGATTGGGGACTGATCATCTACGACGAAGTACATCTGCTCCCGGCCCCGGTGTTCCGCATCACGGCCCAGATTCAGGCCCGGCGGCGTTTGGGACTGACGGCGACGCTGGTTCGGGAGGACCACCGCGAGGCCGACGTGTTCAGTCTCATCGGCCCCAAGCGCTACGATGTGCCTTGGCGGGAACTGGAAACCCAAGGCTGGATCGCGGAGGCTCAGTGTACCGAGATCCGTCTCTCCCTTCCGCCGGATAAGCGCATGGAATACGCCGTGGCCGACTGGCGAGCCAAGTTCCGCATCGCCAGCGAGAACCCGGGCAAACTGGAAGTCGTGGACCATCTCCTCAAGCGGTACCAGTCGGATCGGGTGCTCATCATCGGCCAGTACCTCCGGCAATTGCGGGAGGTGCAAAGGCGTTTCCAGTTGCCGCTGATCACCGGCAGCACGAGTACGGCGGAGCGGGAAAAGCTTTACGCTGACTTCCGGGCCGGTCGAGTCCGACATCTGATTCTGTCCAAGGTCGGTAACTTCGCCATTGATCTGCCGGACGCCAATGTGTTGATCCAGTTGTCCGGCACGTTCGGTTCACGTCAGGAAGAAGCGCAGCGGCTGGGTCGTATCTTGCGGCCCAAAAGCAGCGGAGAATCCGCCCATTTTTACACCCTGGTGACGCGGGACACGCGGGAACTGGATTTCGCCCATCACCGACAGCTGTTTCTCACCGAACAAGGCTACAGCTACGCCATCGTGGACGCTGCCGACCTGCTCTGCAACTTTCGTCCGGCTCGGGAGGAATGACGGATGACGCCGGGTGTTCGCATTCCCGTGAAACTGCATCGCCGCGTCTGTCTGGTTTTGACGGAAGACGCCGTGCTCGCCCAGGAACTTCTGTCCCGGCGACGCCTGGCGGACCAGGTCCTCGGTCGGCTCACAGAGCGGGTGCTGCTCATTCGCCCGGGTCGCGTCGCCGCCGTCGTGGAGGAGTTGCAGGCGATGGGCCACACGCCCCGGGTCGTTGGCTCGCTACCAACCGGATCGCTCGATGAAACGCCATGACTGATTCATCGGGTTTTTCCTCAGCCTTCTCTGCCGCCCTGAGCCGATACGCTCCGTCTTTGCGGAAGCGCGTGGCGGACAATCTGCTTCGTGACCGTTCGAAGCTGACTCCGAAACAGACCATCGAACGCATGGCCGCCGCCGTGCAAAACGTCCCGCTGATCGATCGTCGGCTTCGGGAACTGAAGCCGGAAGCTCGCGGTTTGCTTACCCTGATGCACCAGGGCCTGCGCTTCCGCTGGACTCTCGCGCATGCCCTGGAACTGGCCTGCGTGGTCGGCAGCGAAAACGGACTGGACCTGATTCTGTCCCTGTGCGAAAACGGGCTGCTTTTTGCCGAACTTCCTGACGAGAAATTCGTCATCGAGCAGTTCGAGCAGTGGGTTCCGAAGGCTCTGTCGGAGCGCACAGCAGGTCTGCTGGTCCCGCCGCGCATCGCGGAGCGCGCTGCCGGTTCGGCTGCCCCCTTGGGGCTGGAGGCCTCGGATGAACCGCAGGGAAACGTCGAGGTTTATCCGCCGAGCGACGGGCTGGAGATGCCGCTGCGGCTGGCGGTCCTGTGGCAGAAAATGCGGTTTTCCCCGCCTCGCCTCAAGCACTGGGGAGGCATCTTCAAGAAGGATCGGGAACAGCTTCAAAGTGATCCGTTGCTCAATGCTCCCGGTCCGACCGACCCGGTCGAGATTCCCAATGCCTGGGGCTGGCATTTCGTCTGCGGGCTGGCCGTCGGTTTGATTTGGCTAAACGACGATACGCTGCCCACCCAAGTCTTTTCAGGACAGCGGCCGGACTTGCTGCTGCACGATTTGCCGACCGTTCTGAAAAGCCTGTGGGCGTGCAACGACAGGCTCGAATCTTGGCTTGCCAACGAAGAAAACAATCCCGCGGAAATCGCGATGCCCTGGCCGGCCACCGCTGGCATCGCGGTTGTCGCGGCGCTGGGGCAATTGCCGCCGGGCCAATGGTGCAGCGTCAACGATCTGGCGTTCTGGCTGGTTCGTCGCCATCCCCGCTGGAAAAGCGACGGGACCGACGAAGCGGAGGAGGAACTGGCCCCGCGCCTTCCCAGGTCGCTGATGGACTGGCTGGAATTGTTCCTGCTGGGATGGGCATACCGCCTAGGTCTGGTCGAGGCCGCTCGTGACTCCGACAAGGCATGGTTTGTGCGATTGAGCAATGTGGGTCGTGGCATCCTCGGCCTGGGTCCGATGCCTTCCCTGCCCCACTATCCGCGGACGCTGTTGGTCCAACCCAATTTGGAGATCATCGCCTACCGCCAGGGCCTGACGCCGGAACTGATCGGGAACTTGAGCCGATTTTGCGAGTGGAAGAGCCTTGGCCCGGCCTGTACGCTGCAACTCACGCCTGAAAGCGTCTATCGCGGCCTGGAAACCGGCCTGACGCATGAGGACATCTTGCGTCTGCTTCAGCAACACGCCGTTCGAGAGTTGCCGGACGCCGTTACCCAGGCGCTCCGCACCTGGGCCAATAAGCGAGAGCGGATCACGGTTTATGCTGCGGCTACCTTGTTGGAATTCCCATCCGCTGACGCTCTTCAGGCCGCCCTGTCGCGGGGTCTGCCGGCCTTGGTCCTCAATGATCGCCTGGCTCTTGTCGAGCGGGAAGACGACCTCGATTATCGGCAATTCCGTCTCATGGCGACGCGGGACTACGGTCTACCGCCGGACCGCTGCGTCCAGGTCAGTGACGACGGAGTGACCCTCAGTGTGGACGTGTCCCGCTCCGACTTGCTTCTTGAAACCGAATTACAACGCTTCGCCGAGCCAGTATCTCCTTCCGACGCTCCGTTCCTCCAAGGGCAACAGTTTGGAAAGGAAAGCAACCGGCGTGCCTACCGGATGACCCCGGCCTCGCTGCGGCGTGCCAGGGAAGATGGGTTGAACGTGGAAATGCTCGATGACTGGTTTCGACGCCGCACCGGTTCCGAAGCCCCGCCAGCAGTCCGGCTGTTCCTGAACGGAACGGCTGGCGGCTCCTTGCACATTACCACCTTGCTTGTGCTCCAAGCCCCCAGCGCTCAGGTCGCCGACGGGCTTATGCAATGGCCGGAATCTCGCAGGTTCATCCGTGAACGACTCGGCCCCACGGCGCTTTCCGTGGAACAAGCCGATCTCCCTGCCTTGCTCGATCTTCTGCGATCCGTCGGCATCACCGTGCAATGACGCGGCCAGTTTGGCGGATCGGTCATCCCCGCCATACAATCCTTCGACGAACGGGGACGATTCCGACCAACAAACGACAGGGAGGGCATTCATGGTTCGTCTGGGCGTGAACATCGACCATGTCGCCACGCTGCGGCAGGCGCGGCGGGGTCGGGAGCCGGACCCGATCTGGGCCGCCGTCGAAGCCGAACTCGGCGGGGCCGACCTCATCACCGTCCACCTGCGCGAAGATCGGCGACACATTCAGGACCGTGACCTGCGTCTGTTGCGGGAGACGGTCAAGGTGCCGCTCAACCTCGAGTTGGCTGCGGTGCCGGAAATCCTCCGCATTGCCTGCGAGGTCCGACCCGATCAGGCCACTCTGGTTCCCGAACGCCGTCAGGAGATCACGACGGAAGGCGGCCTCGACGTCGTCCGCAACGAGCGGATCGTCGCCGACGCCATTCGCCAGCTTCAGGGCCACGGCATCCGCGTCGCCGTCTTCATCGACCCCGATCCGCAACAGATCGAACTGTCCAAGGCGTTCGGGGCCGAGGCTGTCGAAATTCAAACTGCCCGCTATTCCGAAGCCAGAAACGAAGCCGAAGTCCGGGAACGCTTCGCTGAGGTCTGCGAATCGGCCCGCTATGCCCACGAAAAGGGCTTGGCAGTCCACATGGGACATGGTCTGAACTACCACAACGTCCGGCAGATCGCGGCCATCCCCTGCGTGCAGGAATTGAACATCGGCCACAGCATCGTTTCCCGGGCCGTCTTCGTCGGACTGCGACAGGCGGTCGCCGAGATGAAACGGATCCTCGAGGAATCCCGACGCCGCTAGCCGATCTGGCCGCTTGCATCCAACTTGCATTTTTCCTATTTCATGGCACTAGAAGCAGTTTCACGCGGGAGAGCCATCCACCAGACCACGGGAGCGAGGACACCATGGACGCCAGACGCATCAACGACCGCTTTATGCTCGGCATCTGCTGCGGCCTCTTGGCTGTGGTGGGACTATCGGTCATCGCATCGGAACCTGTTGCCGCTCAGGCTGGCCAGAAGGGGGCCTTGGTGTCCATTGACGGCCTGTCGTCCCGGGCCCCGGCGGAGTGGAAAGAGGTCAACAATCCGCGGCAGTTCCGCTACAAGGAGTTCGTCTTGCCGCGTCAGGGCGATGACAAGCTCGACGCCGAGCTTATCATCTTCTACTTCGGCGAAGGGGGAGGCGGCGGCGTCGAGGCCAACATCGCCCGCTGGAAGGGCATGTTCGAGCCGCCTTCGGGCAAAACCATTGACCAGGTTTCCAAACGGGAGGAATTCAAGGTCGGCGATGTCAAAGTGACCTACCTGGACATCACCGGCACCTACCTGTACAAGCCGTTCCCGATGGCTCCGCAGGCCGAGCGGCGGCCAGACCACCGCATGATCGCCGTCGTCTTTGAAAGCCCCAAGGGGCCGTACTTCTTCCGCCTCGTCGGCCCGGAGAAGACTGTGACCCATCACAAGAAAGCCTTTGATGAGTGGCTCCGGAACTTCAAGTGAACCGGTCTTTCCGCTCAGCGCGCTGGACTACGAGCTGCCGCCGGACCGCATCGCACAATATCCGGTCGAGCCGCGTGACCATGCTCGGCTTCTAGTCGTGGAGCGGTCCACGGGGCGGTTCGCGGACCAGCATGTGTACGACTTACCGTGGTGGCTGCGGAGCGGCGATCTGCTCGTACTCAACGATACGAAGGTGATCCCCGCCCGGCTTCTGGGTCGAAGGGAAGCCACGCGGGGCAAATGGGAAGGGTTATTTCTCAAGCAACTTCCCGACGGACGCTGGGAACTGATGGCGCAGACCCGCGGCAGTCCCAAGCCGGGGGAATGGGTGGCTCTCGATCAAGGCGGCGTCCGTCTTCACCTGACTGAGAAAACCGCCGAGGGGCATTGGCTTGCCCGGCCCGATCCTTTGGAACCGGCTGAGGTTCTGCTGGAGCGTTGCGGTCACACGCCGTTGCCGCCATACATCCGCAAGGGCCGCGCCGGCCCCGCCGACCGCCAACGCTATCAGACGGTCTATGCTCGGCAGGCGGGATCGGTCGCCGCTCCGACTGCCGGAATGCATTTCACGCCGCAACTGCTCGATCGGCTCGAGGCCGCCGGCGTTCGCCGGACCTTTGTCACCCTGCACGTCGGCGTCGGCACGTTCCAACCGATTCAAAGCGATGATGTCACCCGCCACGTCATGCACTGCGAATGGTGCGAGATCACGCAGTCGGCGGTGGACGCCATCCAACGATGCCGCCAGGAGGGTGGTCGGATCGTCGCCGTCGGCACCACCAGCGTTCGGGTCCTCGAAACCGCGGCTCGGCTCGATCCGCTTCGGCCCTGGCGGGGGGAAACCGACCTGTACATCTACCCGCCCTTTGAATTCCGCCTTGTGGACGCTCTCATGACCAACTTCCACCTGCCGCGAAGCTCCTTGCTCGCCCTGGTGGCGGCGTTCATGGGATTGGAGCAGATGCACGCCGCCTACCGCCACGCCATCGCCGCCGGCTATCGCTTCTACAGTTACGGCGATGCCATGCTGATCCTCTGATTGCCCAGCAGATGGACAAAGGAAACAGGACCGAGGACAATGCAGCGGACCATCTTGTCGAGCGATGGAGGGTGAGCCATGAGACTCTGGAGCGTGGGAGCGGCGTGGGTGCTGTGCGTTCTCTGGAGCCGATCGGCAGCGGCGGAATTGCCCATCGTTTCCGAAGTGGAAGGCCAACCGCTGGCTGCTCAGGCCAGGCGGATCGCCGACGCCTTGGAGTTTCTTGGTGAACCGCTGTCCGCCGAGCAGAGAGAGCATCTCGAAGCAGCCTGCAAGGCCCAGGACGTTGCCAGGATTCAACGGCTTCTCGATCCGCTTTGCCTGGCAGGGGTCCGCGTTGGGGCGGATCGCAAGCTGGAGGTGCTGCGTGGTCAGGCCCGGCCTGGCCTCGTCCAGCATGGCTGGCGGCTTTTCCTGGTCAAGGTTTTCAATCCCTCGGGGGTTCATGGACTGGAATTGCAGGCGACCAGCCCGAATGCCGCCCCGTTGCACGTTCCCTCCACGGCCAACCCCGCGCCGAAAGTCCTCAGCGCTGGCGAGGTCGCCAACCGTTTCCTCGACTTGGACATGTTCGGCAAGCAACCCCTGCTGCCGACGCTCTCCGGACTGGAGGTCGAGTATCGCATTCTGCAAGTTCACAGCCGAGACGCCGGGCGAAAAGAAGCCAAGCTCGGTTTCGCCCTCGTCCGCCGGAACCCGGGCCAACGGCAGCCCCAGGAAACGCTTGCCTCCTCCGATTCGCTGGACATTCTGTTTGAAGCCGCCCCGGCGGTCGTGGTCAAGCTCGAAGTCAAGGATCACGACGGCAAGCCAGTCATGGCTGCCTTTACCTTCCGCGATCCCCAGGGCCGCGTCTATCCCGCCATGAGCCGACGCCTCGCCCCGGACTTCTTTTTCCACCCGCAGATTTATCGCCAGGACGGTGAGAGCGTGCTTCTGCCTCCGGGCACCTACGAAGTGACGTACACTCGCGGCCCGGAATATCTGATCGACAAGCGGACCATCACCGTGCCAGACGCACCATCGCACACGGAACGCTTCCAGTTGCGTCGCTGGGTGCACCCCGCCGCCAAGGGCTGGTACAGCGGCGACCATCACGTCCACGCCGCCGGCTGTGCCCACTACGAAAGTCCGACCGAAGGCGTCACTCCCGCGGACATGATGCGGCACATTCTCGGCGAAGATCTCAATGTCGGCTGCGTCCTCAGTTGGGGCCCATGCTGGTACCACCAGAAACGCTACTTCGAGGGCCGACCCCATCCGCTCTCGCAACCCGATTACATCCTCCGCTACGACGTCGAAGTCTCCGGCTTTCCGTCGAGTCATTGCGGACATCTGTGCCTGCTCCGACTGCGGGAGCAGGATTATCCCGGCACGAAGCTCATCGAAGACTGGCCGAGCTGGGACTTGCCGATTCTCCGCTGGGCGAAAAGCCAAGGAGCGGTGGTCGGCTTCGCCCACAGTGGCTGGGGCCTGGAACCCTCCGAGGGACCGCAGGACATCCGCGAACTGCCCAATTACGTCATCCCCCGCATGGCCGGGATCGGAGCCAATGAATTCCTGGTGGATCTCGCCCACAACGCCTGCGATTTCATCTCCACCGTGGACACTCCGGCCATCTGGGAGCTGAACATCTGGTATCACACGCTCAACTGCGGCTTCCGCAGCCGGATCAGCGGCGAGACCGACTTTCCGTGCATCTACGGCGAACGGGTCGGCCTGGGCCGCAGCTACGTCCACCTTGACGGCAAACCGCTCAACTTCGATGACTGGGCCGAGGGCGTGAAAAAAGGCCGGTCCTACGTCAGCGACGGCAAAAGCCATCTCATGGATTTCACCGTCAACGGTCTGGGCGTGGGCCAGAACGGCAGCGAAGTGCGGCTCCGTGCCCCGGGGAAGGTGCAGGTGCGGGCCGTCGTCGCCGCCCTGCTCGAACCCAAACCGACGCCGGAAACGGAGCGCATCCGCAACGCCCCCTGGACCCACAAACCCTATTGGGACCTGGAACGGGCACGGATCGGCCACACCCGCAAAGTCCCCGTGGAGGTTGTGGTCAATGGCGTCCCTGTGGCCCGCCAGGAAGTCCTGGCCGATGGCTCCGAACAGGTCGTGGAATTCGAGGTGCCCATCGAAATCAGCAGTTGGGTTGCGTTGCGGATTCTGCCGTCCAGCCACACCAACCCGGTCTTCGTGCTCGTCAACGAGCAGCCGATCCGAGCAAGCCGACGCTCCGCCGAGTGGTGTCTCAAGGCCATCGAGCGCTGTTGGCAGGAAAAAGCTCCCCGCATCCGGGAAAAGGAACGGACCGAGGCTCGGGCGGCCTACGACGCGGCTCTGGAGACCTATCGCAAGATTGCCGCCGAGGCCATTCGAGATTGACATGGCAATGACAATGGCCGGTCAGACATGAAGCTTCTTGCTTGGCCGCGACGCTGGGCCTGGATCAACCGCACGGTCTTGGGCATTGTGCTGGCGACGTTCTTTTCCGACGTCAGCCACGAGATGGCGACAGCCGTGCTGCCGTTCTATCTCGCCGGCATCGGTCTGGGAGCATTCGCCCTGGGGTTGATTGAGGGGACGGCCGATTTTCTTGTCAGCATCTCGAAACTGGCTGGCGGCTACGTCGGTCATCACGTTCAGCACAAAAAGCCGTGGGCCGCGTTAGGGTATCTGGTCACGACGCTGGGCACTTTCGGCATCGCTCTGGTCGGCAGCCTGGCGGCGGTGCTGAGTCTGCGGTGCGCAGCCTGGGTTGGTCGCGGCTTCCGGTCGCCGCTGCGGGACTTCCTCCTGGCCGACGCCGTCGAGCCGACGCACTATGGCCGGGCCTATGGCCTGGAACGAGCCGGGGACATGCTCGGGGCGGTCATGGGCCCATTCCTGGCGGCCCTGCTTCTGTGGGGAGGCTGGGAATTTCGCTCCATCATCCTGTGGACGGCCCTACCCGGACTGGCGGCAGCGAGTCTGTTCTTTTTTCTGACCCGCGAACGCCCTGTTTCATCGCACAGCGACTCGGATCCGCCAAAGCTCTCCACCGTGGCGGCCCTGGTCCGGTTTCCCCGCATGTTCTGGCTGTTTCTCATCGGTGTGACCGTGTTCGGCCTGGGCGACTTCTCCCGCACGTTCATCGTGTTTTTGGCCGCAGAAGCACTGGGGGAAACAAAAACCGCCCTGCCCCAGGCACTTTCGGTGGCGGTCGTCCTGTACATGGTGCACAACCTGGTCAGTGCTATGAGTGCCTATCCGGTCGGCTGGCTGGGCGACCGGCGGAGCAAGATGCCGATTCTGGTCGGCGGCTACGGCCTGGGGGCGTTTACGAACCTGCTTCTGGCTCTACATGGCCAAGCCCTGGCGATTCTCATTCCCGCCATCGTCTTGTCCGGCTTCTACATCTCGGTCGAGGAAACGCTGGAAAAAGCGGTTGCCGCCGATCTGCTGCCCCGGGAATTGCGAAGTCTCGGCTTTGGCATTCTCGCCTGCTGCAACGCGGTCGGCGACATGGCGTCGAGCTTCTACGTCGGCTATCTGCTCCAGGCGGGATATCCCGCGGCGGCATTCGGCATAGCGGCATCCGTGGGCGGTTTGGGCTTTGTGTGGATGCTCGCACTTTTGCGGCGAGCTAGCCGAGTTTCCGGTTCCTGAAGACTCGGGCAGTTTCTTCCAAAAGAGCCTGGGCGTCCGATATACTTTCGCATAGGCCACGAATCCATAGTCCGGGCCGCGTTGGCAACATGGCAAAGCAAGAACCGGAGGTCCGAGCACCGACGGTGTGGCTTGGCGGGACCGTAGCTCAACGGCAGAGCAGGGGACTCATAATCCCTTGGTTGCTGGTTCGAATCCAGCCGGTCCCACTTGACGCTGCTGCTTTCCATGCCGAAAAGCGGCGACTTCTGGTAAGCGAGCCATTCCGAGAAATCCGTAGAAATATGCGATTCACCGGGGCACTGACGTGCCCCGTTCGCCGGTAAAAGAAACCAGCTCTTCGTCAAAAGAAGGTAAGGCGAGCGAGCAGCACTTTGCCGACAGGGTGTGCGAGCATTAATTCTACGAAAATGCGAGCGGGCAGCGTATACTGCCCGGTGACGCTAGTCAGCGCGAGTCGTCCAGTGACGCCGATCAGTACACCCAGGCCGGCACCATCCTGGGCAAGTCGGGTTATACGGCCTCCGAACAGGGTTACGGAAAAACACCCGATCAGTGTGACGATGGTTTCACCCTCGGCTCCGTCCTCGCCCCCTTCTAACTAAGCGACCGGCGTTGGTTGGATCCGCGGTGGTGGAGCACACTCGTTCGCAAGAAGGCCAAGACCGGCTTGGATGACCTGATGGCTCGCCTCGACGCCTGCGGGGCCGACCCGAAGCTGGTTCATTTCGCCAAGCGCTCTTTGTCAGCCCGCCCGGAAGACCGACCGCGAACGGGGGCCGTACGGATCGGACCGGCCGGGGGAAGGGAAATCACTCGGTGCATTTGTTCGTGGTCTGAGGTGGATTGCTCGAAGATCTGCCCCACCTTTTCCACGTCGGTCAGTTTGGCGTTGTCAGAAGTTCCTGCGGTGAAGCGGGATTCTTTGGCGTCTCCAGGCTGCTCGAAGGCTGATCTCTGGACCGGATGGCCTCGGGGCGTTGGCGTCCGTTTGGTTGGCGTCCGTTTGGTAGGGAGGAGGCTTGATCTCGCGAGCAAACGGTC
>JANWWR010000215.1 GCA_025055835.1 Gemmatales bacterium | reverse complement strand
AGCGCAACATTTTTGCGCTGGCCGAGGTGATCGGTGTAAGGCGATTTGCCGTTAACAGATGCCGTTTTGGCAGGACGAGTGCAGGCGTTGTAATAATCGGGGTCGATTTTGCGCGGGTGCATGACAGGCGACCTGACGGTTGGGAGGTGAAGCGGTCCGAGGTGCCCGGAGCGGGAGCGATCCCGTTTCAGGATTCGCTCCCTTCCGGGTCCGCTCCAGCCTACGGACTCCCGCAGCGCTCCGCAACGTCAGTCGGTTCGCTGGTTGTGGCCCGTCATGGCTCGGTTTACAATCGCGGCAGCGGGAAGGAGGTCGGCATGAGCATCACGAAGCGGCTTCTGAGCGACATCGCCCACGGCCGCAGCGGCGACAAGGGCAATCACGCCAACGTCGCCATCCTCGCCTACACACCCAGCGGCTTCGCCTGGCTGCGGCAGCATCTGACCGCCGAGCGGGTCGCCGGGTATTTCGCTCCGCTCAAGCCGAGCCGGGTCGAACGCTACGAGGCGGCCAACGTGCTCGGTCTGAACTTCGTCCTCTACGACGTACTGGCCGGCGGAGCGAGCCGGTCGCTGCGGATCGATTCCCAGGGCAAGGCCCTGGCCCTGGCCCTGTTGCAGATGCCGATCGACCTGTCCGACGCCGAGTTCGATTCCATGCGAAGGCCTTTGCGGAGCGATCCGTCATGACGCAGTTGCTTGTCCTCTACGAGCCTGAACCGCCGGCCGTGGTTTTGACGCTGAATCGGCCGGACAAGCGGAACGCGCTGAACCGGCAACTCATCATGGAGCTGTCGGCGGCGTTCGATCACGCCGTCAAGGATCCGGCCTGCCGGGTGGTCATCGTCACGGGCGCGGGACCGGCGTTTTGCGCCGGCATGGACCTGGCCGAGCTTCTCGAAACGCTCGATCAGCCCAACGAAGAGGAGATCGTGCAGCAGGACGCGCAGCGGCTTTCCCAGGTGCTCGACAAGATTTTCCACTGCCCCAAGCCGACCATCGCGGCGGTCAACGGGGCGGCGCTGGCCGGCGGGGCGGGCCTGGTGACGGCCTGCGACCTGGCCCTGGCCGTGCCGGACGCCAAGTTCGGCTATCCCGAGGCGCGGCGCGGCCTGGTGGCGGCGATGGTCATGCCCCACCTGCTGCGGCACGTCGGCGAACGGGCGGCCCGGGACCTGCTGTTGCGTTGCGAACTGATCGACGCCATGGCGGCGTGGCGAATCGGCCTCATCAACGAGGTCGTCACCGGCGATCTGCTGACGGCGGCCCTGGACTGGGCCAAGGCGATCGCGCTGGCCGGTCCCCAGGCCCTGGCGACCACCAAGGCGCTTCTGGCCCGTTTCGCCGGTCCCGAGGAAGTCCGGGCCGAGATGGCGCGGGGCAGCGCCTTCGCCCGGCTGACCGTCGAATGCAAGGAGGGCCTGCGGGCCTTCCTGGAAAAGCGCTCGCCATCCTGGGTCGGTCAGTGACATGGGTAGGACATGGGCAATTCAGTGACATTGACGTGGGCATGTCAGCGGAGAATGAGTCATGCAACCGTGGGTGGACGGGCGGACTTTCGGCGAGGTGCTGGCGGAGACGGCGAAGCGGTTCCCCGAGCGTGAAGCGGTCGTCTTCCCGTTTCTGAAACACCGCCGGACCTGGAAGCAGTTCCGCGACGACGTGCGCAAGGCCGCCCGCGCCCTGCTCGGCCTGGGCATCGCTCCCGGCGAGCACCTCGGCATCTGGGCGACCAACCTGCCCCAGTGGGTCGAGCTTCAATTCGCGGCCGCCGAGATCGGGGCCGTGCTGGTCAACATCAACCCGGCCTACCGGGCCAGCGAACTTGCCTATGTGCTTCAGCAGGCCGACCTGGTCGCCCTGTTTCTCACCGACCGCTTTAAAACCTCGGACTACTTCGCCCTGCTTCGTGAAGCCTTGACATCGGGCCGGGAGCGCTTCCCCCGGCTGCGGCACGTCGTCAGCATCCAGGAGCAGCGGCCCGATCTGTCCGGTTTTCACGGTTTCACCTCACGAAACTGGCCGGAGTTTTTACACCTGGCCGAAAGCGTCTCGGAGGAGCAATTGAACGAGCGTGCCCGATCCTGTCGGGCCGACGACGTGGTGAACATTCAATACACTTCCGGCACGACGGGGTTTCCCAAGGGGGCGATGCTGACGCACCGGAACCTGCTTTTAAACGTGTACTATGTCGGCCAGCGGCTCGGGTTCAGCGAGCGGGACCGGCTTTGCATTCCCGTGCCGTTTTACCACTGCTTCGGCTGCGTGCTGGGGACGCTGTTATGCGTCGTGTATGGCTCGGCGATGGTGATTCCGGCGGAGTCGTTTGACGCCCTGGCGACGCTGGAGACCATCCAGGCGGAGCGCTGCACGGCATTATACGGCGTGCCGACGATGTTTATCGCCGAGCTGCATCATCCGCGTTTCAGCGGGTTTGATTTAAGCAGTTTGCGCACCGGCATCATGGCCGGCAGTCCGTGTCCCATCGAAGTGATGCGGGCCGTGGTGGAGCGGATGGGAGCGCGGGAGATGACCATCGGCTACGGGCTGACGGAGAACTCGCCGATCATTACGCAGACCGGCGTCGAAGACGACCTGGAGCACCGGGTCGGCACGGTGGGTCGGCCGCTGCCGGGGATGGAGGTGCGGATCGTCGCTCCGGGTTCGGTCGAGCCGCTGCCGGTCGGCACGCCGGGGGAATTGATCGTCCGGGGACCCTGTGTGATGAAAGGTTATTACAACAAGCCGAAGGAGACGGCCGAGGCGATCACGCCGGACGGCTGGCTGCGGACCGGCGACCTGGCGGTGCTGACCGAGGACGGTTATTACCGGATCACAGGGCGGATCAAGGACATGATTATACGCGGCGGAGAGAACATTTATCCGCGGGAGATCGAGGAGTTTTTATACACGCATCCGGCCATTGCCGACGTCCAGGTGGTCGGCCTGCCGGACGAGAAGTTCGGCGAGGAGGTCAGCGCCTGGGTGCGATTAAAACCGGGACACCATTTAACCGAGGAGCAGCTGCGTGAGTTTTGCAAAGGAAAGATCGCCCATTATAAGATTCCGCGGTATGTGGTGTTCGTGGAGGAATATCCGACGACGGTGACGGGGAAGATTCAGAAGTTCCGCTTGCGGGAGATGGGGATCGAGCGGTTTGGTTTGAA
>JANWWR010000211.1 GCA_025055835.1 Gemmatales bacterium | reverse complement strand
GAACCTGGATCCACTCCCGGATGCGGTCGGTGTAATTGCGGATGCGTTCCGCCAGGGAAGCGGGTGCTGCCGCTTCAAGGCGATTCGCCAGGTCACGGGCATCGTTGACGTACTGGCTCAGCGGCTTCCGATTGGCCAACTGAACCAACGGCGCGACGCTTTCAGGAGCCTGCCACGAGGGATCAACCCGGAAATAACGGTTGATCGTTAAGTAGTCGGTCAGGAGCTTGGCCAGTTCGCCACGGAACGGAAAGGCGGGATGATTGGCCCGGAGCAGACGCAGTTTGGCGTAGCTGTCCGTTTCGTCAGGTGGATCGTCTACGAACGCATCGGCCCGGTTCGCCTCCGGTCGGGGCAGCAGCGGCACCGCAAAAATGCCTTGACCGTTCTTGTACAAGTCCCGGTTGAAACTGACGACGTTGGTCCGCTCGCCGAGGAAGAACACGACGCTGCCTCCCCGGCGGACGTAGGTCTCCAGGGCCTTCAGGCCATCCGGATGGAGATCGCCTGTCCCTTCGCCGATCCCGCTGATGTTCAGCAGGAAAATGACCGGGTACTGTTCGATCTTGCGTCGGGTGTCCTTGCCTCCCTTGGCATCCAGGACGACGACCTCGTCACCGCGGAATTCCCGTGGGTTGATCCGCTCCGGGCGCAACCCGGAACGGGTCGAGCCTGTCAACGCCTTCATCAAGTAGTAACTAGCTGGAGGCGGTTCCCCCACCCCGACATCGGGATCGACCAGCAACACCGGAACCTCCTTCCGCAGTTCCACATAGGTGAATCGGCTGTTGTCGGCGTACAGGTGGTCCTGGCGTTCGGGATCCTCCAGCACCGCAGTGATCTGCTTGAATCCCAAGGGTTCTTCCGGGCTGAACGTGAGGTCGAAAACGACGACGGCCTCTTCCCCCCCGGCGAGTCGGTCGAGGACTTTGGAAGTACGCTCCACACCGTCCACGCGAATTTGCAAGCGAATGCCGGAACGCTCGGTGTCGCTGAAGTTGCGGATCGCCACATGGAGGTAAAGCGGCAGACCTGGCGTGACAATGCGCGTCGGCACTGCTTCCCCCAGGCCTCGTTCGTCCTCCAGGCGCAGCCGCGAACGAGCCGACAGATCGACAATCCCCAGATTGAGATGGGCCCGCGGCGTTTCATTCGGGTTGGTTGAACGTCGCGGCTGGGCCAAATCGTGCAACCGCACTTGCACCTTACCGCTGCGGGCCAACCCTGCCAGAAGCTCCGCTGCTTGATCGGCCTCGCCGCCTTCCGTCCAGTCCCGTCGGCGGAAGTCGCTGAAGACATGCAGGACCTTGTGCCCTTCCTTGACATTGTCGAAATACCGGGCTGCCTCCTGAAGGGCCTTGAGCGGCGACTGCGGAGCGAACCCGCACCGCAGGGCATCGAGGCGTTCCTTGAGCTTGCGGGCCTCGTCGGCGGTCAGTTGCTGACCGGGAGGAGCGCCGCCCAGCTGGTCGAACGGCTTGCCAAATTCCGGCGCTTCCGGTGTGGAAAACCTCAGCACGGTCAGGTAGTGAGCGGATGACGCATCCGCGTACTTGCGGGCCAATTCGCTCAGAAGCCGGGTCGCCGAGGTGAAGGCGGTGGCGGATTCCGGATTACGCGGCTCCTCGACGTCCTGCATGCTCAAGCTGTCGTCGAGGACAGCGACGTGATAGGTGGGCCAATCGGCGGAACCGGCCCCCGCCTGATCGAGGCAGCCGGTCGGCCGGACCAGGAAGACTACGAGCAACAGCACGATGCAGCAGCGGGCCGCCAGCAGGAGCAATTGTTCGAGGATGAGTTTGCGACGGTTGCGCTGCTGCGACTTGAGCAGAAACTCCATCGCCGCCCAGCGAATCCGGCGGTATCGAAGCCGGTTGATGAGATGGATGATGATGGGGACGCTGATCGCCGTCGCTCCCCACCAGTAGGCCGGATTGATGGCTTCAAACATGCTTGCGTCTCGATTTCCCCGAAGTCCCGGCTAGCGGGTCTTGACCGAGGATTTGACGGCCATGCGGGCGTGCAGGAAACGGGACAGCACGGCATCGAGATAGTCGCTGGTCCGCACCAGCATGTAGTCGATGCCGCGTCTCGTACAGCCGCGCCGCACTTCCACCAGATACTCTTCTAACGCCGCCAGGTATCCGTCCCGCAAGGCCCGCGGGTCGCAGACCAGGTCCGGCTGCTCCTCCATGCCCTCGAACTTCGTCGTGCCCTGGAACGGGAAGGTCAGTTCGTCCTCATCCATGACATGGAACACCAGCACGTCGTGCTGCCGGAAGCGAAGCAGGTCGAGTCCTTTGAACAACCCCTCCCGGTCGCACAGAAGGTCGCTGATCAGCACGATCATGCCCTTGGACGACGTGCCGTTGTTAACCCGCCGCAGGACCGTTTCCATGCCGGTCTTTTCTCGGGGTCGGCTGATATCGAGGGCCTTGACCAGCGTGTCCAGGTGTCCCTGATGGCTGCGGGCCGGGACGATCTGCCGGGCGTTCGAGTCGAACGTCATCAGTCCCACGGCGTCCTGCTGACGGATGAGCAGATAGGCCAGGCAGGCGGCAATCGTGCAGGCGTATTCGTACTTGTTCAACGGCCCCCGCCCGTAGTGCATCGACTCGCTGACATCCACCACCAGAGCCGTGCGCAGGTTGGTCTCTTCTTCGTACTGCTTGATGTAAAAGCGATCGGTCTTGGACCAAACTTTCCAGTCGAGATGGCGGATGTCGTCTCCGGGGGCGTACTCCCGGTGCTGGACGAACTCGACGCTGTGCCCGAAAAACGGGCTTTTGTGCATGCCCGAGATGAACCCCTCGACCACATAGCGGGCCCGCAGATCGAGCCGGGCTATGCGGGCAATGGTTCGAGGATCGAGAAACCGCCGAGGATCGTCCGACATGATGCCAATCTCGTCAACAGAGTCCGCCGGTCAACCAACCGGAAAGCCCGTCGGTACCGGACGAAGAGGGTGATTCACGATGCGAAGATCTTCTGGAAGCGCGGATCGCGGGTCAGTTCCCCTTCGCGGGCCGGCGTGGTGCTCAGCAGCCGCTCGATGACCGTGTCCGGCGTGATGCCTTCCGACGACGCCGTGAAATTGGTCAGGATGCGGTGCCGCAACACCGGATAGGCGAGGGCCTGAATGTCCTCGACCGACACGTGAGTCCGCCCGTGCAGCAGCGCTCGGGCCTTGCCGCCCAGGATGAGGTACTGCACCGCTCGCGGTCCGGCCCCCCAGGAAAGCCATTCCTGAACGAATTCAGGAACCCCCGGTTCGCCGATCCGTGTCTGCCGCACCAGAACCAGGGCGTATTGGATGACATGATCCGTCACCGGCACCCGCCGAACGAGCTGTTGCAGGTCGAGGATCGTGTCGCCGTCGA
This sequence comes from Gemmatales bacterium, assembly GCA_025055835.1. Classification (GTDB taxonomy): domain Bacteria; phylum Planctomycetota; class Planctomycetia; order Gemmatales; family HRBIN36; genus JANWWR01. The sequence continues at coordinate 18,267 of JANWWR010000211.1, read as the reverse complement.
GGACCGGCGTGATCTCCTCGGTCATGAGGGCCGTGGTCCGCCGGGCGATCTCAAACTCCTCCTGGAAGGACGGATATTTGACGAAGATCTTGAACATGAAGCGGTCTTGCTGGGCCTCGGGCAGGGGATAGGTGCCTTCCTGCTCGATGGGGTTCTGGGTGGCGAGGACGAAGAACGGATCGGAGAGCCGATGCCGAACCCGTCCGACCGTCACCTGGCGTTCCTGCATCGCTTCCAGCAGGGCGGCCTGGGTCTTGGGCGGAGTGCGGTTGATTTCGTCGGCCAGGATGATGTTCGCAAACAGCGGACCGGGGAGGAACTTGAACTCCCGCGCGCCCGTGGTGCGATTCTCCTCGATGACCTCCGTGCCGGTGATGTCGGAAGGCATCAGGTCGGGTGTGAACTGGATGCGGCTGAATTCCAGGGAGAGGCACTTGGAGAGCGTGGAGATCATCAACGTCTTGGCCAGACCGGGAACACCTTCAAGAATGCAGTGGCCCCGGCTGAACAAGGCGATGAGCAGTTCCTCGATGACCTTGTCCTGTCCCACGATGACGCGGGCCAGTTGCCGCTTGATGTCGGTGAACGCCTCCTGAAGTTTGCGAACCGCCTGGATGTCGTCCGCCCGGATCGAGTCCGCGGCGGGAATCCGACCCTCGTTGTGAATTGTCATGCCTGTGTCACTCGTTTCCTGAAAGATGCCAACCCTTGGGTTTTTGTAGTCGAAACGCGATACCTGGCCCAGCGGCCGCGGCGTCACCGCTGGAAGATCGGCAGATTGCCCTTATCCAGCTGGAGGATCAGCAGGTGCAACGACGTCGTGTACACGGGGCCGATGTACCCCTGGCTCCAGCTTCCGTCGGGGTTCTGCCGCGAGGCGATGTACTTGAACGTCTCGTCCCGATAGCGGCTCCATTTCAGAAGCTGACTATCGGGCAGATCGGGACGCAGTTCCCGGTGCCGGTCCTCTCCCAACGTGTAAAGCACCTGGGCGTAGTAAAAATGCGTGTACTCCCAGTGGCCGAAGCTGTCGCGCCCCAACTGATCCACCGGAATATGCCGCTGGCAGTAGTTGATCCACTTGATCGCCAGTTCATTCTTGTACTCGCCGGCGTTGAACAGACAGGCCACGGCCGCGGCGGTCAGCGGCGGACGGATGTTGCCTCCGCCTTGCCTCAGGCTGTAGATGACGCCGGCTTCGACCTTCTTCGGATCGGGATCGTGGACGGAAATCATCGTGCTCTTTTTGAGATAGTCATGGGCTTTGTCGATGATTTCCTTGGGCACCGGGATGCCGGCGTTCTTGCAGGCGCGAAGGGCCTGGACCTGGGTGATGGTCACGGAGCCTTCGTCGAAATCGGCGTTGTCCATCGCGGAGACGTAGCCCCAGCCACCCAGACGGGTCTGGGCACGGCCGGTGAATTCCACGGCGCGCTTCAGCACGTTTTCCAGTTCCCGCCGACGCTTTTCATCGTTCTCCTCGCCGTAGGCCATCGCCAGGAACAGCGTGGCGAAGCCGTGGCCGTACATGTACCGCTGCTGCTCTCGGGGATCGTCGGGCCGTCCGATCAAGCCGTTCTTCTGAGCCCGGCTCATGAGGTACTCAACGGCATTGTCAATTTCCTTGGCGTATTTTCCTTGAGCGGGGGTACTGCCCTCCGCCATCAAGGCCAGCCCGGCCAAGGCGGTCATGGGTACGGGATAGGTGCCGTTCATCGCCTCCCAATGGCCGTCCCGCGCCTGCTGCTTGGCCAGCCACTGCAATCCGCGGTCGATCACCGGCTTATAGCGATCCAGGACTTCGACCGTCTTGGGATCGTCCGCTGAGGATCCAAGCACCGGCAAGAGGAGGGCCAGCAGACCGGCGGCCACCAGCGTTCGTTTCATGGACGACAACCTCCCGAGAATAGCTGCGGGGCCTATGCCCGCTCCTTAACTGAAAAGACGATTGAATCGCGCGAGTCTCACAGCGGGATGACGAGATTTCTGGGAGAACCGACCAGCTAACGCTGGCCGATCGCCGGGAAACCTCGCCGTGGACGTTTTTCGCAAGTTGCACCGATCAGCTAGCGCCGGTCGCTCGCCGGAGTGTCATAGCGCAGATTCATCAGTACGTAATCACATAGGACCGCTTGAACTGGTACCCGATGACATCCACTTGGCCCGTTCTCGGATCGACCCGCACCGTGTGCAACTGAATCGTGTCGCGCGGCACCGGCAAGTCGTCGATGGTTTCGCCGTTGCGTTTGTCCAGCACCAGCACCGAACTCCCCGACTGGTAATGCTCGCCCCGAGGCAGCCACATTCTTTGCCAACTGCCGAAAAACAGGATCGGCACCTGATCCATCTCGTCCAAGACCAGATTCTGGGCCGGGACGACTCGCTCCCAGACCTTCCGTCCGGTGTCGCGGTCAAAGGCATAGACCGGCCCGTTGACCGGCAGGGTGCGGAGAAACTGGCCCATGGGCAGTACTTCCCGGCGGACGTTCGGCTCCGCATTCATCGGCTTGTTGGTCAGCACATAGAACTGGCTGTCGTCCCACAAGAGCGTGGCGCTGCTTCCGGCGGGAAGCGGCTCGACAGTCGCCGAGACGAGCTCAGTGCCATCCGCAGTCCGCAGGATGCTCAAACGACCCGAGCCATCGAGAATACCGACGAGGTCAGGTTTTTGTCCTTTCAGCAGAACGGTCTGAGCATCGAAGCCCCTGGACCAAACGTCCCTCCCGGTTCGGACATCATAAAGCCGCACTGCCACGCCGCTGTTGCTTCCTCCTTCCTTAAGCAGGAGGTGCCGACCGAGTTGGGCCTCTTTCTGGGCGTAGAGGGCGGAGAAATCGGGCACTTCGACCCGGCTTCCGTCCGTGAAACGAAGAGCGTAAGGCCGTCCCGGCTCATTGGCGTTTCGGCCGAACGGCACGACGTACAGAAGCTCGCCGTCGCTGAACGTCTCGGCATTTGCGGGCACATCGCTTTTGACCCAGAGCCGCTTGGGTCGAGTCACGGCCACCTGGGAGCCGGGCAGCGTCACCCGTTCGACCTGCCACGGATCGACAGCGACAAGCCCTTCTTCCCGGACGTGAAAGCAGACGCAAGAAGGTTCGACGGCAATCAACCCGCCGACCCGGCTGGCGACGCTGTTGGCGATGAGCAGGTCGAGTCCGCCCCGCTGATTGACAATCAACTGCACGGGCTGATCGCCCGGCTTGCGATTCTGCGGGTCAAAGGAGCCTCCGAGGAGGTCGTAGGTCCACAACGGCTCCGGCCGATTCTGCCGCAAATCGTAGGCGTAAACATAGTGGCCCCACGAGAAAACCAGCAAATTGCCGCGGAGATAACAGGTCCCGCGAAACTTGCCCCGCATGGAGGGATTGTTGAAGATGGTCGGCATCAGTCCCTGGAGACGGAACAGAATCCGCTCCTCGCCTGTAAAGCGATCCACCCGCTTGACCTGCTGATTGCCGTTGTCCACGCCGAGACGATAGCGGTTCAGGAACGCCGAGTTGTCGTCGCCTTCCGGCTCCAGCCAGAACAGTTGAGCGACCATGCCGTTGTCCTGCATGGTCGGGGTTCCGGGCTTGGGCGTGATGAAGTGGCTGCCGGACCAGCCGCGACGAATCTCCTCGACGTAGGGCAGGAAACGTTTGTCGGTCATCAGTTCCAGGTAAAGTTCCTCCCCGGTCTTGCCGTCGCGGACGGGAATCTTGGGGTACTTCTGGGCCAATTGGCGGTAGCAGCGGGCTGCTTCTTCGAGTTCTCCCTGCTTGGTTTTCAGACGAGCCATCATTTCCAGGGCAGCCGCGGCGATTTCCGGCTCAGCATCTCGAGTAAGAATCAGCAGTTCGCTCTCGGCTTCGGTGAGAAGTTCGCCGCGGATCAGTTTTTCGACCAGAGCCAGTCGAGATCGGCTTCCCTGAGCGGAGACGCTGCCAAACAAGGCGACGAATTTCCGCATGGCGTCCAGATCGTTGCTGGCGGCGACCTGTTGCCAACGCTGCTGGATGATCTGTTCGAGTTCCCGCCGCTTGCTTGCATCGGCATGGCGGAGCAGCAGGTCGATCCGCCCCTTGGCCCAGACCCGTGGCAAGGCCCGGGTGCCGGGGTCCTCCGGAAAGCTGATCAGCTCGTCCCGTCCCAGTTCGGCGAAGTCGATGTACGCAGCCAGGGCTTCCGACAGCCGACCTTGCTGTTCCCGTCCTTTGGCCACCAGCCGCAGCAGTCGGGCCTTGCGGTCGCGGAGTTCACGTTCGTGCGCCTGACGATCTTCCTCCGACAGGCCGGCGTCGGACCAGGACGTGACCAGGGCCTCGAATTCCTTAAGGAGGTCCTCGTTGGCGGCAAAATCCTGTTCCAGGAGTTCCGCCATCGCTTCATAGAGTTTGGTCCGGGCCTTGGTCACGAGTTCGGGCGGCAAGGCTCCGTCCAGGGCCGTCCGCAGGTCTTCGACCGCCGGTCGCAGCGACCCCTGATGCAGACGCAGTTCGCCGCGGTCCAACAGCCCACGCGGATCCTTGGGATTCTTGGCCAAACGCTCCGTGATGGTCCGTTCCCGAACGGACAGCTGCGGATAGACCGTGAGGCGGTTGACGCTCTGAGAAACGACGTCGCCTTCGTGAAAGACCAGGTTCCCGGGCACTTCGTTGCGGGGAGAGCGGCTTCGGGCCAGCACTTTGCCGGTGTCGATTTCCACCGCCCACACTTCACCCGCCTTGAGCGGCAGGAAGTAGGTTGTGGCGTTGGCTGTGCCGCGTCCGGACGGCATTCCCGTCTGCACGCGCCAGATTTCCTTGCCGGTGTCCAGATCCAAGGCCCGGCAGAAATCCCGCCCGACCAGAAGCACCTTGCCCCGGTAAACTCCCGCCAGATACAGATCCCCGGATCGCTGCTCCTTCCAGAGCAGAGTCCCGTCCCGCAGGTTCAGACAATGCACGGCGTCGGCATCCGGGGCGGTGAAGACGACTCGACTGTCCTTGATGATCGGGACCGAGGAGGCCCAGGCCGGAGGGGTCAAGGGCTGTTGGCTGTACTGCCGAAAGCCCCGGCCGCCGACGATCACTTGGGTCATGGGCATGGGATTGTCCGGCATTTCCTGGTAAGAGTGCGCCCAGAGCAGTGATCGCGTCAGCAGATCCACGCCGATAATGGCCCCGGCGTGAGTGGGGCAGACGAGGATGCCTTCGCCATAGGCAAGTAAGGCGGCCTGCGTCCGCCGCACCGGGTCTTCCGCCAGTTTTCGGGATTCGACCGCGCACAACGGCTGCGACCACTCCATCGCACCCTTGTTCATCGGATCCAGGCAGAGCAGCCGAATTTCACCGTTGGTTTCCGCCAGCACATAGAGCCGATCGCCCAGAGGCAATGGCGCGCCCAGGAAGAACGTATCGGTGAACGGGGCCTCCACGGACTCGTGATCGCGGATCGTCGGCAGCGACCATTCGAGTTTGCCTTCCTTGGACAGGTCCAGGGCCGTCAGGCGGTTATGACGCATCCACGGCTGCAACTGAACGCTCGGAAGGCCTTGCTGCTCGCGGTTAAAGATGATGGCCCGACCGTCCATCATCACCGGCGGAGGCGGCACGGCCAGGTCTTCGATGAGGTACAGGAACGTTCCGTCGGTACTCATCGTGCCCAGGGTGGTGTTGTCGTAAAGGATGGAAGGAGCGACCGACAAGTAGTTTTGCAGCCAGGCGCTGATGGTCTGACCCGTCGGATCATAACTGGCCTGGGACCGCATCAGATCGTCCAGGCTGACATCCGTCCGATACTCCCAGATCGGCATGGGACCGCTGGCCGAATCGGCCATCAGGTCCACGCAGTGGACTCCCAGGTAACTGCGATACAGCAGCTTGTCGCCCACCGTCAGGGGATAGAAACCGCTGAGAATCGCGTTCTTGGGCCGGGTGGCCTGTTCCAGAAAATTACGGGTTTTGCTGTCAAAGGCCGTTTCCACGCTGTACCGCGGTTCCAGAAACGGAGCGCCGCCCTCGCCCACAGCCGAGCGGTCCACCGAACCGAGAAACATCGGCCAGTCCCGCCCGCTGCCTCCCGAACGGTTCGGTGACTTGAGGGCCAGGCTTTCCCGTAAACGGTTCACTCCCAGGCGGGCCAGGGAAGGGGGCAGCGGCGGTTCGCCGGGCCGATCCAGCTTGCGTGTCAGTTCATTCCAGGCGCGATCCCGATTGCGGACGTCGCCGGTCCTTTCAAAGGCCAGCGCCGCTTTGTACAGCACCAGGGGCGGAAGCGTATCCATGACCCCGGGTCGTGTCAGCAGTCGCTCAAAACACAACGCCGCCTGGATGTAACTGCCCTGGTCCAGGTAATAGGTGGCCAGGAGTTGATTAGCTTCTGCGCCGGCCTCGGTGTGGAGGAACCGCAGCGCCACGTCGGCCAAGGCCCGAGGATCGCCGGCGTTCAAGGCCTTCTTCAAGGCATTGCGAGCTTGGGTGCCGTATTCCAGTTCGTAAAACTGCCGACCGTTGGCGGGCATCTCTCCGAGGATGCGGTTTGCCTCGTAGCGAACGCTGACCCAGCGGCCCTTTTCGTCTTTCAGCACGACGTCCTCGGGACTGTTCAAAATGCTTTGCAGCAGCCGGACGGCGTCGCCCCATTCCTCGCGCTGGATCCATTCCTTGACGCGCTCGATCTTGCGATTGGCACTGCGGTCCACGGGCAACCGGACGCGGTCGGTAAAGCGAGTGTCCTCGGAGGAATCGCCGGGGGGCTGACCGGGCTGACCACCAGCTCCGGGCGCGGCACCGGGCTGGTTGGCGGGTGCTGCTTTCACGGCTTGGGCTGCCGCGTGTTCGGTGCGGGTGGTCAGAAAAATCAGAAGCGCCGCGAGAGCCAGCCAGCCGAACAGACCGCCAACCGCCACGGAAAGCCACGGAATATCTCGCCTTGCCATCACCACGCGGCTCCTTGAAGGGCAACTGCTTCTCTACGTCCGCCTCGGAGCGTTCGCTGACATTATCTCCGCATCGCTTGCCGTTCTCAAGGCAAGCTACGATCCGACCATAGGACGACTCGGCCCCTCCCCGGCTAACCAACTTCCAGTATGGAACGCGTCTCGTTTTGGCCCCGTGTGAACGTACAATGAAGGAAGCAAGACGTAAGGCCGTCTCTAAATCGCCTGATGTGGGTTGTCCCTTCGCCACACAAAAAACAAGGAGACTGCACCATGACGGACATCGTCGCCGAGATCAAGGCTCTCAAGGAGCGCGAGGACGCGACCATCCTCGCACACTACTACCAGAACAGCGAAATTCAGGAACTGGCCGACTTCACCGGCGACAGTCTGAAGCTGGCGCGGGCGGCAACCCAGGTCAAAACCAAGACCATCGTCTTTTGCGGCGTTCACTTCATGGCCGAGACGGCCAAGATTCTCAACCCGGACAAACGGGTTCTCCTCCCCGACCTGGAGGCCGGGTGCAGCCTCGCGGACAGCTGCCCGGCGGATAAACTCAAGCAGTTCCAGGACTTCCTCCGCTCCCAGGGGCGCAAATTCCAGACCGTCACCTACATCAATTCCTCAGCTGCGGTCAAGGCCCTCTCCGATTGGGTGGTCACCTCGGGCAATGCCGTCGAAGTGATCCGCCGCGTTCCCCCGGACTACGAGATCCTCTTCGTGCCCGACAAGCACCTGGGCAGCTATCTGGAAGAAGTGACCGGCCGCAAGATGATCCTGTGGGACGGCACCTGCATCGTCCATGAGGTCTTCAGCGTGCAGGATCTCCTGGAACTCAAGAAGAGGTATCCGAAGGCGGTGACGGTAGCCCATCCGGAATGCCCGGCCAACATCCGGGAGCATAGCGACTTCGTGGGCGGGACGGAGGGCATGCTTCGCTTCCTGGGCACCCTCAAGGAACCGACCGATGTGCTCGTCGCCACCGAAGTCAACATGCTCTGGCAGATGCAGCACAACTACCCGCAGCACCGTTATCATCCGGTTCCCGGCATCACCTGTGCCTGCAACCGCTGTCCGTTCATGGCCCGCAACACGCTGGAGAAACTCCGCGATTGTCTGGCCAAGGGCGAACCGGAAATCCACTGGCAGCCAGAGTTCGACAAGGCCCGGGAAGTCCTGGAACGCAGCCTGCTCAACGGCCCGGTGAAAACGACGGTTGGTGACTGACAGCCCGGAACCAACGGGAGCATCCCCCAAAATTCCCAACCCAAGCCCAACAAAAAAGCCTCGCGCCCCTGACGGACGCGAGGCGAGGAGAGTCTGCGGCCCGCGGCTTCAGCCGATCAGAACCGCCAGTTCAGTTGCACGATGCCGGCCACGTCATACGGCTGCACGTTGAGCGGAACAGCAGCACCGATGGTCAGCGTCGAGTTGCCCATCAATCCGAAGTGGACGCCGCCCGTCACGATCAGGGATTGGGACATCAGCATATTCGAGCCGGTGCTGACGGCGTAATCAAGGACGCCGCTGCCCAATTGCACATACTCGAACTTGCCGCCATTGGTCAGGGGGGTGTTCAGGTGCAGTTCCAGGGTCGGCACGACGCTGGTCACCCAGGAGGGCATCAGGCCGGTAAGCATCGAGAACGCCCCGCAGCAGCCGATCGGATCGCAGAACGCAGTGCCGCAGCCCGTCGGACCGCAGGTTCCGCAGCCGCCGCCGCAGATGTTAAGCCCGGGAGGGGCACCGTAGAGGTAGTAGCCGAAGCCGATGTCGCTGAACAGGATGATGACGTCATCCCCGGTGTGCATCGGGAAAGCGACCGAGAAGAAGCCGTGAACATACCAATTGTTTCCCGTCCACAGGTAGCCGACGAACGGTTGGAGAATACCGGCGTGCTTGTCCTGGAACGTGCCGGTGGGAACGTTGTAGGCCTCGATGCTGGGGCCGGTGGGCAGCGTCACCGCCAGGCCGAAGGAGCAAAGCTTATGCTCGGCGCAGCAGCCAATGGCGGCTTTGAACAGGAGCGTGATGTCGCCTAGCTCACTGTCCTCCAGGTCGTCCATGAGGGGATCGCCGATATCGAAGCTGCCATCCGGATTCGGCACGATGCGGGTGCGTCCGACGTAGTTGGCATCGAAGAACGGCACCCGGACGCCGATGGAGCCGTGGCCGTTCCAGAAGCTCTTCTCGAAGCCGACCGTGACCCGTTGGAGGTCGAGGCTTTCCGTGAACGGATTAATCTCCGGGTAATTTCCCCGGACCTTGAAGTAGTTGTAAGTGACGAAGACGCGGTCCTGAGGTTCGGGGCTTTCGTTCTCGGCCACCTTGAAGGGACCCCGGCTGACCAGAGGCAGTCCCCCCAGGGGGGCGGCGGGATCGCGGTCGCCGGTTCCCGTGTTGTAGATGACGACGGGAATCGTCCGCAGGTAGTAGATGCCCATGAAGTCGCCGATCATGGCCGGCATGGCCCCGCCGCCACCCACCAGACCTGCCGTCGGCCCGCAGTCCAGCAGGTTCACTCCCGTTCCCTTGCCGTCGGACACAACAGGATGCTGGGTGCCTGGCGTGGCCGAAGCCTGGTCGAGGATGATCGCTCCCGCGCCGGCGGCGACCACCGGCTGACCGGAGGCATCCCGCGGAGCATAGGGACTGCTCAGGGGCGGCATGATCGGAGCGGCGACCGGGGCTTCCTGGGCGAAAGCCGCTGGGGCGGCCAGGGCCGCCGCTAGCCCAAGACCGCGAAGTGACCGCATGAATCGCATCGGACTCTCCTTCTGAATTCCGTGAGCGTTATTCGTCTTGGCGAAGTTCGACCGGTCCTGCGACCGGCCGTCTCGATCCATTCCAGGAATCGCGAAGTGTCCCTGTAACCGGCACAGGAAGCTGCTTCCTCCCGGTCGGTACAATCGGTACGGTGCTTTTATCGGCTACATCCCGAAGTCAACCGAGACTGGTTTTTCCGCTTGTTCGCTTTGGGAAGTGGAAATCAGGCAAACTCTGCCGCTTCTCCGTCCATCAAGAAACCGGGCCGCGACTCGAAACCGCGACGGCGTCAAAACACCGAGAGCCGCGACTGCTAAGGAGCGTCTGTTGTCGCTCCCTGGCGGTCGCGGCTCGGGGAGAATCTTCTGCCGTGCCTTCAGCCGACGACGGCAACGGTCAGAACCGCACATTGAGCTGAGCGACGATGCCGACGTCGTAAGTGTCCGGTCCCGTCAGCGGGGTGCTCAGGCCCAGCGTGATCGTGCTCACATCGTAGAAGGGCACATGGAAGCCGGTTGTGAGGATCAACTGATCCACCGCTCCGATGGGCTGGCGGTACAGATCGCTGTCCTCGTTGACCGGCCCGAAGTAGTGGAGTTCCAAGGTCGGAACAAACCACGGCGTCACGCACCAGCCCACGCCGCCGCTGATGAACCAGACGTACACGTCATCGCTCTTGGCCGGGATGCTGATGGCCGAGAAGCCGTGGACGTACACCGGGCCGATGTCGAGGAACCAGCCGAGCCAGGGCTGGAAGATGGTGGTGCTGACGCCGCGTCCCAGTTGTCCGGCCGCTGGAGCGTAGGCATCGTACACCTTGACTTCCGGAGCGGTCGGCAGAGTCACGACCAAACCGCCGGAGATGAGGTTGTTTGCCACGGGATCGTAGGCCAGCACGGCCTTCAGAACGATGCTGGCGTCGCCGATGGTGTTCTGATCCAAACCTTCGGCAAATTGCAGCGGCCCGGCTTCCAGGGGCTTCGGCTCCTCTTGCTGGAGCTGGAAGAACGGCACGCGGACTCCCACGGACAAGCGGTTATCCCACAGCGTCTTCTCGAAGCCGAACGTTTCGTAGAACGCTTGCAGCTTAGAAATCAGCCGAAAGTCGCGGATCAAGGCGTTTTCCGGGACTCGACTGAGAGCGTCCTTGTTGACGTTGTTGTACCAGTTGAAGGTCAGGAAGATGCGATCCTGGGGCTGAGGACTTTCGTTGACGCCGATATAGAACTGCGACCGGGCCACGATCGGCACGCCGGAGACGGTGGCCGGGAAGATCGAGCCATCCGCTAGGCTCTGCAACTGCACCAGTCGGGTCGCCGAGTAGAAGAACCCTGGTCCGATCATGGCCGGGGCAGTGCCGTCGGGAGCGGCGGGCATGGGATCGCAGTCATGCCACGGCTCGGACCATCCGCCGGGCGGCGGAGGAAGAATCGGAGCGGCCCAGGTCACGGGCTGTCCCGCCGCAGTGGGGACGGGACTGCTCGGAGGAACCGGCTGCGGAGCATGGAGGCCGGCAGCAGGATTGTCCCCGGGTTTTGCCGCTTCGCCAGCCGGTGCTTCCTGAGCCGATGGAGCCTTCGTGGAGGTTGCCTGGTTGCGCGGTGGAGCGTAGAAAGGCGGCGTGGCGTAACTAGGAGCGTAAGCAGTTGGAGCTGGTCGGACCCAGGCGGTCCCCGACCCGGACGGCATCGGGCTGGGCCCGGGTTCCGCGGTCCTCGCCTCGCCTCCCGCCAAGGCCAGACTCACTCCCACGCCACAGATGAACCCCGCTACTCTCATCGGGACACTCCTTGTCCGGAAGGCACACCCCCGTCCGTGGTGTTCGCTCCGTCGGGCGCAGCATCCATCCTAGCGCCGACACGCCGTCCGACCGCACGTTCGATACGTCCGGAGTTATCGGCACGATCGGCACGCTTTGTTGAGTCGCAGTTGCGGACTGATTGAATCGCTGGACCTGCAAACCTAAGCTAATCCCCGCAGACTGGCCAGATTCCGCGGAGCCCCGGTTCGCCCCGGGCCTTGGCGAGGTTCAGCGATGGCGTCTCGGCGTATTCGCATGTTTACGGTTCGGCCGCGCATTCCCGAGCGGCTTCAGGCCCTTCAGACCATTGCCTACAACCTGTGGTGGAGCTGGAACCACGAAGCGATTGCGTTGTTTCGCCGCATTGATGAGGACCTCTTCGAGTCCCTGGAAAACAACCCCGTCAAGCTGCTCAGCACCGTCAGCCCTGAACGGCTCCAGGAGCTGCAACACGACGAAGGCTTCCTGGCCCACCTGGATCGGGTCGCCGGGGCCTTGGACCGCTACATGCGCGGCCACACCTGGTATGACGAGGTGTTCTGCGGTCGTTCGCCGGGCTTGGAAACCGAGCCGCCCCGCACTCCAACCAAGCGCTCGCCAGAGATGCGGATCGCCTATTTTTCCGCCGAGTTCGGCTTGCACGAGAGCATTCCGACCTACAGCGGCGGTTTGGGAGTGCTGGCTGGCGATCATCTGAAGTCGGCCAGCGATCTGGGCGAACCGCTGGTCGGGGTCGGTCTGATGTATCGCCTTGGCTACTTTCGCCAATACCTCAATCACGACGGCTGGCAGCAGGAACGCTATCCCGAGAACGATTTTTTCAACCTGCCCCTGGTTCCGGAGTTAGGCCCGGACGGCAAACCGATCCTCGTCAGCGTGCCATTTCCTGGCCGGGATGTCTTTTTCCGCATCTGGCGTATTCAGGTCGGGCGGGTGCCGCTGTATCTGCTCGACACCAACGTGCCGAACAATTCGCCGGAAGACCGGGAGATCACCGGCCAACTCTATGGCGGCGACCAGGACATGCGAATCCGGCAGGAGATCATCCTGGGTATCGGCGGCATCCGGGCCTTGCGAGCCTTGGGCATTCAGCCGACCGTCTGCCACATGAACGAGGGGCACTCCGCCTTCCTGGCCCTGGAGCGCATCCGCATCATGATGGAGGAAAAAGGTCTGAGCTTCGAGGAGGCCCGCGCTGCCGTCACTGCGGGCAACGTCTTCACGACCCATACTCCCGTCCCCGCCGGCAACGACCTTTTCGCCCCCCATCTCGTGGAGCACTGGCTCGGGGCTTATTTCCTTTTTTCCAAACTGGACAAGCACACCATCTTGGCGCTTGGAAGGCAAAACCCGCAGGATCCCAGCGAACCGTTCAGCATGACCGTGTTGGCCCTGCGGCTGGCCAATGTCAGCAACGGTGTCAGCAAGTTGCACGGCGTCGTTTCCCGGCGGATGTGGCGGGGCCTTTGGCCGCAGCTGCCCGAAGCCGAAGTACCCATCATCTCCATTACCAACGGCGTCCACACCCAGACCTGGCTTTCGCCGGAGATGGCCCAGTTGTTCGACCGCTATCTCGGCACCGGCTGGCGGGACAAGCCCAGCGACCACTCCATCTGGAAGCGGGTGGACAACATCCCCGATGCGGAACTGTGGCGAACCCACGAACGGCGTCGGGAACGTCTGGTGGTCTTCTGCCGCAAGCGGGTCCGCTGGCAGCTTCTCCGCCGAGGTGCACCTCCAGCGGAGATTCACCGGGCCGAGGAAATCCTTGACCCGGAGGCTCTCACCATCGGCTTCGCCCGTCGCTTCGCCACCTACAAGCGCGGGAATCTGATCTTCCGCAACCTGGAGCGCCTGACGGCGATCATCAACAACAAGGATCGTCCCGTCCAAATCATCTTCTCGGGTAAGGCGCACCCACGGGACCACGGGGGTAAGGAATTGATCGCCGAGATCGTTCACGTCGCTCGCCGTCCAGACCTGCGACGGCGGATTGTGTTCCTGGAAGACTATGACATGGCGGTGGCCCGTTACCTTGTTCAAGGGGTGGACATCTGGTTGAACAATCCGCGTCGGCCCTTGGAAGCGTCCGGGACCAGCGGCATGAAGGCTGCCGCCAACGCCGGCATCCACATGAGTGTGCTCGACGGCTGGTGGGCGGAAGGCTATGCCCGGGACAACGGCTACGCCATCGGGGCCGGGGAGGAGTACACGGATCTGAATTATCAGGACGACGTCGAAAGCCGGGCCATTTACGACCTGTTGGAACAGGAAATCGTGCCTGCATTTTTTACCCGGGGCAGCGACGGGGTTCCGCGGCAGTGGGTCCGCATGATGAAGAACTCCATGAAGACGCTTTGTCCGGTGTTCAACACGAATCGCATGCTCGAAGAGTACATGCGCCTGGCCTACTGGCCCACGCACCAGCACTACTTGCAGATGATTGCCGACGATGCCAAGCCGGCCAGAAACCTGGTCCGCTGGCGAAGGCACGTCGAGCAACACTGGCCCCAGATCACTGTCGAAAGTGTCGAAGCAAAGGGGGCGGACGGGGCTCACGTCGGCGAGCAAGTGCCGGTGCTGGCCCGCATCCGCCTTGGCCCGCTTGCTCCCGAAGATGTCGAGGTCCAACTGGTTCACGGCTTGGTTGATTCGCTGGGCGAGATCGCAACACCCAACGTCACTGTCATGCAGCCGGACGGAAAGGCCGCCGACGGCGTGTACATCTACCGGGGACATCTGCCGTGCAAATCCAGCGGTCAGCACGGCTACGCGGTTCGGATTCTGCCTCGCCATGAGGGTCTGGCGAATCCATTGACCACGGGACTGATCACCTGGGGTTAAGCATGGAAGCCAACAGCAGCATTTCGCGGGAAGTGAATCTCCGCCGAGCGGTCCTGGAAGCTGCTCACACCGTCGTCATCAAGGTTGGCACCAATGTCCTGACGACATCCCAGGGACATTTGGATCTGGAGCGTGTCCGCTCGCTGGTGGAGCAGGTGTGGCGGATTCGTCAGACGGGCCGACGAGTGGCCCTGGTCAGTTCCGGGGCGATCGGGGCGGGCATCGGCCAACTGGGGCTGGACCGACGACCGACCGACCTGCCGCACCTTCAGGCTGCCGCTGCGGTCGGCCAGAGTTACCTCATGGCCGCCTACGAAAGCTGTTTTCGGCCCCACGGGTGTCGCACTGCCCAGATTCTTTTGACGGCCAGCGACCTCGATTCCCGTACTAGATACCTGAACGTCCGCAATACCCTGCTGACGCTCTTCGAATGGGACTGCATCCCGATCATCAATGAAAATGACACGGTCAGCACCGCGGAAATCAAGTTTGGCGACAACGATCACCTGGCCGCCCTGGTCACGAACCTCTTGCACGCTCCTCTGCTGATCCTTCTGACCAATGTGGAGGGGCTGTATCGCGGCGATCCTTCCGATCCGAAAGCGGAAGTCATCTCCGTTGTAGAGCGGATCGACGAGAGCATTACCAATCTGGCAGGAACCAGCCGCAGCCCGCTGGGAACGGGAGGCATGAAGAGCAAGCTGCGGGCAGCCCAGTTGGTCACCTCAGCCGGGGAGGCGGTGTGGATGGCGCACGGCGGCAGGCCGCGGGTGCTGGACGACATCTTGGATGCGAAGCCGATCGGCACCTTGTTTTTAGCCAGCGAAACCGGCCTCAATGCCCGGCAGCGGTGGATCGGGCTGGCCGCCAAGCCGCGCGGCCGGTTGGTGGTGGACGCCGGAGCGCGGCGGGCAGTCGAGGAGAAAGGCCGGAGTCTCTTGGCCATCGGCGTCGTCGAGGTCGTCGGCAATTTCAGCAAGGGCGACGTAGTGGTTTTGCAGGACACCCAGGGCGTCGAATTCGCTCGCGGCCTGAGCAACTATTCCGCAGCCGACGCCCGACGCATCCAGGGAATGCGATCTGAAGACATCGTCGGACTGCTCGGCCCGCGGACCTATGAAGAGGTCATTCACCGTGATAATCTAGTCCTGACCCGAAGAGCTACCGCAGGGAGTTGACCATGCCTTGTCAATCCGTGTGCGCTTGTCTGCACCGACGAGAAGCCAGATTCTGGATGGTCCAGGTCGGGCGCGGCACTCTGGCGGCCCTGCTGGTTGTGCTGCTGGCTGGCTGGCAGGGATTCGCCCGTGCCGATGTCTTCGACCGCTACACCAACGGCATCCTGTCGAAAGCCACGGAGACGGACGGCCTGAAACCCTGCGACAAGATCACGCCGGGGCTGGTGGCGGAGCACGGGCATCTTCTGCCCGGTTCACCAGCCGCCCTGGTGGTGGTCAAGACCAACGCTGGCCGGTACAGCAAGTTGGCGGTTCAGATTGCTCGCCAACGCACGGCCAATGGTTCCGTACCCATCGCCCTCATCGAGCGTTTCGTGACGTTCAAAGAAGGCGAGGAGCGGGCGGTTCAGGTCTCCGGCGGTCCGACGCACTTGTACAGCGGCTTCGTATTAAGTCTGGACGTCGGCCAGATCGTCCCGGGTGAGATTGGCGGCGACATCCGGTTCGTGGCTGCCGCTGGCGAAACGTGGCTGGAGCCAGTCGGCTCAGCGAAACTCTTCATCGTCACCAAACCGCTTCCGGGAACAGAGAGCCGCCGCCTTGCACGACCCATGATCGGCGAAACTTTTGAACCGCGCTTCTTTGCCGGAACCTACAAACTGCTCGACGATGGCCGACGCTCCGCCAAGCTGGTGTTGAAGGTCAGCGACGAAGGGACAGTGAGCGGCGAATACGTCTCAGACGCCAGCGGGCGGAGCTACGAGGTCTTCGGAAAGGTCGGCACGCCAAGACACACGATTCAGTTCACCGTTCGCTTCCCGCAAACCGAGCAGACCTTCCAAGGATGGATGTTTACCCACGAAGGAAAATACATCACCGGCTGGACTAAGATGCAGGAGCGGGAGTTCGGCTGGTTCGCCGTTCGCCAGGAAGAGGACTGAGCCGACCGTTTCCGCTGGCGTCGGCCCAGTCCCGGACTTTCTCAGCAGTCAAGTGCCGTTCTTGTTCAGTTCGATCCGAAGTTCGCCCTCGACCGGAACCTCCGCCTGGAGAGGCGTCTTGGCGAGATTCGTGTAGTTTTCGTGGATCTTGTGAACCTTGAGGTTCCGCAGCCGCTCCATCTCGCGGTACATCTCCTTGCGGTCGTGGGCCACTTTCACGTCCGCTTCCTTGATTTCCCCCTGGACCGAGACCGTGATCTTGTACCGACCCGGGAGCGCGCCGTCATTGTGGCGGAAGGTGGTGAGCTTGAAACGACCTTCGCTGTCCGTCAGGCCGAACGCCATCCGACCTGTGCTTTCCACGGGATTGAACGTCACGCGGGCCGCAGCCAGTGGCTTGCCTTCTTCCAGGAGGATGCCGGAAACCGGCACGGGTTTGCTGCTGGACCCGCCGCAGCCGAGAGATGTCAGCAGGCAAAAGATGGCAATTCCGCACATCGAAGCGGCAAGGCGTCGCATCGTCTCCACTCCTCAGCAGCCTGGATGGCAACCTCACGGAACGCTGGCTGGCATTTGATCGTGACGGCAACCCAGTAGTTGGTAAGTCCGCATGTCAATGGTCTGCGGCAGGAAGTGGACCGAGCCATCCGCAAAGACGAAGTTCGCTCCGTGAGCATGGCGGGACTTGAAGCCCCACGATACAGCCCAGTTGCCGTACCAGTTCACGCCGCCGTTCACGCAGCCGTCCTCGCGGCTGGTATCCCAGTTGATCGGCACGATCGTTGAGCAATGGCTATTACCGCCGTCGGCATGAGCCCAACCGGCCTGCCAGCCGTCTCCGCCGGTCTGAGGATAGCGGATCCAGTCGTGCTGGGCCGCCAGCGTCTCGCCGATCATGATCGTGTTCGAGGTGCCGTCGATGATGTCGGACAACCGCACGATGGCGCCCATGCGACTGAAGCAGCCACGCAGTCTATCCTTGTAGTGCGTGCTGCCCAGGATGGCACTGTGCCGATAGCCCCAGTCTCCCAGCCCGTTGTTGATCGGATCGCAATACATGCCGAACGGACCGGAGTCGGTCGGCCAGTTGCCGCAGCGATTGGCCAGGCATTGCGGACCCATGCTGCCGACGTAGTTGCTGATCGGCGGCACGTCCCGGAGGAAGTCGTCGCTGGGGCAGCGGTACATCGGCAGATGGCGGGGCAGAACGCCGCGAGCCACTGCCAGGGCTATCGAGTTATTCCGCGGATCGGACGGATTGCCGATGTTGAAGTAGTTCAAATCCGGGATGTCTTTGAAGATCGCATCCTGTTCCATGTAGGGGAGGATGTGGACCAGCCAGGAGCCTTTGTTGTAGTGGCAGTCGGCGGGATTGCTGAATTTCTCGTCATACACCTTCCCGCCGGGGGGCAGCTTGCCGTAATCGTTGTGGTAGTTGTGACAAGCCAATGCCAACTGCTTCAGGTTGTTGCCGCACCGCATGCGGTTGGCAGCCGCCCGCACTTTTTGAATCGCTGGCAGGAGCAGCGCCATCAGGATGGCAATGATGGCGATGACAACGAGCAACTCGACCAGGGTGAACGCTAACGCTTTCCTGACCCTCCCGTAAATGGACCGTGACCGTGGACGTCGCATGACCAACCTCGCCTGGTGAAGAAAGACCGGAACGAATGAAATCTCCGCCCCTGAAGCATAATCGCTGCGTAACTCCCTGTCTATTGAAATCCTGAGCGAATTGTCTGCGGCGGCAGACCTTGCGGCGGGGGTGGGAAAACTGGTAAGATGGCACAAAAATAAGCCCGTGGTCTAGGCGGGGTCAACAAATCTTGCGAACCT
>JANWWR010000208.1 GCA_025055835.1 Gemmatales bacterium | reverse complement strand
ACATGAATCATCTCGGCCAGTCCGGCTTCGACGACTTCCCTGCCGGTGACGTATTTGCCCTGCCGGATCCATTCCGTGATAAGGGCCGGGTTGCAGCCCAGCAGCTTGGCCAACAGATCGTCCATCTCCCGTTCCAGATATTCGAAATGGCGTGCCCACTGCCCAGCTTCGTCAGCGGCTACCCGTTTGTCGCTCTCCCATTTCATGCGGTGAAACAGAAAAGTGCTGTAGGGCACGACGTAGCGTTTCTGGCAGGTGGCGAAGATCAGCAACGCCGCCGAGGAGCACTCGCTCAGGACGATGATCCGTCCCTTGATCCGTCGCAGCCGCATGAGCGACGCCACAGCCAGCGAGCCATACACGCTGCCGCCTGCCGAGTCCATGTAGAAAACACACTCCGACCCTTCCGGCACCTCGAGAAGGGCCTTGAGCGTTTCAGCTTCCCAGTCGTCCACGTCACCGATGAGTGTCAATTCGGTGACGTCTTTGCGGGTTTTTCGTTTAGCCATGAGTCCATATCCGGAAAAGTTTCCGATCCTGCGTCCGGCTCCGGTTTACGAGTCGGATCGTCTTGCTAATGTAGAAACACTGACACATCCAGCGCGGCGAAGTAGAGAATCCGGTTCTGCCCCTTCCTTGAGGTGACGACGATGCTGCGAGCCATACTGGTGGGTGCGGTTTTGATGGTGGTGCCGATTGTGGCGACCGCCAACGAACGCTACTTCTACTGGCCCAACGCTCCCTTCACGCTGCCGTATTATCCACCGCTGAAGTACGGACCCGGCAATCACTTCCCATATCCGTTCCAGGAGTGGTATCCAGGTCATCCCTACGCCCACCTGTATTACCCGTATCTCTACACGCCATACTCGGCCTATTACTCCTATCCGACATTCGACGTGTATGGCCAGTCCTACAATCCCTTCGCTCCGCCTGTGCCGTTCCGCGTACCGACGCTGATCCACCCGCACGGCGGAGAGCCGCTGCCGGTCGCGCCTCAGCCTCGGCCGGTTAACGGCAACGGGCAGAAGCAGCCGGAGGGGGAGAAGAAGCCCGAGCCTGGCAAGTAATCGCCTTCCGACCCCTAGGTGGGACAGCGAGGCGGCTGGCCGATCCAACCTGAAGAGGCTTCAGTTCCTCGGCGATTCGTCGGGCCGCCAAGGCATGTCCCTCGGCCGTCCAATGTTGATCGCGGCTGTAGTACAGCAGCGGTTTTCCGGTCGGGTTGGCGGTCTGGAAGGCGTCGAGAAGGTCCGTCACCGCAATGTCATGGGCATGACAAAAGCGACGGACCATCTCCTGGTAGCCCGTGTGCTCCAGACGCTGACCGTCGGCCAGATAGCGGAGGCCGAGGCGTCGGGCCAACTCGACGGGGACCGGCTCCACCTGCGGTCCCAGCGGAATGACGACTACGACAAGGGGAATCCCCTGCTGCCGAAGCAGGTCGTTCATCAGGCCGAGGTAGGACAGCGAATAGGCGAACGCCACTTCATCTTGCTGGTTGTACGGAGCGTTGACGATGGCATCGTAGCCATCCTGCAACGAGGCCGCATGACTCGGCGGACGCGAACGGACTGCCTGTAGCGTCAGGCTGATCAACCGGCAAGCCGATGACGCATCCATGACACGGCGGACCTGTCGGCCCCAGCCGGAACCAGACGGCACCACGGCCCGCAGGTCTTCCCCCGCGCCGACGGCCTTGGTCCGGAACCGCCAATCCTCGGTGATGTCCGAGAAATGATGCAGACAGACCACGGCATCGGGTTTCCACCGCACGACCCATTCCCGCAGGATGAGATATTCCAGCGACGTGCTGAAGCCACTGCACCCGAAGTTCAGTACCTCGGTCGGGACGCTTTCCGACAACAGGGCTTCCAATTGTTTGCAGATTCCCTCATGCTCCTCGACTTGCATCGCCTCGACGAAGGAATCGCCCAGGACAGCGATGCGGCCAACACCGGGCCGTCGAGCCGTCTGACGCGGCAGGCTATCCCGCATGCCATGCTCGTTGAAGGTCACGGTTCGCCGAATGCCCTCGCCGGGGACGTGGTAGGTGAAGCGGTAATCAGCCTGGTGCCAATGGTGCCAGACCGGGTGCGGCATGATTCCCGTCTCACTGCTCGGCAGGTCAGGAAAGAAGATCCGTAGGGCGACTTCCAAGAGAGCAAGGCTGAAGGCCGTCGAGACGACCAACGCCAGCATCGGCCTCAGCCAACCGCAGCGGGTCGTATTTCCTCGAAGGGCAGTTTCAGACATCGCGGCGGGCAAAGTGGAGGAGTCCTACCATCGCGGCGGCTACGGAAATCAGGGCACACCAGCCGACCAACTCCAATTGCGGTCCAAGTTCGTACTGGCCCTGCACCAACAGGGCCATCAGGCGATGCAGCCGGAGCGGATTCAGTTGCCCGAAACCGAGAAGGGCCAGACCCAGGCCCGTGCCGTACAGCACCATCCACAGCACGGCCACGGCCAGCACCGTGCTGTTGCAGAGGGTGGACATGGCGACGCCCAACGACGTCACCATGGCCAGCACCGCGGAGACAACGACAAAGCCCACCAGGCAGCCGACGATGGACAGATCGAATTGCAGCAGGAAGCAACTGGCCAGCAGCAGTCCCCCGGCCAGGAACCAGTAGCTCGCCAGAGTGGTCAGCAGCCGCGAATGCCATTTCGCCAAAAAGTACTCGTACCGGCTGATTCCGCGGCTGAGGACCGAATCGGCCAGGATGCCGCGCTCCGAGGAGATCGTTCCCGCGGTCAGCAGGATCACCAGCGTCGAGCCGATCAGCAGCGAGAACTGAAGCACTTCGGTCATAAAAGCGGCGGACGATTGCAGGATCCCGGCCTGATAGTGGATCGCCGCCCGGTGCAGCAGATAACCGAAGCCGAGCAACGCCCCGGCCAGCACCCAGACGCGGAAGACCCAACTGCGGAGCGTCTGCCAGACATCCATCTGAAGCACGGCCCAATAGGGCAGCAACAGGCTGTGTCGGAGCGGCGGATGGGTCGCGGCGGCGTCCATGCTTCACCTCGTCGAAGCGGCTGGCGGTCCCTTCATTCCTCGGAGGCAGCGTAAGCCCGGGCAAAGCCGCGGGATTCCTCTTTCTCCACGAGATCAAGAAACGCCTGCTCGGTCTGCTGACCGACGCTGCGAATGCTGACGAGGTTGACCTTGTTGTCGGCCAGGGTCATGAACACGTTGGCCAGCACCGAGGAGTTGGAAACGTCCTCATTGAGCCGCAGTTCCAGGCGACGCTGGCGGATGTTGACCATTTTGAACTCGGGCAGGCTCTTGATCACCGAGGCCGCCTTGGTGATGGCCTTCTGATCGCCTTCCAGATCAAGCTCATAATGGTTGCGGCGCATCCGCCCTTTGAGGTCCTGAAGCGAGCCGAAGTAGATCAGATGTCCGCGGCTCAGCACGGCTGCATGATTGCATACCTCATCAATGTCGCTGAGATTGTGGCTGGAGACGATGAGCGTCTTGTCCTTGCTGAGGTTCTTGATGAGCTCGAGCATGGAGCGGCGGGCTTCCGGATCGAGTCCGTGCGTCGGCTCGTCCCAGATGAGCAGTTCCGGCTCGTTGATCAGACTAGTGGCGACGGCCAGGCGGGCTGTCATGCCGTTGGAGAAGCCGGCGATGGGATCGCCGGAGACTTCGAGCAACCCGACGGCCCGGATGAGGGAAGCCAGACGCGGCTTGCGGACCTGAGCGGGCAGGCCAAACAGCTTGGCCATGAAGTCCAGATAGACGATGGGAGTCATGCCCGGCGGAAACTGGGGGTTCGTGGGAATGTAGCCGATCTTGCGACGCAGTGCGGCGGCATTTGGTCCCATCTTTTTGCCGCACACCTTCACCCAGCCCGCCGTCGGACGATGCAGGCCGAGAATCAGGCGCAACAGCGTCGTCTTGCCCGCCCCGTTGGGACCAAGCAGACCGAGCACGCAGCCAGGCTCGATGGACAAGGTCACGTCATTGAGGGCAATCTGGCGGTTCTGGTAAATCTTGGTCAGCTTGTGGGTTTCCACCACCAGATTGGAAGCGGAGTCCGCCACGGCTTTCCCCTCCCTCTTCCTTGAGGGCAGCGACCGGGCCGGAGTATAGAGTCCGTTCCCGTTCTTGCCTAGTCGAATCGGTTTGAAGCAAGCGGTTGCTCGGGTGACATTTGCACCGCCGTCAGGCCATCCTTCAAAAGATCGGCAAAAGGCAGGCTCGGAGTCAATTGCACTCCGGCTCCAGCGGGCCAGCGAGTTCCTCGAGGAAGAACAGCCGTCCGGGCAGGGTCGGCATGTAGGAACTGGGGATCCATGGCGTCGGCTCGTGGTGCAGCGTCATCCACAGCGACAGGCCCTGCCACATCATGCCCCGGCCCAGGCTGCCGTCCGCCCCACCGATGATCCGATCCGCGGCCAGGAAAAGCCCCGGCCCGATCGTGTTGGCATACGCAGGTACCAGGGTCGTCCGGCTCTTGAAGCTGGTGATGGCGTTCTGCTCGATGGTCAGGGGATGCAGGCGGGCCCCGAGACGGTGCGTCGGCTTCCGCCACTCGGCCTCGGAAGGATACTCGGCAGCAAAGTGCGGCTCCCAGAAGGCAATGTGGCAGACGCGGCCAATGCCGAACACGGTCACGAGTTCGCCGCCTTGCTTCTTCAAGGCGGCGATCTGTTCGGCATAAGTGGGCAATTCGGAGGCTACGGCGAAATGGCGCTGCTTGGGCGGAACCGTGCGTTCGCCAAGCGGTCCGTAGAATGCCTGCTCCATGGCATGTTGGAAAGCCCCTGGATGATCCCCGGGCAGGGTGTTGCCCTGAGCGTCGGACCACTCGTCCATGTTGAAGCCGTGAACGTGGGAACAGCTCAGGCCCCATTCGCGAAGAAACCAGACGGCCCAGCGATACATGCCCATCGGACCGACGGGCAGGATGAGAATGAGCGGTCTTCCCGCGGCGTGGGTCCGCTGGACGGCTCGAGCGATCTCATGGCCCATGTAGGTGTCGAAGTCGGTCAGGCTGGCACAGGGGACCGGCTCGAATTGCGGATGCCACCACGGTTCCCGGCGGGTGATTTCGCTGGGGGGTCGGGAGGCCAACTGGTCGATTTTGGCCAAGTCCCAACCAGCCGGCAGGAAACCTTCCAACATCGAGCCGCGTATGGTACTGATAAGGTCCATGAACCGCCCCTTTCCTCGCCCAGGAATGCAGACGGAAGTCCTTGACGGAAACTCCTGTACGATGGCCGCTTCGCTGCCCCACTAGTAAGAAATATCAAGGCAAAACGGTAAGAACTAAGCGAAGGCGTCCCGTTATTTTGAAAAAGGAGAGACTTCGTTGCAACGGTTCAAACTGATCAGCGCGGCGTTGGTGCTCATCCTGACGGTCCCAGTGGCGGCTCAGGAGGAGAAGAAGCCCGAGGCGGCCGCAGGGGACGGAATTGAGCTGGCCTGGAAATTCGAGAAGGGCAAGACCTTCTACCAGACGCTCAAGACCAAGACCTCGCAGACCATGAACATCATGAGTCAGCCGGTCAAACAGGACCAGGAGCAGGAGTTTGTCTTCAGCTGGACGGTTAAGGACGTCAGCGATGCCGGCGTGGTGCTGGAACAGAAGATCGAGTCGGTCAACATGAGCATCAAGATCGGCACCAACGAGGTCCGGTACAACAGCACGGCCCGCGACGCTGCCGATAACCCGCTGTCCACGTTCTTCAAGCCACTGATCGGCTCCAGTTTCACGTTGACGCTCGACCCCAAGACCCTCAAAGTCACCAAGGTCGAAGGCCGCGAGGAGTTCGTCAAGAAAGTGACCGAAGCCAACCCGCAGATGGCAGGGTTGCTTCGCGTCATCCTCAGCGAAGACCAGCTAAAGCAGATGTCCGAGCCAGCCTTTGCCGTCGTCAAGGGTCCGGGCGAAAAGGTCAAGCCCAAGGACTCCTGGACCCGGGAAAGCAAGCTCAGCATGGGTCCGATCGGCTCCTATGACACGAAGTACACCTACACTTACGTCGGTCCCGAAGAGCGCACCTTGGCGGATGGCAAGAAAGTGACGCTCCAGAAGATTGAGCTGAAGACGGAACTGTCCTACAAGCCACCGGACCCCAAGGAAGCCACGGGACTGCCCTTCCGCATTGATTCCGGCAGCCTGAAGACGACCGAGGCCAGCGGCACGATCTACTTCGACACCGAGAAGGGCCGGGTGGCCGAGAGCACCATGAAGGTCGCCATCGACGGCAAGCTCAATATCAGCGTCGCCGAGCAGAAAGCCGAGGTTGATATCAAACAGGAGCAGACCACGACGAGTACCACGTCGGATACCAACCCGACTGCTGGCCGTTGAACCCCGGCGACCAGCTGGCCAGGAGTCTTGGCCCGATGTGCCGTGGCTGGAAAAACTTTTCTAGACCTCGACGGTTGACCTGATCAGTCAAAACAAGGGAACCGGATACCCAACCGGTTCCCTTGTTGCTTAGCACGAGTTTTCGGCGACGTTTCGCGATGGCAACCCCGGATAAGGATTACCTGGCATGCTGATTTACAAGGCCGCTTACAAATTCGTCGAAGGCGGCGTCCATGCCCATGTCGTGGATTTTCCGGGCGTGATCACTTGCGCTCAAGACCTCACAGAAGCCCGGCGTTTGCTGGCATTGGCACTTGTCGATCTTGCCGATTACATGCTGGAACAGGGAGAACCTCTTCCTAAGCCTGACCCATCGGCTTCCGATCCAGACGCAGACGTTGAAGAACCAATTTACCTGCAACTGAGAGTCAGCACGGGACTCGACTTGGTACCATCCGGGATAATCGTGCCTTGAAACGTCTAGAACTGGCTCCGCCACCTGAGAAAGCACGGTTGCGTTCTGGTCCGAGAAGGTGCGAGCCACTCCATTTGGGAAAACCCCGTGACTAGGAAGCGGACCTCCGTGCCCAGGCATCGTGAAATCCTTTTGCCCACAGCAAAGGCCATTTGCAAGCAGCTCGGCGTTCCCGAACCTGGGTAAGTTAGCTTGATCCTTCAGCGGCTCACTCTAATCGTCGCGGCAGCAGGTCACGGCGGACCTTGGCGACGTAGGTAAACGTCGGATTGACAAACTGCGTGCACCGAGCTTCCAACACCTGACCCAGGTACAGATACGCCTCGCCACGACTGAAGCCGTAGTCCGCCTCCAGCCAAAGCACCAGCGCCTCCAGAGCATAGCGAAAGGCGTCCTCGCAGGGCCGGGCCATCGCTACGGTCATGATGTGCGTGGCGTCTTCGATTCGAGGCCAATGCAGATGAGGCGGTGCGGGAGACAGTGTGCAGCGGAGCCGGACCCGGCCGCTGGCCTCAATGCCGCCGGCCCCGCAGATTTCGCCGTCGCCCTGAAGGGCGTGCATGTCGCCGACGTGCAGCTTCGCTCCCGGAACCTGAACTCGCAGATGAACCACGGCCCCGGTGGTGACTTCCTGCACGTCCATGTTTCCACCCCACGGACCGCCCCAGACGTTGGCAAACGTCTCGTACTGCGGCGCGACGCCGACGAAGCCCAGCATCGGCTTGACCGGCAAACGGCGGTCGGCACTCCAGATGACGTGGCCGTTCTCGATGTGGACGATGCGATGCTGAGGCCCGATGCCGCTGGCTCCGAACCAGCCGGGCACGGCCCCGTTGGCTCCGCGAAACGCCGTGAAACCAAGCGGATCAAGCTCGAAGTTGCCAATGTGCACGCTCAGCATCATGCCCGGCTCGGCTCCCTCGACGTGGATGCAGCCGCTGGCCGGATTCCCGCCGCGCAGCAGTTGTCGCAAAGAGCGACCGTCCGGGTGCTCGTCGAGCCACGGACCACGGTTGAGTTGCGTTTCGACCTCGAACTCCTCCCCCGGCTGGACGTGCAGCGTGACGGGGTTATTCGGCCCCGTCTCGAAGTAGAGTACTGCTCGCGTCGCCCGCTTCATGGGTAGACCCCTTTACGCGCAGGTAGCGCAACAGGCTCCCCAAACATCCCACAAGTATTGCCGCCTCTGCCCTAGCCGATTCTCCCGAGGCGATCCAGGTTTCACAAGACAGCAGAATCGCCTTTCTCTCGCAGCATTCCTAAGCTGACCAGCAACGGTAATAAAGTGAGCTCTCGACCCGCCATGATGCCGTTGGTGCATGAACTCCAGCTGACGCCGTGGCAGGCTTTCCAGGCCGCCGCCGACCTGCCCTGTGTCCTGTTCTTCGACAGCGCCCTCCCCGACCCTGACCTGGGCCGGTACTCCTACGTTCTCGCC
>JANWWR010000192.1 GCA_025055835.1 Gemmatales bacterium | reverse complement strand
GGAGTTGGTGGACGCGTTGGAGGAGCGGATCGAGAAGAGCATGACGGAGCTGCAACTGCGGGAGGAGATCAAGCCGCCGGCCCCTGCCAGTGAGACGAGCTGGTCGGTGGACAGCGGGCACCTGACGCGGGAGATCGACGAGTATCTGGGCAGTTTTAGCCCGGTCGCCGGGAAGTAGTCCGACGAGCGAACCTTCCTCGTCGCGGAAAGCTCGAGCGGCACGGCTTCGGTCCACGAGAGGTGGGCTGAACCGTGCCGCTCGCTTTGTTTGGCAGGCGATGCGGACGGCGGATTCGGCTTGCACTTTTTTTGACCCGGCTATAAGTTGCGGCCCGCTTGCTTGGGAACGCGGATGGCGGTCAGGGACGGCCGCTGTCCGGTCAGGGAAGTCCGACCCAGAAAAACGACTTCCCTCCCGGCTGACAGAGAAGGGGCAGGCATCTTGGCCCGCCGCAAGGATTCCACCTTCCTGACACCTCGGCCGGTGGTTGTTCGGTCAACCCGTCTCCCTCAGCCGCAAGGATGCGCTCATGAGGCGGTTCCCGTACTTCCTGTGGGCTGCGTTTGGTCTTCTGGGCGTTTTCTCCAGCACTCTTTCCGCAGCGGAAAACGCTCCTCCCTCCACCAGCGAGATGCGTCGGCAAGGAGCGGCTTTGGTGCAGGCCGCCATGCAGGAAGCCCGGGAGGCCCTGGCCCGGGGTGACTCGCTGGCTGCCGTCCAGGTCCTCGAAGCGCAATTGGCCCGCATCCAGGGCAACGCCGTTTTCCTGCGATTGCTGGAGGACGCCTATCGCCGATGCGTCGCCGATCTCGAAGCCCAGGGTAAACGCGAAGCGGCCCAGATCTATCGGCAGCGGCTGGCGATCCTGTCTCCGCCTGGGGAGGGTTCCAAAGACCCGGCATCGGGCCAACGGAATTCTTCTCCTGCGGACGGTTCATCTCGCCTGATCGTTCGGGGCACCAGCGGTGAGGACAAGGTCAACGACAGCCTCGTTCTCGCGACGGCTTCCGGCAAGCAGGCCCTGGAACAGGCAGAACAGGCCTTCCGGGCGGGTCGCTTCCAGCAGGCGGGCAGACTGTACGCCCAGGCCTATGAGCAGGAGCGCTCTTTGCCGCAACCGTGCCGGGAACGCTGGGCCTACTGCAAGCTGCACTGGGTTACGGAACAGATCAATCAGGCGGACCGACAAAAGCCGGACTGGCTGCTTCTTGAAACCGAAGTGCGGACGGCCTTGAGTCTGGCCCCGCGGCTGGAGTACGGCCAGACACTGTTGCAGCGGATCGAACAGTGCCATCGGTCCGCGACGACGGTAGCCCGGAGTCGTTTCACGGTCCGCCACAGCCGCGAGACGGTGAACGGTTGGCAGCAGTCGGAGTCGCCCAATTTCCGCGTGTTCCACACCGACCCGACGATGGCCGAGCAGGTGCTTCACGTTGCCGAGCAGACGCGGTCTGCCGTCCTGCGCAAATGGCTCGGCGAGGAGAACCCGGAAGATTGGAAAGTGCCGTGCGACATCTATCTCCATGCCAATGCTCAGGCCTATGCTCATGCCACGGGAACCCCGCCGGAATCGCCGGGGCATTCGTCCATCGGAGCGGAACGTCAGGATGCCTCACGCATCCACAGCCGACGCATTGATCTGCGACTCGACGAGCCGAACCTGCTCCGGGCAGTGCTGCCCCACGAAACCACGCATGTCACCCTGGCCGGGTTGTTCGGGCCGAAGCCGCTGCCCCGCTGGGCCGACGAAGGCATGGCCGTTCTTTCCGAGCCGTATGAGCGGATTCAGCGGCACCTCCGCCCTTTGTGGGAGAATCCGGACGACGAACGGCGATTCTCCGCAGCGGAGCTGATGGCTCAGGAGGAATACCCCGGCCCGGCCCAGATGGCCTACTTCTACGGCCAAAGCGCGACCTTGGTGCAGTATCTGACGGAATTGAAAGGACCGCTGGTGTTCACCGACTTTTTGCGGACGGCTCAACGGATCGGCTATGCGGCGGCTTTGAAGTCACACTACCAGCTCGATTTTCCTGAACTGGAGCGACGTTGGCGGGAATATGTCTATGTGCAGAAGGTACCGGGTCTGAATCTCGCTCTGCGTCGCTGAGCGCTCAGCGATTCCACTCCACGATCAGCACCGTCAATCCGACCAGCCAGAGATAAACGCTGAACCACCACAGGCGCGCTTTTCGGACGACGCGGATCAGCGGGCCGATGCTTAGATAGCCAACCACGGCGCTGATCGCGGTCGCCAGCAAAGTTAACGCCACGAATTCGCCGGTGAGCCATTCTTCCTGGGTCGGATCAGCCAAGGCTTCTCGGATGCCGACCACGCCCAGCCCCAGACTGGCCACCAGCGACATAAGGAAGCTGAAACGCACGGCCCAGGTCCGCTCCAGACCGGCCAAGAGGGCCGCGGTGATGGTCATGCCGCTGCGGCTCAAGCCCCGAAACAGGGCGGAAAGGGCCTGTCCACAACCGACCAGCAATGCCTGCCACAGCGTGGTTTCCTTCCAGTCGGTCTTTCCGGGCCGAATCCGGTCGCTGGCCGCGAGAACGCCTCCGAGGACTACCAGGCAGACGGCAACCATCTGCGGGTCCTTGAAACTGGCGCGAACCTGCTTGCCGAACAGCAGCACGGCTATCACGGCCGGCAAACTGGCGACGCCGACCAGAAGCACCAGCCGCAGGCCCTTGCCCACCAGGCTTCGGCGATCCACCGGACGTGGATTGCCCTCCAGGGCGGCCAGTTGCGGGTCGTGCTGGGCCAGATGGGCCAGCAGTTCCCGACCGAAATAGAGGAGGACGGCCACAAGCGTGCCCACGTGCAACATGCCGTCGAAGAACAAGGGGGCCGCTCCGCCGCCGTCGGGAAAGCCGAGATAGTGTTGGGCCAGAACGAGATGGCCGCTGCTGCTGACCGGCAAAAACTCGGTCACGCCCTGGAGTACGCCGAGAAACACCGCCAGCCGCCAGTCCAAAGGCGTCCCCTTGCTGCCAGATCAAGACCGGATACGGATGCGGGCGATGCGTCGGCTGCCGACGCGGACCAACAGACCGTCGCTGATCGGCACCTCGGCCTTGGGGTCGGTCAGTTTCATCCGCTCGGGTCCGAGGGTCACGCCGCCGCCTTTGACGAGCCGTTGTCCTTCGCTGGTGCTGGGGGCCAGCCCTGTTTTGACGAGCAGCCGGGCGATCCACATGCGTCCCTGCTTGATGTCGGGGTCGTTGCCGGCCAGTTCAACCTCGGGAATCTGATCGGGATCCTGCTTCTGAGCAAAGACGCGCCGGAACTCCTCGGCGGCGGCCTCGGCGGCGGCCTGACCGTGGTAGAAGCCCACGATGTCCTTGGCAAGCAATTCCTTGGCCTGCCGGGGATGCGTCTGGTTCGGATCCACCAGGCGGGTGATCTCTTCCGGGCTGCGGTCAGTGAGCAGTTCGAACCATTCCCGCATGAGGTCGTCGGGAATGCTCATGATCTTGCCGAACTGTTGATTGGCCGGTTCCCCGATGCCAACGTAGTTACCCAGGCTCTTGCCCATCCGCCGTTGTCCATCGAGGCCGCGAAGGATCGGCAGGGTGATGCAGACCTGCGGCTCCTGCCCGGCGTCGGATTGCAGATGGCGGCCCATCATCAAGTTGAAGAGCTGCTCGCTGCCGCCGAGTTCGACGTCGGCCCGGACCTCGACCGAGTCGTAGCCTTGCATGAGCGGATAGAGGCATTCATGCAGATAGATCGGCACGGACGGCTCGGCTTTGAACCGCTTGGTGAAATCATCGCGCTCCAGCATCCGTTGCACGGTGATCTTCCCGGCCAGATTCAGCACGTCGAGGAAGGTGAACCGACTGAACCAGTCGCCGTTGCGGGTGACTTCCGTGCGGCGAATGTCAATGACCTTGGCGACCTGCTCCAGATAGTCCCGGGCATTGCGTTCCACCTGTTCGACGGACAGGCGGGCGCGGGTCTGGTCCCGGCCGCTGGGATCGCCCACCAACGCCGTGTAGTTGCCGATGATGAGCACGGCCTGATGGCCCAGTTCCTGGAATTGCCGCAGTTTCCGCAGCGGGACGGTGTGGCCCAGATGCACGTCGATGCCAGTCGGGTCGATGCCGTACTTTACCCGCAGCGGCTTGCCGGTGCGCAAACTCCGCTCCAGCTTCTGCCGCAACTCGGCCTCCGGGACGATCTGCTCGACGCCCCGACGGATGACCGCCAATTGTTCTTCGACGGAAAGCATGGCCATGACGACGGCAACCTCCGTGTCTCCCCAGAATTTCCGCTGTGTTCACGAGTAGGGTTGGAAACGGCCGACCGCAGGGAAGGCGTTGAGAAGATGCTCGATGCGGACGCTGCCGGCATCGTCACCGCGGCAGACGAGGACGACATCGAAGCGGGCCGGTCGCCCCAGGAGCCGATGCCGCTTCAGATAGGCCAGGGCCAATCGGGTAAGCCGGGCCTGTTTGCTTTCGTCCACGGAATAGGCGGGTCGGGCCATGTTCCCCTCATCCGTCGAACGCACCTCGACGAAAACGATGCACGGGCCGTCCTGCGTCACCAGATCAATTTCGCCCAGGGGGCACCGCCAGTTCCGGTCCAGGATGCGATGCCCTTGACGCACGAGAAATTCAGCGGCCCACTGCTCCGACCGCAGGCCGAACCAGCGTCGCCACCAGGGGAGTCGGGGAGACGGATCGGGCATCGGTCATGCCCCGGTCACTCGGAAGCGCTCTCGGTCTGTGTCTTGCTCTTGCCCTTGGCTTTCGCGGCGGCCTTGGCCTCGGCGGAAGCCGTCTCGGCAGCCCCCTTCTTCCGCTCCTTGAGACGGGTCGCCTTGCCGACGCGGTCCCGGAGGTAGTACAGCTTGGCGCGTCGCACTTTTCCGGTTCGCTTGACCTCGACCTTGGCGATCCGCGGCGAGTGCAACGGGAATGTCCGCTCCACGCCTTCTCCCTGAACAATGCGGCGGACGGTGAACATCTCGCTCAGTCCGCTGCCACGTCGGCTGATCACCGTGCCGCTGAAAATCTGAATCCGTTCCTTCTGGCCTTCCAGAATCCGTTGATGCACGTCAACCTGATCGCCGATGTCGAACTCGGGTACTTTGTCTTTGAGAAAACGCTGTTGCACTTTGGCCAACACTTCACCGCGATTCATGGTTCAGCTCCCTTCGTGAGCCTGTTTTTTACTCCGCAAACGGGCCTGTTCATGTCTCCAACGGGCGATCGCTTCGTGATTGCCGCTCAGCAGCACCTCGGGCACTTCCAGCCCCCGAAAGACCCGCGGCCGGGTGTATTGAGGATATTCAACCAGCCCCGGCTCGGCATGGCTTTCTTCGACCACGCTGCTTTCGTCCCCCAGCACTCCCGGCACGAAGCGGATCACCGTGTCGATGACGACCATCGCCGGCACTTCTCCGCCGTTGCAGACATAGTCGCCGATGGAGACTTCCTGCGGCTTCAGCAGGATGCGGATGCGTTCGTCGAAACCTTCGTAGCGTCCGCACAGCAGAATCAGCCGCGGATGCCGGGCGAGTTCCCGAACCAAGCCATGCGTCAGTCGTTCACCTTGCGGGGTGAGCATGACCAGATGGCCGGGCGGCTCCGCCTTGGCCTGCACGGCTTCGACGGCACTCACGACCGGCTCGCACATCAGCACCATGCCCGGTCCGCCGCCGAATGGCCGATCATCCACCTTGTGATGCTTCGGGTCCGGCGACCAGTCCCGGATGTTCCACAGGTGAATGGAAACCAGTCCCCGCTCGATGGCCCGCTTCAGCAGACTCTGCGTCAGGTAGCCGCTGAAAATCTCCGGAAACAGCGTCAGGACGTCGAAACGCATGGCCGATCCCGATGCGGGGCGCTCGGCGGCTCAGCGTGGGCATCCGCTTCTACCCCAGGATGGCCCGAACCTAGCTGGAAGCCGGCGGCTGGCTGGTCGCTTGCTGGGCGGCGGCCACGGCAGCTTCGGCTTCGGCCTGGGCCAGATACTTCTTGAAGAGAATCTGGCAGTGCTCGGACGGCTGGGCACCGACACTGAGCCAATACTTGATCCGATCCGCCTTGAGCCTGGTCCGCTTGTCCGTGTCCGGGATCATCGGATCGTAGCTGCCCAGTTCCTCGATGATCTTGCCGTCCCGAGGCTGGCGGCTGTCGATGGCCACGATGCGATAGTAGGGCCGATGCTTCCGGCCCATGCGTTTCATGCGAATCCGTACCACGCTTGACCCTCTCCGCCCTTGAAAACCAAACCAATCCGAAATTGCTGATCCGCTCCCTGGCGGTCGCGGCTCTGACTCTTAGCCGCAACTCTGACTGGCGGTTGCGGCTCTGGTTGTCCGCTGCTTGCCGCATTTTGGCGGCTTGGAAGTTCTGATTCGCTGGTCAATTAGCGTTTCTTCTTCCGCTTCTTTTTGCGTTCCTCGGCCCGCTCCTTGGCGCTTTTGCGGTGGCCGGTGCCGATCTTGGGCTTTTGCAGCAATTTGCTTCCTGGCAGAAAAGCCCCCATCTTGTTCAGCCCGGTAACCATCTTGACGCGTTCCCACATGCTCATGTTCATCATCTGACGCATGAGCGTGCGGACGACCTCGAATTGTTCGACGAACTTCTTGACCTCGTGGGGCTGGGTGCCGCTGCCGGCGGCGATGCGGCGGCGACGGCTGAGGTCGAGAATGGCCGGGTTGCGTCGCTCCTCCGGCGTCATGGAGTCAATCATCCCCTGGAAGCGGCGGAAGGCCTGCTCGGGATCCTCATCGGTCTCCGAAAGCATGCCATCCATGCCTGGCATCATGCTCACAATCTGTTTGACGCCCATCTGCCGCAAGGTGGCAAACTGTTCCCGGAAGTCCTCCAGGGTGAAATCGCCCTTGGACAGCCGCTCCTGCTGCTTCTTGAGCTTCTCCTGGTCGACGCTCTGCTGGACGCGGATCACCCGTTCCACTAAACCCATGAGGTCGCCCTGACCCAGAATCCGCTGGGCCATCCGCTCCGGGTGGAACTCTTCAAGCCGGTCCAGTTTCTCGCCGACGCCGATCCACTTGATCGGCACCTTGGTCACTTCCTTGATCGACAAGGCCGCTCCACCACGGGCGTCACCGTCGAGCTTGGTCAGGATCACGCCGTTGAGTTCCAACGCCTCGTTGAAGGCCTTGGAACTGTTGACGGCGTCCTGGCCGGTCATGGCGTCGCAGACCAGGAAGACGTAATCCGGCTTGACGACGCGGTCGATCTCCTTCAGTTCGCCCATCGGCATCTCGGCGATGTGGAGCCGACCGGCGGTGTCGAGGATGACCGTGTCCCGACCCTGGCGGGCCGCTTCCCGCACGGCATTGGTGCAGACCTTCAGCGGCGTCGCACCGGTTTCCGCATGGACCGGGACCTGGATCTGCTCGCCGAGGACTTTCAACTGCTCCACGGCGGCGGGCCGCTGGAGGTCGGCGGCGACCAGCATCGGCTTGCGGCCGATTTCCTTGAGCGTGAGGGCGAGCTTGGCGGCCGTGGTCGTCTTGCCCGAGCCTTGAAGGCCGCACAGCATGATGACCGTGGGGCGGTCCTTGGCGAAGCGAATGCCGTGGTCCACCGGCCCCATGAGATTGACCAGTTCGTCATAGACGATCTTGACGATCTGCTCGCTGGGGCGCAGGCTCTTGAGGACTTCCTGGCCGACGGCCCGCTCCGTGACCCGCTGGATGAAGGCGTTGGCGACGTTGTAGTTGACGTCGGCCTCCAGCAAGGCGCGGCGGACCTCGGCTAATCCTTCGCGGATATTGTCCTCGGTCAGCCGACCTCGGCCGGTCAGCCGGCGCAACGCTTCGGACAAACTCTTCTGAATTCCTTCAAACATGGGACGATTCCGTGGAAATTTCCCTGAACGCTCAATTATAAGGACGTGACCAAACGGCTGCCACCCCGCAGTAAGCCATCTATCTGGCCATGTGCATCGGCTTGGCGATGCCGGCGCAAGCTGACAGCAACCGTTCGTTTGCTTTCAGGAAGCTGCCTGGATGGGGCAATGGTAACGGGATAGGTGGTCAGGGTGAGAGAGGGGACTCGAACCCCCAACCCTCAGATCCACAGTCTGATGCTCTGACCAATTGAGCTACTCTCACCATCGCTTGTTGAGACTATCCTACCCCGCCAGGGGATTCAGACAAGTACGCCCGCGGGCGGCGGCTTGCGGAAGGCATCGGCAACGCGGATAATGCGGCTTGAATCAATTCTTCCGAGGAAACCTGTCATGAAGCGCGGCAGCTTCGTCCTGGCCATCATTGTTTCCGCCGTCGGAGCAATCGAGATTTTGGGCCAACCGCCGGTGGCGCCTCCGGGTCTGGGTCGGGGCGGCAATCTACCTCCCGGACAGGTCCGTCAGCCGGGCCAGCCGTGGCCTGGCATCGGCGTTCCGCGCTCTGGTCCCTGGTGCGATTTCGATCCGGACGGTCCCCCGCCTCGCTTCCGCTGCTGCGGTCCCATCTTCTGGCAGCCCTACTGCATTCCACCCGTGGTCTATCAGTCGTTCAGCATTCAGGTGACACCCGCGCCCGTGGTCGGCGTGCCCAATGATCTGCTGATCAACCTCCTGGCCCGGCAAGCCGCTCAGCAGGCCCAGGGACAGGCTCAAGGCGAAGCGGAGCCGAATGACCGTCCGCCGGTGAGGCCGATCCGACCAGCCAAAGCCCGCGACGCCGTCGACATGCGGGCCGACATGCAGAAACTGCTTCGCAAAGGCAACGACGCCTTCGCTGCTGGGGACTACAAGCAGGCCCTCAATGCCTATCAACAGGCCGTGGCCGCTGCTCCCCTGGAACCGACGCCCTATTTCCACCTCGCCCAGGCCCATCTTGCCTTGAACCGATACGTCGAGGCTGGCGTGGCCATCGAGCGGGGCATGCGACTGCATCCGCAATGGCCGCAGGCTCCGTTCCAGCCTCGGGCCTTGTACCGCGATCATGCCGGGGATTACGAACGGCATCTCGGGGCGCTGGCCGAGGAGGTGGGCAGGAACATCAACGACGAGTCGCTGCTGTTTCTGTTGGCCTATCAGCTGTGGTTCGATGGACGCCGCGAGGATGCCGTCACCCTGTTTCGCCGGGCGGCCGCGTTGGCCCACGACACGACGCTCATTGATCGGTTTCTGAAAGCGGCTCAGCAGCCTGCGGCGGAGTAGTGAGGCGCTGCGGGGGACCGGCCAGCTAACGCTGGCCGCTCGCCGAGACAAAAGGCCACTCGCCGAGACAAAAAGCCGCTTCGAGGCAAAAAGCCACTCGCCGAGACAAAAGGCCGCTTGCCCGGGTGGGTGGGTGGTGATCGATGCTGAGCCGCGACCGCCAGGGAGCGGCGACAGGGCACCTCGTCTCCGTTGCCGACATTGAACCGCCTGCGTAGCCTTGCTCCATGCGGATTCTGCTCACCAACGACGACGGCATCTACGCTCCCGGTCTGCGGGCCTTGCGGCAGGAGCTGATGAAACTGGGCGAAGTCGTGGTCGTCGCCCCGGCCACGGAGCAAAGTGCCGTCGGCCATTCGATCACGCTCCTGACTCCGATTCTCGTGCAGGAAGTTTTCGACGGCGAAAACCAGCGGATCGGCTGGGCCGTCGAGG
>JANWWR010000172.1 GCA_025055835.1 Gemmatales bacterium | reverse complement strand
CAGCACGGCGGCAGCTTGATCGGCCAGGGCTTTTTCGCCTTTCTCCCGCCAGGCGGCTTCGGCCTGTTCGACGATCCGACGCTCCAGCCCCAGCAGGTGCAGCCCCAGGGGCGAATTCTGGGCCTGTTCTCCGAGGGCCTGACGAATCTGCGACCGGAGTTCGACGACCTCGGCCAACCCTTCGGCATCTCCCAGAGCGATCCGCTGACCGGCCGAGTGGAGCAGCAATGCGGCCAGGCGAGTCCATTCCAAAGGGAAATTGCGTTCGTAGGGGAACTGCCCGAAGTCGCCGCTGGCTTGTCCCCCGGCCAATCGCCTGGCCGCTTCACGATCGCCGAAGGCGGCGTACAGGCGGGCCAGTTCCGGCTGGTTCTCGGCGTCTTTCGGGTCGAGATAGGCCGGCAGGCTCAGGCCGATCTCGGCATGGAAACGCGGATCATGGATGCCGGGAAGGATGAGCGGTTGCCAGGTGCGGGGCAGCAGGTGGAAGGCGAGCTTGCTTTGTCGCCGGGCGTCGAAGCGGGTCTTGATCTGGGCGGCGGCTTCATCCGCTTGTCGGGCCAGTTCCGCGCGCGGCTCGTTGAGCAACTCGGCGAGTCGGGGCCGGGGCGGGGTCGCCTCGGTGCCCGCCGCCTGACCCTGCGGTTGTCCCCCGCCGCAGCCGACGTTGGCCACCACCAAAACGAAGACCGAAGCGATTCGGCACAGCCATCGGCCAGACATCGGGTCATCCTCCCACGTCTCCGAAGCGAACGGATTGCGTCATGCAACTATAGTTCGCATTCGGGGAGGATGACGCGGGAGGCCCTATCGGGACGTGCGCCGCTCCTGTTTGATGACGCGGACCTCGTACTTGTCGCCGCTGCGATCCACTTCAAAATGCGTTTCGAGGTTCCGCTGGATGATCTGGTCCTCGGTCAGGCCCCGGTACGCTTTCTCCTTCTCGAACAGCAGATTCTCCAGTTCGACGGGGAAGAAGATCCAGAAATACGACGGGGGCGAGGAGAGATTCAGGGCGGAAGCAAGAGCGTAGATGGCGTCGGGATTGGCGTCCCGCCAGTAGATGCGGTTCCACTTCTTGATGTCGGCGACGGTGCCGACGCGGCCCATGAGCGGCCGTTTGTTGAGATCTTCAATCAGGCGGAACTTGCCTTCGCCTTCCGGATAGGCAATGTAGGCTCCGAGCTTGCCGAGGTGCCGCAGGTAGTCCTCGCCGCTGCGGAAGGGGAAGGTGACGAGCCAGCGGTCCTTGCGTTTTTCCCGCTTGCTCTGCTTGCCGGGGCCGGAGCCGTCGCCTTCGCCGGTGCCGTGACCGCTGCCCTTGCCACCGCCGGTTCCCGTTCCGCCACGACCGAAGGAGTTCGGCCCTCGGAAGGGCTGGGTCCGCTTGACTTCCTCGACGAGGCGTTCCCGCGCCTCGGTGGGAGCGGTCAGGTCGGGAGTGGTCTCGACCACGGGGGCGTCGGTGGTTTCATCGTCGAGGCGGAAGTCGATGTTCTCCTGGGGGCCGTAGTTGACGTTGGAATCCCGGCTGCCGCTGGGATCGCCGCCGCCGCCCGCGAACTCGACCGCCTCCAGCTCCGGCATTTCCCCGGAGCCGAAGTAGATGCTGACCACGCCGAAGACGGCGATGACCAGGCCGGCAAACAGATAGAGAACGATCGTCGTCAGCAGGGACAGCGGAAACTCGTGATGCGGCGAGTATTTTTTCCAGATGGACGGCTCGATGGGCGCGCTCGGCTCGCCTCGCGGGTCGGCAGCCGGATTGGCGGCGGCCTGCGAGCCATTCACCTGAGCCGGGGTCTTGCCCGGCGGCACGGCATGGGCCGGGGTCGTGGCTCCCGCCTTCGCCCCGACTTTCTGCATCGAGTTATTGGCCCCTGGGATCTGCTCTGCCATGGTCGTCCATTCCTGCCTTCGGGGTATTGCCTGCGTCGAACCGCTGTTTATCCACTCTCTAACTTACCGTATCGGTTTCGTCGGGGACAAGACGGTAGTTGCGAACTTTCGCCATTTCGAGGAAAAACTTCTCCATTCATGAGACGACACTGGGGAAGCTGCGGATTGGAAAAAGCGGAGGCGAGGTTTCAGAGAAGAGGTTTCAGGGGATCGGCTCGGCCAGCAGGACTTTGACGGCCCGTTCGAGGTCGCCATTGACCAGATCGGCGACGCGAAGTTTGCCCGAGCGGTCGATCAGGTAGTAATCCGGGTAGGAGTCCACGAGGAAAGCGCGGACGGTCTTGTTGTCCACGTCGGCGGCCACCGGCCAATCCATGCTCTGCTCGGTGACGAACTCGGCCATTTTGTCGGCCTGACGGCTGGTGTGGATGCCGAGAATGACCAGCCCCTCGTCGCGGTGCTTGTGGTAGAGGTCCTTGAGCTTGGGCACGGCGGCACGGCAAGGCGGACACCACACGCCCCAGAAATCCAGGACGACCACCTTGCCCTTGAGGTCGTCCCAGCGAAGCGCTTTGCCGTCGGTATTGTGCCAGTCGCTCACTTCCAGAGCCGGCGGCGGTTTGTTTTCCAAAGCGTTTTTCTGCTGGCGGGCCGAGCCGCTGCCTTCCCGGAGGAAGTCGTCGTCCGTCAGGGTTCCGCCGGTCACCATCGCCGCCATCGCCAACAGCCAGCCCAGCCGCATCGCCGCACCTCCGCGGAAGCCGATTGGATGTTCCTGAGCGTAACCGAGCGCCGCGGCAATCACAAGGTCCGCTATGCCCGGCGATGTTCCTTGGCCATACAAATCTGTAACGGCCTGCAAGTCGCAAATCTCTTGAAGACAAGGAAACGCTCATGTGCCTTCTGGCGATGCTGTCTCGGGTAGCGGTGGATGCTCCGCTGATCGTGGCGGCCAATCGGGAAGAGGAGTACGACCGGGGCGGAACGCCGCCGCAGCGGGTCGCCGGTCCGGTGCAGTTCGTGGCCGGTTTGGATCCGCGCGCCGGCGGCACCTGGTTCGGCGTCAATGAAGCGAGTGTCATCGTCGCCGTCGTCAACCGACCGCAACGCCAGGAGATCGTGCCGCAGCGGAGCCGGGGCCTGCTTGCCAAGGACATGCTGGCCTGCCGATCCGCCGCCGAGGCCGTCCGCGCCGCCGTCGAGGAACTGGGAAAGACCCGCTACGCTCCGTGCTTCCTCGTCGCTGCCGATCTGGCCAATGTCTTCGTCATTCAGCACGGCGAATGGGTGCAGGTTTTGCCGCTGCCGATCGGCATCCACGTCCTGACGCGGCAGGGAATCAATGCCACGTCCGATCCGCGAGCGGCACGGGCCTTGGCCTGGCTGGAAAGCCGCCGCCTGGCCACCGGCCGGATGTGGCTGGAACTGGCCCAGGAGATGTGCGGCGACACCGGCGACGCCGACCATCCCGGAATCTGCTGGCGGAGCGACGGCTTCGGCACGGTCAGCAGCACGCTGTTGGCCCTGCGGCAGCCGCTCGAATCCTCCACCCTGCTGCACGCCCAGGGACCGCCGGATCGCACCCCGTATCAGGATTTCTCCCACCTGCTGCGTTTCTGAGGCCGCCGTCGAGACTGCCATGTATCCGCATCGCATCCATTTGCGCGGCCCGTGGGAGTACGAACCTTTGCAGCGGATCGAACGGCCCGATCCGTCCTCGCCGGACCTCTCATTGCCTTTGCCGCCACCGGGCACGATGCGGCTGCCCTGCCGCTGGTCGGTCGGTGGACTGAGCGGCTTTTGCGGCGTGGTCCGCTTCCGCCGCCGCTTCGGCAGACCGGCCCGCCTCGATCCCCACGAACGCCTGTGGCTCGTCTGCGAAGGGGCCGACGCCGTCTCCCAGTGGCATCTCAACGGGCATGACCTCGGCAGCCATGTCGGACCGTTCACGCCGCTGGAGTTCGACATCACCGACCGCCTCGAATCCCGCAACGAACTCACCGTCGAAGTTGCCCGTCATGACCGACTCCCGGTGCCGGTGCCGCGGGGCAAGCTCGGACCCGACGGCGGCCTGTGGGGCAGCGTCGCCTTGGAGGTGCGAGGCCCGGCCGATCTGACCGACCTGACCGTGCGGACTTCGTGGACCGCGGACCACGCCTCCGTTCACGCCGAGGGCCTGATCCGAACCACCCGCGCCGCGATTCTGGAACTGCACCTGCTTCTGGATGAAACGCTGATCCACCGTCAGACGTTTGGAACGCTCTCGGCACCGCAGCCGGTTCGCCTGGACTGTTCTCTGAATCCTGCGGAGCTTCGCACCTGGCCGACGGACCCGCAACCATATCGGCTTTGCCTGGAACTGATCGAAGGCGGAACCTGCTGGTACACCGCCACGTTGCCCGTCGGCTTTCGTGACACGTCAGCGCTTTGCGGCCGGGCCGAGACGATGGACCTCACCGAACCGATTCGAGAAGCGCGTCGGCTGTCCGAGGCCGACCGACACGGCCAGCCCGTGCGACTGCGTCTTCCCGAAACGGATCGCTGGAGCGAGGAAGTGCGGAACTCCTACCGCCAGATCGTGTGGGGACTGGCTCACCATCCGAGCATCGTCGCCTGGATCGTTGGCGGTCGGGATGCGGAGCAGATCGCGGCCGAACTTCGCGCCGGGGATCCGACCCGCCCCGTGCTGGTGGAATGACGAGCGGACGGCTCAAGGATTGTCACGGCGGCGTCGCCGTTCTTCCCGCAGGAATTGCTCCAGGGCGCGGATGCTTTCCAACAGCCCTTCCATGTTCGGGTTGATGCGGTGGGCCTGTCGGAAATGCCGCAGCGCCTCGACCGGCCGATTCAGACTGAGGTAGCACTGGGCCATGCCCGACAGCGCCCCGAAGTGGCACGGATTGAGCCGCACTGCTCGTTCGCAATCGAGAATCGCCCGGCGGAAGTCGTTGCTTCGCCAATAGGCGATGGCCCGCTGATTGTAGGCCTCGGCAAAGCGAGGGGCGCGGCGGATGAGAGAATCCAGCCCCTTGATGGCGGTTTCGAAATCCCGTTCCGCCACCAGGCGGCTGAGTTGCTGAAGCTCGCGGCCCTGTTCCGGGTCGTCGCCGCGGAACCAGATGGCCCACAGGGCGCTTTCGGCCAACTCCCGCAGCGGCCGCACCGGGTCCCGCAGCCGACCCGCCACGCACGAGTTCGACGCCATGGTTCCCACCAGCCGCAACGCCGTCAGCGCTGCCTCCCGAATCCGCGGTTGACGCTGAGCCAGCAGCCGTTGCAACGTCCCTTCCAGATAGCGTTCGGCGACCTGCTGAGCGTAGCGGTTCATGTCGCCGGTGGTCTGCAATTCCTCAAAAAACTCAAGAATCAAAGGAGCGCTCACGATCCTTTCACTCCTCTGGCTGGTTGGAAAAATCCGGAGGGCGATAGCGAGTCGGTCGGCCCGGGAAGGGGGCCGAACATAGGGGGTAATGTAAGCGGCTGGGACGGCCGGGGCAACCGGAAAGTGGAGAATCCTCCGGCCCGCATGACACCTTGCAATTCGGCTGCGGCACTTCGCCTTTTCCGTGATTTGCTGGCGGGTTAGACTGGTAAAGAAGCGGAGTGTGTCGAACGTCCCGTGAGCCATCGCGGAGGCTGCCATGTCCTTCCGAACTGCCCTGACGGCGGTGCCGATCCTGAGCGCGGCCTTGTCCGTGCTGGCCGCCCAGCCCGCCGATGAAAACCTGATCGCCTCGCAGAACCGGGCACGGGCCATCCTCGAACGAGCCATCAAGGCCCACGGCGGCGACATCCGCGTCAACCGCGCCCGCAATACCCATCTGAAGCTCAACGCCAAGGCCATCGCTCCTCCCGACGAGGAATCGCCGTTCCAACTGGAAATCGTCATGCAGTTGCCGGACAAGTACCGCAGCACGCTGACGACCACGGTGCAGAACACGCCCGTGGTGCGGACGATCATCGTCAACGGCGACAAGGGCTGGATGACGGTCAACGGACAGGGCAAGGAGCTTTCCGCCAAGGAACTGGCCGAAGCCAAGGAGCAGATGTACGCCGAGTGGGTCTGCCGCCTCATCACCCTCCGCGAAAGCGACTGCGTGCTCCGGGAGATGGACGAGACGAAGATCGAGAACCGTCCGGTGCAGGTCGTCAACGTCACCCGCAAGGGGCGACGGGACGTCAATCTCTTCTTCGACAAGCAGACCGGCCTGCTGGTGAAGATGGAACACATCGTCCGGGACCATCAGGGCCTGGATTCGTCGCAGGAGGTAGTGTTCATCGGCTACCGGGACACGGCCACGGGGCCGAAGCACTGGACGCGGATCATCGTGTTCAACGACAGCAAGCGCATCTTCGAGGCGGAACTGGTCGAGGTGCGCTTTCCGGAGCGCCTCGACGACCGGCTGTTCCAGAAGCCACCCGAAGTGACGGCCGCGGAAAAGGCGAAGGAAAAAGAAAAACCCGGCGACAAACCACCGGGCAAACCGGAAGGGAAGTAGCACTCGCACCGAACACCAGCCGGCCTACGCCGCCCGCTCGCCAAGTCCTTCGCTCGTTGGCACGATTCTCCTGCCGACTCCCCGAGGTTCAGCCGTAGCGGCGGCACAGGTCGCAGATGGCGGTCTGGATTTCCCAGTCATTCATCAGTTGTCGGCCGCAGCGCAGGCATTTCAGGTTCGTGTTGCGGCAGATCTGACAGATGCCGAGAGCCAGGTCGCTGCTGGAAAACAGCGCGGACCCGCAGCGGGCGCAGCGGAGGTTGGTCTGGCTGCACAGGTCGCAGTAGCCGAGGTTCCGCTCGGCCTGGGACATCAGAATCCGCTTGCACTTCTTGCAGGTGAGCATGGGGAAGTGGCTTCCACGTTACCTGGTTCACACGAAGATCGATACTCGACCCTGCCTCATTTCTCAACTTGCCGCGGACAACTCAGTCTCGGCTACGTTTGTTTGAGCACTGTCGGAGGTGCGTCCCGGGACGATGCTCAGGGCACCAAGATCAGATCGAACAACCGACAAGAACCGGCTCTCAAATTGACTAAGGTTGCAAACCGACAACGAAGATGTTGCCGACAAATGTTCGCATAAAGTGTCTGAGACGTCTGTTAAGACAAGGAAGCTGTGTGCTGGGTCAAGACCAAGAATTCGACCAACTCTTGAGTATTTAGTAATGTGCTGTTGGTATTCGCCAGTCTTAGCCTCGACCCAGTATATGTTCCTGCCGATCGCTGCCAAAATATCCAGCTCAAAATCATGAGAACTTGGCAAAACTATCTGCGGGTTAATCAAGTATTCGAATGATCTGGATTGTGCATCACCCTGCCCAAGCCGACTATGTATTACTTTAAGCTTGTGGAGAATAAATCGCTCAAGCCATTGCCCAGAGAAAAACTTTTGGGCTCGAGGCAGCTTGGTTGTCTTGGCATGGATCATGCAACAGGGAGAGCGACGGTAGTAGTACTCCTCAAGAAAAGCAATCTTGTGCAGGCGATAGCAGAATTGACAATTAGCGCTTATAACAGAAGGGGGGCGGGAGCTTAAGTCCTCAGTAATTGTTCCGCCGTTTTGCATATTTCGTTTGATTTTGGATAGAATAGACGCGAGAGCAGTATAGTTCTCCCCCAGAAAAAGTGAAAGGCTGTCGATTTCCTTGTCTGC
Organism: Gemmatales bacterium; assembly: GCA_025055835.1. Classification (GTDB taxonomy): domain Bacteria; phylum Planctomycetota; class Planctomycetia; order Gemmatales; family HRBIN36; genus JANWWR01. The sequence continues at coordinate 358 of JANWWR010000172.1, read as the reverse complement.
GGCATCGGGTGTTGGAATGGATTTAATCCGGATATTTCGCGACGCAAGATAGTCAATTAAAAGGCGTGATGAAGGAATAACAGGATCTGACGTGGTATAGTTTACAGGTACCATAGTCCTACCGTAGTCATTAAGTTCGGTTCTTACATCCTGGAGCCCATCTTTAGTGGTGGTGGGTACCCGTGAAGCTCCATCTGCTAGGCGCTCCAGGGCGATTGCGATGCGTTCGAGAAGTGCTTCAAGTCGTTCGCTTGTCATGGGTACCACTTCCTTTCGTGCGAGTTTCCTAAGTCCTTGGCTTCTTTAATTTCTGGCGTCCTCACCGGCCGGGGCCAAAGAAGTTAAACCCGCCCATAAT
>JANWWR010000144.1 GCA_025055835.1 Gemmatales bacterium | reverse complement strand
GAGCACAATCAGTCCGGCGAACACGATCAGGCTGGCAATCAGGTAGCGGAGGTTCGGCTTCGACATGGCTGCTCCCTTCAAGCTCGACGGGTTCCGGGCCGCCCTGACCGGCATCTCAATTGGACCTATGCCGGCGCTTCTCTGATCGGCGGAACCATCGGGTCGGCATGACCCAAGACAGGATGTGATTCCGCCGTCAATCCATCTTCGACGACGGAAAATGGCATGTCAAGTTCGCCCAGCCGATTTTGCCCCGTCCGCTTTGCAGGAAAAACCGCCAAAGGCCGTGTGAGGCCGTGTCGTCGGTTCCGAATGAGTGCTTAATTACCGGAGGGTAAGGCCCAGAATTTCCCGGCACGCAGCGAACCCTTATAGGCTTTAGCGTCCTCCGTCGGTTTACCCAAATCCTTAGAGATTTCGAGATCCAAGGACCGAGACACCGAGTCGACTCGGACCATCCCGCCTTCCAAAACAGACCCGCTGCCGAGCAGGCCGACGCCGTGCCGGAAACTGTGATCGAACATTCCGCCATCAAAGCCGAACTGCTTGCCCCCTCCGAAGCCACCAAACCCGCCGCCACCCAAGCCGCCGAAGCCTCCTCCCAGGCCACCAAGACCTCCAAATCCGCCCCCCAGGCCGCCAAATCCACCGAAGCCACCGCCGCCAAGCCCGCCAATGCCGCCAAAGCCCCCTTGCCCGCCGACACCAAAGCCGCCCTGACCGGCTGCGGCAAAGCCTTGTTGCGTTCCCTGAATCTGGTTGGTCGGTGCGGAGAAGCCAGAAATTCGATTTCGCGGAAAATCTGCCGGACGTGACGGGAATCCTGGAGGCAGTGGAGGTGTGGGAGGCAGACCCGGCCGAAACGGCGGCGGATTGCGCACCGGTTGGGCCGTCACCATCTCCGTCGTGCCGATCCACCAACCGAAAGTCAACGCCGCACAGATCGCCCAGCCCGTCGCCTTGCTCTGCATGACTGCCATGCTCCAATAAAACAAGAACCCCGATCCGCCTGACTCCGCGCGTCAGGCCGACCGGGGCATGACACCGCAGAAGGTTAATGACAAGCTATAGTCAATGAGAAACCCGTCCGTGTCAAGCAACTTGTTTCACTTTTTTGCCACTCGGCGAAGGCAGAATTGGAAGTAATCGAGCATAGCGATTCTAAGGGTCACTGCCTCCCCGCGGAACCCAGCTTGAGCAGGATTTTCCCCGAGCGGCCTGGTTCGACGGCCTTGCGGACAGCTTCGGCGATCTGGTCGAGCGGGTAAATCGCACCAATGTCCGTGGTCAGCACCTTTTCTCGCATCAGTTGGAAAATGCGTCGAAACAGTCGGAGCATGGTCAAGGGCCCTTGACCACGCACCCAGTCGGACAGCCAAAAGCCTTCGATCTTTTTACTTCCCGCGATCAGGAGCCGCTGATCGAGCTGCATCGGCTCCATCGCCAGGGTGCCGTACACGATCAGCCTTCCCCCGGGAGCCAGGCAACGCACTAGGTCCGAAGCTGTCTGTCCGCCCACGGCATCTATGGCAAAGCGAACTCCCTTGCCGCCGGTCAGTTCCCGCACTCGTCCTGCCAAGTCCTCCCGCGACGTGTCCACCACTGCATCGGCCCCGAGACTTCGCAGCTCCTCGGCAGTCTGCGTTCGTCGAACGACATTGAGGGTGCGGAAGCCCAGCCGTTTGCCGAGGCGGATCATCATCCGTCCCAAGGCAGATCCCGCCGCCGTCTGGAGAAGCCATTCGCCGGGGGGCACCCGGAGCACCTTCTCGGCCAAGACGAGGACGGTCGCCGGGTTGACGAAAAACGCCGCGGCTTGTTCGTCGGGAACGTCGTCGGGCACGGGAACGGCCTGTCGAGCGGGAATCACCACCTTTTCCGCCCAGTTGCCTCCCACGGCGTTGATGACCGCCACGCGCCGCCCCAGCACCCGCCAGCCCAGCAGCCCACCGCCGCTTTTCTCGACGATCCCCATCCCCTCGTATCCAGGAGTCGCCGGCAAGGAAGGAAGGCGGCCATAGGCCCCTTGCACCGTCAGCAGGTCGGACGGATTGATCGGACTGTAGCGCATCCGCACCAGCACCTGCCCCGGTCCCGGAGTTGGTTCCGGCACCTGTGCTATTCGCAAAACCTCGCACGGCTCACCGAATCGCTCAAACACCGCCGCCTTCATCGTTATCCCCCCCGACTACCCACCACACGACGCCATTTTTCGGCCCTATCAGACTACGAACCTCATGAGATGTGATTCCTGCGAAATTCCTTGACGGACACAAGTGGGATTCCAGATACTAAAATCAGGTTGCGGCACGATGTTGCAGTGCCGTCCCTCCACGAACTGCCCCGGGTCCGCCTCTCCCGCCTGTGCTTGGAGTGTTCGATGAGTCAGCGTTTCGGTGCGGCTCTGTTGGCGTTGGTCGGTTGGTTGGCTGCGGCATCCGCCCAGGAAGCCACGGTCAAACCGAGCTTTGCCCCTGAAGCCATCGAGCACTTCGAGAAGCGCGTTCGCCCCGTCCTTATCGAGAAATGCTTCGATTGCCACGGACCTAAGCAGCAAAAGGCCAGCCTGCGGCTCGACTCCAGACAGGCCGTCTTAAAAGGCAGCGATACGCAGATCGTCGTCGTGCCCGGCCAGCCGGAAAAGAGCCTCCTCATCGAGGCCATCAAGCAAACCGGCGAGCTTAAGATGCCCCCCAAGGGCAAACTCAGCGAGGAGGACATCGCCGCCATCGAACAATGGATCCGTGACGGCCTCGCCTGGCCGGAGGATACCCCACCTGCCGATCTGGAAGCTGCCCGGAAGCATTGGGCGTTTCAGCCGGTGCGTGTTGTGCATCCGCCGAGTGGCAAGAGCCTGGAGGCGTTGGCAAATCCGATTGATGCCTTCATTCTGGCTCGGCTCGAAAGCGAGGGTCTGCAGCCCGCTCCATCTGCCGACCGCCGCACGCTCATTCGTCGGCTTTACTTCGATCTCCTCGGACTGCCTCCCGAACCCGACGCGATTGCCGCGTTTCTGGAGGACGACGACCCGGCTGCCTATGAGCGGCTCGTGGATCGGCTCCTCGCTTCTCCTCATTTCGGTGAACGCTGGGGCCGTCATTGGCTCGACGTGGCCCGCTACGCCAACGAGCGCGGCTACGTCGGCGTCAACGTGGACCGCACCTATCCCTTCGCCTATGCCTACCGCGACTGGGTCATCCGGGCCTTCAATGAAGACCGCTCCTACAAGGATTTCATCCTCCTGCAACTCGCTGCGGATCAGATCGTGACGGGACCCGACAAGCGCGACCTGGCCGCGATGGGCTTTCTCACCGTCGGTCGCCGATTCATCAACAATCAACAGGAAATCATCGACGACCGCCTGGATGTCACCTTCCGCGGCTTTCAGGGGCTGACCATCAGTTGCGCCCGCTGCCACGACCACAAGTACGATCCGATCCCGACCAAGGACTACTACTCCCTCTACGGCGTCTTCGCCAGTTCGCAGGAGCCAGACGAGCTGCCCATTCTTGAACCGGTTCAGCGCGGTCCGCAGACAGAGGCCTTTGAACGGGAACTCCGCAGGCTCGAGGAGGAGAAGGCCCGCTTCGAACGGGAAAATGAAGCCATGAAGCGGGAACGGCCCCGGGAGTTCAGCGAGAAGATCAAGCCATTTGAAAACCGCATCAAGCAGCTTCACGCCACGCACCCCGGTGCCCCGCCGCGAGGCATGGTCCTGCTCGACGCTCCCAAGCCGACCGAACCCCGCGTTTTCATCCGCGGCAATGCTCGCAATCCCGGGCCTGGTGTTCCCCGCCAATTCCTGGAAATCCTCAGCCCGCAAGGGCGGAAGCCGTTCACCTCGGGCAGCGGCCGACTGGAAATGGCTCAGGCCATCGCCTCGGAAAGCAATCCGCTGACGGCTCGTGTGTTCGTCAACCGTGTCTGGGGCCATTTGTTCGGCCGAGGTCTGGTCCGGACACCGAGCGACTTCGGCACCCGGGGCGAGCCACCGACGCATCCCGAACTGCTGGACTACCTCGCTGCCCGTTTCATGGAAGAAGGTTGGTCCCCGAAGCGGCTCATCCGGCTCATCGTCCTGTCACGAACCTACCAACAGAGCTGCGAAGGGGACGCAGACGGCTATCGCAAGGACCCGGAAAATCGGCTGCTGAGTCGCATGAATCGTCGCCGTCTGGAGCTGGAGCCGATGCGCGACGCCATGCTCGCCGTCGCCGGGGACCTCGACCCCAGCTTCGGCGGACAGGCCGTGGACTTTCTGAAAAACGGCAGGAGCACGCGGCGGACCATCTACGGCTTCATCGACCGTCAGAACCTGCCCGGCATGTACCGAATCTTCGACTTTGCCAGCCCGGACACCCACAGCCCCAAACGTTACGAAACCACCGTGCCGCAACAGGCGTTATTCCTGATGAACAGTCCTTTCGTCATCGAGCGGGCCAGGAAACTTGCAGCTCGGCTGGATGCCGAGGAACTGACGGAGCCGCGTCTGCGGATTCGCCGTCTCTATCACCTGGTGTATGGTCGTGATCCCAGATCCGAAGAAGTGGACAAGGCCCTGGCTTTCCTCGAAGCTGCCGAAGCCGACCGGTCGGAAAGCCAACTCAGTCCGTGGGAACAATACGCTCAGGTGCTGCTGATGAGCAACGAATTTGTTTTCGTGGAATGACAAAGCGGCTTGCTTGAGAGGGACGCGATCATGAAGCAGCCGGTTTCTACGCTGGAACACCTGGCCCTGACGCGGCGGGAACTCCTGCACCGCTGCGGCATGGGTTTTGGAGCCTTGATGCTCGGCGAACTGCTGCGGATGGCAGGATGCCTCGAAACCGCCCAGGCCAGCGAATCGACCTCCCGCCTCAATCCCCTTGCCCCGAAACAGCCGCATTTCCCCGGCAAGGCCAAGCGGGTCATCCACTTGTTCATGAACGGTGGACCGTCCCACGTTGATACCTTCGATCCCAAGCCGAAACTGGCCGAGTACGCAGGCAAGACGCTGCCCTTCGAAAACCTCAAGACGGAACGCAAGACTGGAGCCGCTTTCCCGTCGCCGTTCAAGTTCCAGAAGTACGGCCAAAGCGGCATCGAGGTCAGCGAGCTGTTCCATCACACCGCCCAGTGCATTGACGACATCTGCGTGATTCGCTCGATGCACGCCGATGTTCCTAATCATGAACCATCCCTGCTTCTGATGAACTGCGGCGAAGCCCGGCAGATTCGGCCCAGCGTCGGTTCCTGGGTGGTGTACGGCCTGGGCACGGAGAATCAGAACTTGCCCGGCTTCATCGCCATGTGTCCGGGCGGCTACCCGATCCAGGAATCGCAGAACTGGCAAGCAGGATTTCTGCCCGGCGTTTATCAGGGCACCTACATCGACACCAAGCACACCACCATTGAGAAGCTCATCGAAAACATCAAGAACCATCATCTGCCGCTCAAGCAGCAGCGTCGGCAACTGGACCTGCTGCGGCAGATGAACGAGGAGTATCAAAAGCGTCGCCAGGAAGATGCCCAGCTCGAAGCCCGTTTGCAGTCCTTCGAGCTTGCCTTTCGCATGCAGATGGAAGCCAGCGACGCCTTTGACATCAGCAAGGAACCGCAGGCGATCCGGGACATGTACGGCCCGGGGACACAGGCCCGGCAGTTGCTGATCGCTCGACGATTGATCGAGCGGGGCGTCCGCTTCGTCCAGGTGTGGCACGGCGAGGGCCAACCCTGGGACAGCCACGACGATCTCGAAGTCAACCATCGGCGACTGGCCCAGCAGTGCGACCGGGCTATCGGGGCGTTGCTCCGCGATCTCAAGCAGCGCGGCTTGCTCGATGAGACATTGGTCATCTGGGGAGGCGAGTTTGGCAGGACGCCGACCGTCGAACTCCCGCAACCGGGGGCCAACGCTGGCAAGGTCAACGGACGCGACCACAACCACTGGGGCTTCACGATGTGGCTGGCCGGGGGAGGGGTGAAAGGTGGTTATGTTTACGGAGCCACCGACGAGTTCGGCTTCCAGGCCGTCGAGAACAAGGTCCACGTCCACGACCTGCACGCCACCATTCTGCACCTGCTCGGCTTCGACCACGAAAAGTTCACCTACCGCTACGCCGGGCGGGATTTCCGCTTGACCGACGTGCATGGCCGGGTGGTCAAGGAGATCCTGGCGTAACCAGATGGACTGCACGGCAGGTTTCCGATCCCCAGCGATGAAAAACCCCGGCGACGAACTCGTGGAAGTCGTGGATGACCTGGGCCGGGTCGTCGCGATCGTGACTCGTCGGGAAATGCGTCAGCGGCGTCTGCCGCACCGTTGCACCTGGGCTTTGGTTTTCAATTCCCACGGCGAGCTGTTCATTCATCAGCGATCCGCAACGAAAGACTTGTTGCCTTTGCATTGGGACGTGACCGTGGGGGGCGTTTTAGCGGTCGGCGAAGACTTTGAAGCCGGGGTCCGCCGGGAGCTGCTCGAAGAACTGGGTATCCGCGGCGATCCCGAAGCCCTCTTTCCATTTCGCTTCCCGGAAGAGCGTCCCTACGCTCTTGGCATGGTGTACCGCTTGATCCACGACGGACCGTTCGCCTTTCGGGACGGGGAAATCGTTCAAGGGGAGTTCGTGGCGTTGCCCGACTTGGCGAACCGGATCACTTCGATGCCCTTCTGCGAGGAGGGATTGGCCATTCTGCGGCGCTATCAATCCGGCGGATAAGAGCGGTCTAGCGGTTTCCCTCAGACCCCGGGACTGTCGTAGGGAAATGTTCCGAGGCCGTCCCCGAAAGCATGGCCCGTTGGCGAGCTTTGGCAGCGTAGTCAGCGACAATCGAGATGTCCGGCTCCGCGGATCGCAGCACCGGCCGTGGATAGACGCCCAGCACCACGCACAGGATCGCAATCGGCACCAGACACAAAACCTCCCGCATCTGAAGATCATTGCTTCGAGCGGCAAGCGTCATGGTCTCCCGAGCGGGGGACATCAGTCCCCCGTGTTCAGCATGGCGAGCGGCAAGCGTCGTGGTGTCCCGAGCGGGGGACGTCAGTCCCCCGTGTTCGCCACTTGCGTTTCCCCCTGGTTCCTTCACCGGCCCCATGAGCAGCTTCCTAAGCATGGTAAATGTGTACCACGCCCCCCAGATCAGGCCTGTGACGGCCAGCACGAGCAGCCACGGCGAATGTCCGTGCTTCCAGGTCAACTCCGCCACGCCGAACAGGCATAGCACCTCGCCGACGAAACCGTTCAGCCCCGGTAGCCCGACGCTGGCCAAGGCGATGAGCATCAGAAACACGCCAAAGCGTGGCATTACCGACATCATCCCGCCGAAGTCGCTCAGCTTTCGTGTGTGATAGCGGTCGTAAATCATGCCGACGAGAAGGAACAATCCGCCGGTCGTCAGCCCGTGGTTGACCATCTGCATCAGACTGCCAGCAAGCCCGATCGTCGTCAGGCTGAACATCCCGAGCATCACCAGACCGAGATGACTGATGCTGCTGTAGGCCACGAGGCGTTTCACGTCGTCCTGACTGTAAGCGCAGAAGGCCCCGTAAATGATGCCGGTGACCGCCAAGGCGGTGAGGATCGGCAGGCCGTAGTGCAAACTGGCATCCGGGGCCAGCGGGATGCACAGCCGGAGGAAACCGTAGGAACCAATCTTCAGAAGCACGCCGGCCAGATCCACGCTGCCGGCGGTCGGGGCCTCGACGTGAGCCAACGGCAACCAAGTGTGCAGCGGCACAAGCGGCACCTTGACCGCGAAGCCGACGGCCAGCAGCGCGAAAACCAACGCTTGAAAGCCGTGCCAGTAAGCACGCACCTGAGGATCGGCCGAAGCAACCTGGTCCTGCACGACGGCAGCCAGCCGAGGAATGGAAAACGTCAGAATGCCCGTGCGGTCGTAGCAGGCCAGCACTGCTGCCACCACGCCGACAAGGGTCAGAACGCTGCCGACGAACGTGTAGATGAAGAACTTTCGAGCGGCATATCGCCGTTCCGGGCCGCCCCAGATGCCGATGAGGAAAAACAGCGGGATCAGCGTCGCCTCAAAGAAGATGTAAAACAGCACGATGTCGAACGACACGAACACGCCCAGCATCGCCGTCTTGAGCGTCAACAGCCAGGCGAAGTATTCGTTGACCCGTTCTTCGATGTTCCACGAGATCAAGACCGTGGCCGGGAACAGCACCGCCGTCAGAAATACCAGCCAGATGCTGATGCCGTCCACGCCAAGATAGAACTGAATCTTCCCCGCTCCCAACTCGACCCAATTCCAGGTCGTGGCCGAGGGATCGTCCGGCGATGCTCCGGGAACGAACTCAGGCCGCATAACCGCAACGCTCCCCTCCCCTGCTCCGTCCGCCGGGGCAGAGGAAGATGCCAGCAGGTCGGAGCGATCCAGTTGCAGAAATGCTCCGGTCAGTAAGAGGGACAGGACTAATACCACGAGCGATGTGCCGAGACTGAGCCAGCGGATGAGTGTCTTGCGGTCGGGACCGAGGATCGCCACAACCACGGCCCCGATCACCGGAAGAAAGACGACAAGCAACAAGGCCAGGCTTTCAACCGTCAAGGGTAACGCCTCCCGATTCCCGAAAAAGCGGAAACAACGGTGAGATTATAGGGTTGAATGGATGTCAGGCAGCGAGGCGGGTCATGTCAGGAATTCACGGACCGAGACAACGCGGTGCTGTGTAGCGGAGGCGAGAACCGCTTCGCACAGGGCCAAGGTTTCCAAATTGTCCCGCCCGCTGATCTCCGGTTCCGTGCCGTCTTCAAGAGCGCAGAGCAATTGGGACATCGTGCCAAAGAAGGCGTCGGGAAACCAGACCTCTTTCCAACGCGGCTGGAGCCAGTAGCCGGGGATTCGTTTCGTGGTGAAGTCCAGCGTGCTGGGAGTGCGGGCCGGGTAGCTGGGCCAGCCAATGGTGCCCTTGGCGATGCCGTCGGTGCCTTCGATCCGCCAGTGGATTCGGATGTCCGCTTCCGAACCTTCCCGTGCCGGGCCGGTCCACACGTCGTCCCAGCCCGCTGCCCGACAGCCGCTGTCGTATTCCAAGATGTACAGATTGATACCGTCCTGATGCGGGAAACGGGTGCGTGGATCGGGCCGAGTGCTGGCCAGGACGCGATCCGGCGTGCCCAGCCAGTAGCGGAACGTGTCCAGATGGTGGATCGTCATGATGAACGTGGACAGGGACCGCTGGCCCTGGGCCCACGGCATCCAGTGGGGAATGGCCCGCATGTCAATGGTGGCCAGTACCGGTTCTCCGAGCCAGCCCCGGCGAAGCAGATCCTTGGCAGCTCGTACCGATTGGTCGTAGCGCATGTTGTGGTTGACCGCCAAGGTGATGCCGGCTTGTCTGCACATCTCGACAATTCGCTTGCCCTCGGCATAGCTCATCGCCAAGGGCTTCTGGGCCAGGATGCCGCGGATGTGATCGGCATGGCGGACTACTTCGGCAACGACCTCGGGTTGTCGGTCCGGGGGCACGGCGATGTCAACGACCTCGATTTCGCGGTCGGCCAGCAGTTCGTGATAGGTTGCGTAAATGCGGGGGATGCCGTGCTGGGCGCCGACGGCCCGGGCATGGTCGGGGTCTCGGCTGGCGATGGCGACGGGGTTGAAGCCCACCTGGCGATAAGCGACCAAGTGACAGTCGCGCATGATGAAGCCTGCCCCGATGCACCCGATGGGCACGTCGCGGCGTCGGGGCAATCGGGGCAGGTAGTCCAGTTTCAGATCGTCCGCCGTGAGCTGGTCGCTCATACCGATTGGCTGACTACTTCGGCGTAATGCGGATATTACGGTAGGCCACGGGTCCGTGGTCGCCCTGGAACATCAGCGGACCGGTCGGTGCTTCCTTGCCGGTGACGCCGGAAGGCGTCGGCCCTTTGATTTCGACGTTCTCGTGGACGACCTGGCCGTTGATGGTGACCTTGAGGAACTTGGCGTTTTGGGTCTTCTGCCCGTTCTGGAAGCGCGGGGCCTGGAACTCGATGACCATGCGTTGCCATTCGCCAGGCTTTCGGGCGGCATTCACCTTGGGGACGGCTGCGCCGTAGATGGCCCCGAGATCGCCCGGTCCGAGCTTCTCCTTGCCGTAGCTGTCGAGGATTTGCACCTCGTACTCACCCATGACATAGACGCCGGAATTGGAGCCTTTGGGCACCATGAATTCCAGGTCAATGATGCAGTCGCCGTACTTCGCTTCGGTGTAGATGTCCACGCCGCCGCCCTCGGCGTTGATCAACTCGCCTTCGCCGGGCGAGACGACAAGCTTGGACGGATTCGTGGAATCCAGCGAGCATTTACCGACCGTCCACTTGCTCTTGGACTCCTGGCCCTTGAGCTTCCAACCCTTGAGGTCCTTGCCGTTGAACGGCGTACTCGGCGGCTGATCGGCAGCGAGAATTCCACTTGCCACAACCAGCACCATCGCGACGGACAGCATCCGTTTGATCATGGTGACGTCCTCCTTCCCAATGCGAATCACCAGATTGCCCGTAGGCTCTTGTACCGAATGGGTTCTTGTTCATCCACAAAAAAGCTCGCCAGATTTGCCGACGTTATCGAGTTTGCTGGACCGAAGGACTCGGTTGTCTCAAGCGGTCGTGCCGACTTTGCCGATGCTTGAGAACGGCATCCCTGCGCCCAGACCGAGCTTGGCCTGGAAGCCGGAGACATGGCGATTGAGGGCGTCCTCAAGGGGTCGGAAAGATGGGCAAACAAGAAACGCGCTGGACCATCGCAACCTTGTGTCTCGCCCTGGGCTGGCTCGTGTCCGCCGCGGAAGCCGATGAACCTGCTTCGGTATCCGCCACGGAAGCCGCGCCGTCATCGTGGACCTTCAAGCTCTTCAGCCTTGAAATCGAGGCCACCGTTCAATCGAACCGTCCTTCGGTTTCCTCTGAACCATCCGCCGAGACAGGCTCGGAGATTGCCGTCGAAGCCCCGTGGTATTTCCTGTACGACGCGCGGAGCGATGCCAGCACCTTGGCCTTGATAGGCCGGGCCGACCAAAACAATCGGCTCAACATCTTCGACAATCAGTCGCCCTTGCCCGGCAATCGCGTCTGGTTCAGTGTCCGCCGCCTGGAGCAATACAAGACCGGCCTTCGGCCTCCGCCTGCCCCGTTCTTCATTGACCAGACCAGCATTCGCGACGCTTTGCATCGTGCCGGACTGTCCACGGGAATTATCGACCGACAACAGGAAACGCTGCTGCGGGTCGCAGGTGAAGTACGCCTCGGAGCCGACACCAGCCTCACTGTCCAGGGGCAGTACGCCCTCATGGACAGTGAGTCAGGCACCGACTTCTTCACCAATCCCCAGCTGCTTCTGAAGCAGGTTGTTTTCAGCAAGCCCGGCTTTGTGTTGTCGGGATTGTTGGGTTACCAACCATACTTCGGCAGCAGCCTGCTGGAATACAACGACCGCTGCCATTCACTGACGCCGGGCCTGCTGTTTCTTTGCCAGGACGAGTGCCATCAGCACGCTTTCGTTCAGGGTGGCTTTCAGTTCCGCATTCCGCTGGAAAGCAACAACGTGACCACGTTCGACTTCGTGCTCAGTGCCGGTTTCTGGCTGTGGCGGCATCCCAGTCTGGACGCCGTGGACACGGACGGCGTCGGCTGGGGACGAAGGCCGTGGGTTCTTGGTTTGGTGCCGCAGGTCGAGGTGTACGGCAAACACGTCGTTGGCGACGCCACGATCACCGACCCATTCGGGCTGGGGCCGCTCAACGTCGGCAGCGAAACCACGCCTGCTCCGTTCAATCCGTTCGTGTACGAGGAACCAAGACACGTCTATGACGTGACCGTTGGTGCGAAGCTGTTGTTGGGTGAAGCATCGGTGCTGGCCGGGGGTGTGTCCGTCCCCTTTACCGGCAGCAGCGTCCGCAATCCGGAGTACGTTCTGACCTTCAGCTATAACTTCTGACTTCCTGCGCTCTTCCGATGTCAGGGAATATGCAGCCCCCTGTCCGCGTCCTAGGATAAGCCACGTTTCCGTTGGCGAAAGAACCCCACACAGCGCCTTGGGTCCTGATTCGCCCCGGTGAACTGCAACGGACGTGAGACCCGCGTTTGTCACCTTCATCCTGTTGACCGTCCTGATCATGCTGGCGGCCCTGCTCGTTATCGGGCAGGCAAACTGGCGTGATCCGTGGTTCCTCTTCCGCCGCAGGCCACGCAATGTGCTCGCCTGGCTCCTTACCGGTCTAGTCGGTCTGAGTTACCTCGATGCGGCCTGGAACTCCACGGGACATGTCACCTGCGACTTCGCCAGCCAGTGGCTGATCGGTCGGATGTTTTTCACCGGACGCGCTCACGAACTCTACCTCGTCGGCCCTGAGAAAGAGGTGCTGTCCCAGGGATACCACGACCAGGACTGGACGAAGATGGTCCGGGACATCCTTCGGAAGGGCCGCAGCGAAATTGCTGACGACGAGGTTGAAGGCCCGCTTTATCCGCCGACGCATGGACTGGTCATGATGCCCTTCTCCATGCTCGAACCACGGGCCGCTCATGCGGTGCTGACGCTGATCTATGTGCAGCTGGTGTTTTTGTGTGGCTTCTTGATTCGGGACATCACCCAAGGGCGGATTCAGGCCGGGGAAGCTGCCTTGATCTGCATGGTGTTCCCGAACTTCGCCGGGGGCATCGTTCTGGGGCAGAACTCGTCCTTGACGTTGACCATCGCGACCGCCGGTTGGTGGTTCTGGTCGCGCGGTCGGCCCTGGCTGGCGGGGCTGGTCTGGGGCTTGCTCGCCTATAAGCCGGTCTTCGCTGTAGCTCTGCTATGGGTGCCGGTCATGCTGCTGAGCGGTCGCTTTTTGGCGGGGATGATCACCTCCGGAATGGGCTTCGTCGCTGCCACGCTTCCGTTCACCGGCCTCGCGGCTTGGCTGCGGTGGTTCGAGGTAGGCCGACACGCCGCGGAACTTTACGAGCGGGATGCCAATTGGGTCTGGATGAGCCGCGACCTGATCAGCCTGCCCCGACGTCAGCTTTGGGACTGGGACCATTTCTGGCCGCACGTCGAATTGATCACCGCCCAGCGCGAATTCGATTTCGATACGCTTCAGCAGGTACAGAACGGACCGTGGCTCACTGCCCTCGGTCTGGCTCTATGGCTGGGCGTGATCCTGAGTACCATCGGTTTAGTCGCGCTGATTCACCGGGTTGACCGCAGCCGGGGTCGGTTCGGGTTTCAGAAGGTGTTTGGACCCCGCCCTGCTTTCCTTCTCTTTGGGGCGTTGCTGACGACGTACCACTTCATGCACTACGACTTGCAGCCGATGGCTCTGCCAATGTGCCTTCTACTAGCGCATCTGGACCGGATGAGCCGATTTGCTCAGGGTTTGCTGATTTCGGTCAATCTCGCCTTGGTCTATTGCCACATGGACCTGAGCATGGGGCATGGCAGTGTGCGGATTCCGTTCGAGACCTTGCTGCTGCTCTGCGTTTGGGCCTGGTCCGGCATCCTGGCTTTGCGGGAAGCACTGTCCGCAGGGTCCCTGGCGAGCGTCGGCGAAGGCTGCCAAGTGTCTCCGTCCGACGACGGTTCCTCGCCGCCGGAGGTCTTGGCAGGATCGGGAACTTTTTCCAGTTGTAGCACGTCTGAGCGTCAGAACGGCCAAAACGATTGACGGGGCCGGAACGGAAGGGTATTTATAGGTTCTAGAAAAGTATCTCACCCAGCATGGGAGTGCCTGCCCGTGAAACCAACCCGGGCTGATTCGCAAAGGATCGGTCCGATCTCACCCGAAACTCGCCCACCCGCCGCCGAACTTTAGCAGCGGCCCAGAGTGCAGCAGACGACGCGAATCATGGCGTGATCGCATAGGAGTTACAAACCTGAGACGGCCCGATGAGCGGCCCGTGGAGGAGTTTACGATGCAGCGACCGACCAAGATCACCGGAACTTGGCACGATGATCCGGCCCACTTTCGCCGACCGACACGAAGGGCGTTTCTCTATGTCGGCTTCCTCGGTGGTTTGGGCCTGACCCTCGAAAACTTCTTCCGTTTGCAGGCCCGGGCCGAGCAGAAGTTCTACGAGAGCAAAGAAGGCAAAGCCAAGTCGGTCATTCAGATCTTCCTCCCTGGCGGCATCGCTCACCAGGAATCGTTCGATCCCAAGCCCTACGCTCCGGTCGAATATCGTGGCGAGATGGGCAGCATACCGACCAAGCTGCCCGGCGTTTTCTTCAACGAAAAGCTCGTGCAGACCGCCCAGATCGCGGACAAGATCACCGTCGTCCGTTCGATGACACACGGCGAGGCGGCCCATGAGCGAGGCACGCACAACATGTTCACGGGGTATCGGCCCAGCCCGGCCATTGAATATCCGAGCATGGGCAGCGTGGTCAGCCACGAGTTCGGCCCGCGGAACAACCTGCCGCCTTACGTCTGCATCCCGAACATGCCCACGAACTACGCCGGCACCGGTTATCTAAGCTCGTCCTACGCTCCATTCAGCCTCGGTGCGGACCCGGCCAGCGGCAATTTCAAGGTACAAGACCTCAACCTGCCCGGCGGCGTGGACGACAAGCGTTTCACCACCCGCCGCACCATGCTCGAAGCCGTCAACGAGCATTTCGCCAAGAAGGAGAAGTCGGACAACGTGGCGGCGATGGACACGTTTTACGAACGTGCCTACAGCCTCATCAGCTCGCAAAAGGCTCGGGAAGCGTTCGACATCAACGCCGAACCGGCCGCCTTGCGGGATGAATACGGCCGCAATGCCGCCGGTCAGCGGATGCTCCTGGCTCGTCGCCTCGTCGAGGCCGGCGTCCGCTTCGTGTCCCTGACCTACGGCGGCTGGGACATGCACACGAGCATCAAGGATGGCATGAGCGGCCAACTGCCCGCTTTCGATCAAGCGTTTGCCGCCCTGATCCGCGACCTCGACCGCCGAGGGCTGCTCGACTCGACGCTAGTGATGGTCACCTCAGAATTTGGCCGGACGCCGAAGATCAACGGCACCGCGGGTCGTGACCATTGGCCGAAGGTCTTCAGCATCGTTCTGGCTGGCGGCGGCATCAAGAAGGGCCACATCTTCGGCTCCTCAGATGCCACCGCTTCCGAGCCGCAGGATGATCCGCTCACCGTCGAGGATTGGGCCACCACCGTGTACCACCTGCTGGGCATCAATGCCGACAAGGAACTGATGGCACCCGGCAATCGGCCCATCGAGATCGTGGACGGCGGCAAGGTGCGGCACGAATTGCTGGCCTGATGGTTTCCCCAAGAAACTAGCTGCCTCCGGAGCTGTTCGGCTTGCCCCTGAACAGCTCCGTTGTCCTAGGAGAGTCATCCATGATTCGCGCTGCGTCCGTGCGTTGGTTGATCGGATTCACCGCCGTCTTGCTTTTCGCTGAAATTGGTCCGGTCGCAGTCTGGGCGGCTTCTCCGCAACTCAACATCATTTTGCCGCGTGGCGTGCAACGCGGCACCGAAAGTGTGCTCACCTTCCAAGGCGCACGGCTAACCGACGCCCAGGAGGTGATGGTTTACTACCCGGGCATCACTGTCACGAAGCTGGAGGTCGTCAACGACAACCAGGTGAAGGCGACGGTGCAGATCGCTCCTGATTGCCGACTCGGCGAACACGCCTTCCGCATCCGTACCGCCAGTGGCATCTCGGAAATGCAGACGCTTTACGTCGGCCCCTTCCCCATCGTGCAGGAGAAGGAGCCGAACAGCGAGTTCGCCTCGCCGCAAAAAATTGATCTGAACACCACCGTGGAAGGCGTGGCCGAGAACGAAGACGTGGATTACTACGCCGTCGAGGCGAAGAAAGGTCAGCGGCTGTCGGTCGAGGTCGAGGCCATGCGGCTGGGAACGACTGTGTTCGATCCCTTCGTGGCCATCCTTGACTCCAAGCGCTTTGAGCTGGCTACCTCGGACGACGCTCCGCTGCTGGCTCAAGACTGTGCCGCGTCCATCCTGGTACCGGAAGACGGCACCTACATCATCCAGGTGCGGGAAACGTCCTACGCTGGCAACGGCGGTTGCCGGTATCGGCTCCACGTCGGGACGTTTCCCCGACCGACAGGCATCTTTCCTGCCGGCGGCAAGAAAGGCGAAGAGATTGAGGTGACGTTCCTGGGCGATCCCAGCGGCGAGATCAAACGCAAGATCAAACTGCCTGAAACGGAGCCAAGCGACCGCGGCGTCGGAACTTTCGGCTTGTTTGCTGAGGATGCCGGCGGCGTGTCACCCTCTCCAAACCTGTTCCGCCTCAGCGACGTGGGCAACGTGCTCGAAGTGGAACCGAACGACAACCACGAGCAGGCCACGAAGGGGGAATTGCCCCTGGCCTTCAATGGCGTCATCGCCAGGCCCGGCGACGTGGATTACTTCCGCTTTATGGCCAAGAAGGGGCAGACGTTTGACATCCGCTGCCATGCTCGCGGCCTGCGGTCCGCCCTTGATCCGGTCATGGCGTTGTATCACTTTGGCGGCGGAGCCATTGTTAGCAACGACGACTCCGGCGGACCGGACAGCTATTTCCGGGTCACGTTTCCGGAAGACAAGGAATATGTCATCGCCGTCTGGGATCACCTCGGCAACGGTGGGCCGAACTATCACTATCGCATCGAGT
The DNA here is from genome assembly GCA_025055835.1 of Gemmatales bacterium. Taxonomy (GTDB): domain Bacteria; phylum Planctomycetota; class Planctomycetia; order Gemmatales; family HRBIN36; genus JANWWR01. The sequence continues at coordinate 4,939 of JANWWR010000144.1, read as the reverse complement.
TCACGCCGGTGGCTCCCAAGGTCAGCGTGACCATCCCCAAGGTGGACATCTTCGGGTACTCGCAGGAGCGGCAGACAATTCCCGTTCCGCGGGGCAATCGCTACGCCTGTCTGATGGTAGCATCGCGGTCGGACTTCGGCGGGCCGCTGGTGCTCAGCAGTGAAGACCTGCCTCCCGGCATCACCATGCACACGGACACGATCGCCGCCAACGTGGACCGTGTGCCGGTAGTCTTCGAAGCTGCTGGCGATGCGCCGCTGTCCGGCAAACTGAGCCGCTTCCACGTTCGTCATGCCGATCCCAACACAAACATCGCCGGCGGTTTCCTGCAAAGCGTGATCCTCGTCGGCGTTGGCAATGTCGGCGTGTTCTGGAAGCACGATCTGGACCGCGCTGCCGTTGCCGTCACCCAAGAAGTGCCGTTCAAGATCCACATCATCGAGCCGAAAGCCCCGCTGGTCCAGAATGGCTCGATGAATCTGAAAGTCGTCGCCGAGCGGATCGGCGATTTCAAGGCACCGATCACCGTGCAGATGTTGTTCAATCCGCCCGGCGTCGGCTCGGCGGCGAACGTGACCATTCCTGAAGGGCAGAATGAGGTGGACTACCCGATCAACGCCAACGGCGGGGCGGCAGTCGGCAAGTGGAAGATCGCTGTGATCGCTCAGGCCAATCTGCCCACGGGGCCGGTCTGGGTTTCGTCCCAACTGGCGACCCTCGAAGTCGCCCAACCGTTCCTCCAACTGGCCCTTGATCGCACCGCCGTCGAGCAGGGCCAGAGCACCGAAATGCTGTGCAAGATCACCCCGGTGACGCCCTTTGAGGGGACGGCGAAGGTGAAGCTGATCGGTCTGCCGCACATGGTCACCGCCCCCGAAGTGGAGATCACCAAGGAAACGCAGCAGTTCACTTTCAAGATCAGCACGGACAAAACCAGTCCGGTGGGCAATCACCAGAACCTGTTCTGTCAGGTGTTGGTGCCGGTGAACGGCGAGATGGTACTGCACAACCTGGGCAATTCGGCGCTGCGGATCGACCCGCCGCCACCGCCCAAGCCGATGACCGCTGCCGCACCTCCGCCGCCTCAGCCGCCACCGATGGCTCAAGCTCCTGCCGCTCCGCCCCCCAAGCCGCTCAGCCGCCTGGAGAAGCTGCGGCTGGAACAGGCTGAGCGGGAGAAAGCCGCCAAGGCGAAATCCGCGGAACAACCTGCGGAAAACAAAGCTCCGGAGATGAAGTGAGTCTGACCCGGCCAGACGCAGGAAACTTGCCTCGCAGTCCTGGCCGTTGATCAAAACGATGAGGTTGACCATGCGACACGTTGCCCTGTTGGCTCTGAGTCTTACTCTGGCGAGCAGCCTTGCCGCCGACGCGGCGAACGTCGTCCGAATCGAGGTCTTTCCGCCCGACGTGCACTTGACCACGAAGCGCGACCGGCAATCGCTGGTGGTCCAGGCCTTTCTGGACAATGGCCTGACACAAGACGTCACGACCGAGGCCAAGCTCACGCTGGGCAACGCGAATCTGGTTCGGATCGAAGGGGCGGTCCTGCATCCGGCGGCAGACGGGAGTACCGAGCTGGCCGTCGAATACGCTGGTCATAAGGTGGTTGTTCCGGTCACGGTCAAGGACGCCGCCGTCGATCCGCCGATCAGCTTCAAGCTCGATGTCATGCCCGTGTTCTCCAAAGCCGGCTGCAACACGGGATCGTGTCACGGTGCGGCTCGGGGCAAAGACGGCTTCCGGCTGTCGTTGTTCGGGTTCGATCCGGACGGCGACTATCACCGCCTGACCCGGGAGATCAACGGCCGTCGCATCAATCTCGCCCTGGTCCACGAAAGCCTCGTTTTGGAAAAGGGCGCGGGCCGGGTTCCGCACACCGGCGGCACCCGCTTTGACGACAAAAGCGAACTCTACCAGACCATCGTCCGATGGCTGGAGGCTGGCGCGCCGATGGACCCGGCCGATATTGCCCGGCCCGTCGGCATCGAAATCTATCCCCGCAATGCGGTTCTCGACGGCAAAGGCACGACGCAGCGGCTGACTGTTCGGGCCAAGTATTCCGACGGCACCGACCGGGACGTGACTGGCTTGGCCTACTTCATGACCTCCAACGAGCAGAGCGCGGCGGTGTCCCAGGAAGGCATCGTGACAGCCGGCGACCGCGGCGAGGCATTCATCATGGCCCGCTTCGACGCCTTTACCGTTGGCTCGCCGTTCATCGTCCTGCCCAAGGGACTCCAGTTCGAGTTTCCCAAGATTCCTGAGAACAACTACATCGACACCTTGGTGAACGCCAAGCTGATGAAGCTGCGGATCGTGCCGTCGCCGTTGTGCTCCGACGAAGTCTTTCTGCGACGGGCCTACCTCGACATCTGCGGCCTTTTGCCGACGCGGGAGGAATACGAACGCTTCATCAGCAGCACCGATCCGAACAAGCGGGAAAAACTCGTGGATGAGTTGCTTGGCCGCAAGGAGTTCGTCGAAATCTGGGTCATGAAATGGGCCGAGTTGCTCCAGATCCGCACGTCCCCGCAGGTCAGTTACAAGGCCATGCTGCTCTACTACAACTGGCTTCAGGACAAAATCGCCCGCAATGTTCCCATGGATGAGATGGTACAAGAACTGCTAGCGTGCAAGGGCGGCACCTTCCGCAACCCGGCCACGAACTACTACCAGCAGGAGCGGGACATTCTGAAGATCGCCGAGAACGTCGCCCAGGTCTTCATGGGCATGCGCATCCAGTGTGCTCAGTGCCACAATCACCCGTTCGACCGCTGGACGATGGACGACTATTACAGCTTCGCCGCGTTCTTCGCCCAGATCGGCCGCAAGAACGGCGACGACCCTCGGGAAACCATTGTCTTCAACAGCGGCGGTGGCGAAGTCCGGCACCTCGTCGGCAACCGGGTCATGCAGCCGAAGTTCCTCGGCGGTGCCACGCCAGACGTGAATGGCAAGGACCGGCGGGAAGTGCTCGCCAAATGGCTCGCCTCGCCGGAGAATCCTTATTTCGCCACGAATCTTGCCAACATCGTCTGGGCGCACTTTTTTGGCCGCGGCATTGTCGAGCCGGTGGACGATGTCCGGGTCAGCAATCCGCCCTCCAATCCTGAGCTCCTGGCTGAACTCGGCAAACGGTTCACGGAATACAAGTACGATTTCAAGAAGCTGGTTCGGGACATCTGCACGTCGCGGACTTACCAGCTTTCCACCGAAACCAATGAAACCAACGCCGAGGACCTGACTAACTTCTCCCATGCCTATGTTCGCCGCATCCGGGCTGAAGTTCTTCTGGATTGCATCACTCAGGTCACGGAAACGAAGAACAAGTTCCAGGGCTTGCCCCTGGGAGCGCGGGCCGTCCAGATCGCCGACGGTCAGGCCTCGACGTACTTCTTGACAACCTTCGGACGAGCCACGCGGGAGACTGTCTGCTCCTGTGAGGTGAAGATGGAGCCGACGTTGTCCCAGTCCCTTCACTTGCTCAACGGCGACACGGTCAACCGCAAGGTGCAGGAAGGCAACGTCGTGGGCCGGATGCTCGCCGAGAAAAAGATGCCCTCCGAGATCATCGAAGAGCTTTACATCCGCACCCTGACCCGTAAGCCGACCAACGAGGAACTGCTTCGCCTCTCCGCGTTGGTGACCGAGCAGCCGGATCAGAAGCAGGCCCTGGAGGACGTCTTCTGGGCGCTGCTGAACTCCCGCGAGTTCATGTTCAACCATTAACCTGGGACTTTCCGGCTGGTGGTCAAAGTGCGATCGGGAGGAAAAACCCATGCGAAAGGGCATGATTCGTCCGATTCGCTTGCTGGTTATCGCCGTCGTCGGATGGTTCGTCTTTGCGACCGGTGCTTCGGCCTCCGGGGAAGAAGCGAAGGCGAAGAAGACCACCTACGACGAACATCTGGTTCCCTTGCTGCGGGATAAGTGCTTTGCCTGTCACAACCCGGACAAGAAAAGCGGCGGGTTGGTTTTGACGACTTACACATCGCTCATGGAGGGCGGTAGTTCAGGCAAGGTGGTGTCGCCGGGTGATCCGGACAGCAGTTCCTTGTTCCTGACGGTAGCTCACAAGCAGGAACCGTTCATGCCACCCAAGGGCGATAAGCTCTCCGACGAACACCTGGCGATCATTCGCAAGTGGATCGCCGAGGGTTGTCTGGAGAACGCGGGCAGCAAGGCGGTTGTCGTCAACAAGCCGAAGTTCGACATCAGCCTGTCGTCGGCTGCGGTGGGGAAGCCGGAGGGTCCGCCGCCAATGCCGACCAAGCTGCCGCTCGATCCGGTGATCCGCGCTCCCCGAGCCAATGCCGTCGTCGCCCTGGCGGCCAGCCCCTGGGCACCTCTGGTGGCCGTCGGCGGACAGAAGCAAATCCTGCTTTATCACAGTGAAACGTTGGAACTTCTAGGCATCTTGCCGTTTCCCGAGGGCCATCCCCAGGTCCTGAAATTCAGCCGGAATGGGAGTCTGCTTCTGGCCGGGGGCGGACGCGGCGGCAAGTCGGGCAAGGTGGTTGTCTGGAGCGTCGTCACCGGCGAACGCATCTTCCAGGTCGGCGACGAATACGACACCGTCCTGGCCGCCGACATCAGCTCCGATCAGACCCAGATCGCTCTGGGCGGGCCGAGCAAGGTCGTCCGCGTCTTTTCCACCAAGGACGGCTCGTTGCTGTACGAGATGAAGAAGCACACCGACTGGATTTACAGCATCGAATACAGTCCCGACAGCGTTCTGCTGGCGACGGCAGATCGCAACGGCGGCGTGGCAGTCTGGGAAACCAGCACGGGCCGAGAATACGTCGTCCTCCGAGGGCATAGCCAGGCCGTCAATGAACTGAGCTGGCGGGCTGATTCCAACGTCCTGGCCACGGCCAGCGAGGACGGCACGATCCGCCTCTGGGAGATGGAGAACGGTAACCAGATCAAGAGTTGG
>JANWWR010000125.1 GCA_025055835.1 Gemmatales bacterium | reverse complement strand
TGGGTTCAATCCGCCGGTCTGAAGCAATTGGCAGCCGGTTTCATGGATCGGAGCTTCTTCGTGGTAAATTGATCGCAGGAGAGCGAAGCGGTCGGCGCGGGCGGCCATACCGGGAAGATGCTCGCTGAAGCAAACCCCGGGGAGCGCGGTGCGGATCACCCCAAACGGGCCGCGGATCTCGGCGGGGGCATCCGGCTTCGGATCCCAGGTTTCGAGGTGGCTTGGCCCGCCGACAAGAAACAATTGGATGCACGCCATCTCGCGGGTAGCGGAGCGGGCCTGCAACCCGGCCAGTTCGGTCAGCGTCAAGCCCATGCTCAGACCGCCGACTCGAAGGAAATCCCGCCGTGAAAGTCCATCGCAGAAACCTGCGGGCTTAGCGGTTGCCGAGGCCAACATCTCCGCTCCTCCTGACTATCGAAGAGGATCGCTCCGAGACCGCCAAATCAGGGACGATCCCGCGACTCGGCACCGATCATACGCCGATCCTCTCCGCTCCTGCAAGGAGAAACGGCCTGGGTTCGGATCCAGCGTATCTTTGAGGTTGGTTCCACCTCGTCGCCAGGCGAAAGTCATTAACTTTGATCGATGTTGTCCTCGTTGTTCGCTTGTTCGCAAGTGAATCAGTTTGACAGGAGACTAAGTCCAGGTAGAGTTTGAAGTGGGACAGAAGGGAGATTCTGAAAAGCAGGTCAGCCGATCGGACTAATAACACAGAGGCGACAAGAGCTACTTTTGGTATACGTAGCGAAACGACTCTAGGTTTTCCCATGTCCCGTCTGCCCGAACCTGATCCGCTCTTCTCAACGGCTTTGGCCCATCACGCGGCCGACCCCTTTCGCTTGTTGGTGGAGTCGGTCAAGGACTATGCCATTTTCATGGTGAATCCAGCGTTGAAGATCATGAGCTGGAACCCGGGTGCCGAGCGAATCTACGGCTATTCTCGAAACGAAATTCTGGACCAGCACGTTTCCAGGCTTTCTCCGCCCGAGGAGGTCGCGGAAGGCAAGGTGCAACGGACATTTGAACTCACTTTGAGGGAGGGACGCCACGAGGAAGAGGTGGAGAGGATTCGGAAAGATGGGTCCCGTTTCTGGGCCATTGTTACGACGACGGACCTGCATGACTACTTTGGTCGTCATGTCGGCTTTGCCATCGTCACCCGGGACATCACCGAACGCAAACTCGCCGAGGCGACCCTGAGGGCCAGCGAGGAGCGCTTCCGCCTTTTGGTGGAGGGGGTCAAGGACTATGCCATCTTTCTGCTTGATCCCCAGGGCGGGATTGTTTTCTGGAACAGCGGGGCGGAGCACATCACCGGATACAAGGCGGAAGAGGTCCTCGGCAAGCCTTACGCGACATTTTTCGAGCCTGGCGACATCGCCGCACACGTGCCCCAGCAAGAGCTAGCTCAAGCAGCTGCTGAAGGAAAGTGCGACGAAGAAGGATGGCGAATTCGCCGTGATGGCTCCAAGTTCTGGGCCAATGGCATCCTGACAGCGCTGTATGACGAGCACGGCCACGTGCGCGGCTATGCCAAGATCATCCGCGACTTGACCGAGCGACGGCAACACGAAGAGGAGGTCCGACGTAAGGAAGCGTTCCTTCAATCCGTCGTGGACGTCGCCATGGATGGATTGGTTACCATAGATACGCAAGGCGTCATCGCCATGTTCAACAAGGCTGCCGAAGCCATCTTCGGATATGAGTCCTCCGAAGTCATCGGCCGCAACGTCGCAATCCTGATGCCCGAGCCGTTTGCCACCGAGCACCATCAGTACATCCTCAACTATCTATGCACCGGCCAAGCCAAAGTAATCGGCAGCATTCGAGAGTTGGTCGGACGCAGGAAGGATGGATCAACATTCCCTATCGACTTGGCCATTGCTGAGTTCGAGAGCGGCGGTAAGCGTTTCTTCACTGCGGTGATTCGAGACATCACCGAAAGGAAGCAGACGGAAACTCAGCTGCGGACACGACTGCGGCAGCAACAAGCGGTTGCTGCCTTCGCAGAGATGGCCGTGGCAACGCCGAATCTGGACGAAGTCATGAAACAAGCGGTGGAAACCGTAGCCGAGGTGCTGGAAAACGAACTGTGTAAAGTGCTGGAACTACAACCCGACGGCAAATCCCTTCTTCTCCGAGCCGGTGTGGGCTGGCACGAGGGTTTGGTGGGCAAGGCGACGGTTAGTTCGGGTCGGGAAAGTCAGGCCGGATACACGCTGCTATCCGACCGGCCAGTTATCGTCGAGGATCTTCGGACCGAGACGCGGTTTTCTGGGCCGCCGCTGTTGCACGACCACAGCGTCATCAGCGGAATCAGCGTGGTTATCCGGGGTAAGGAGCGACCGTATGGCGTTCTCGGGACGCACAGCACGCGCAAACGAAGTTTCTGTCAGGATGACGCCAATTTTGTTTCCGCAATTGCCAGCATCCTGGGAGCAGCCATTGAGAGAAGACGCCTGGAGGAGCAACTTCTCCGGGAAGGGCAGTTTCAGGCAATGCTTATGGAAGTCCTTCCCGGGCCGGTCTTTCTATTGGACGAGCAGTTTCGGCTTGTTCGCTGGAACAAGGCCGTCGAACGCATTACGGGCTATGACACCGAGGAACTTATTCAAAAAACACCCTGGGAACTCGTTGCCCAGGAGCAGATTACGATTCTGCGCGAGGCATTGACCGAAGTACTCAGCAAGGGGCACGCCACGGCTGAATTGGACGTATTGGCCAAGGACGGCCGCAGGACTCCCCATTTTTTCTCCGGGATTCGCCTGACCACGGAGGCAGGTCTCCGCATTCTCGGCATCGGAGTGGACGTCAGCGAGCGGCGGCTTCTCGAGGAGCAATTACGGCAGTCTCAAAAGATGGAAGCATTTGGACAACTGGCTGGCGGTGTGGCCCACGATTTCAACAACTTACTGACCATCATCCTCGGCTTCAGCGACCTCCTCTTGTCCATGACACCGCCTGAGGATCCCAATCGGGAAGCCATTAAGTCCATTCACGAGGCTGGAGAACGGGCTGCTTCCTTGACCAAACAACTATTGGCCTTTAGTCGGCAAACCGTGCTTGCCCCTCGTGTGCTCAACATCAACGACGTGGTCCGGGAAACGGAGAAGATGCTGCGACGCATCATCGGCGAGGACATCTTGTTAAGCACGGTTTTGGATCCCCAGCTCTACCCGGTCCGTGTCGATCCCGATCAATTGACGCAGGTCCTCCTTAATCTGGCGGTAAATTCCCGGGATGCCATGCCCAAGGGCGGCCGACTGACCATTGAGACGCGGAATGTTTTCCTCGATGAGCATTACGCCATGACGCATGCCCAGGCGAAACCGGGCGATTACGTCATGCTCGCGGTCAGTGATACGGGAAGCGGCATGACTCCTGAGGTCAAGGCTCGGATTTTTGAGCCATTTTTTACTACCAAGGGGGTTGGCAAGGGAACAGGTCTGGGCTTGGCAGTGGTTCACGGCATTGTTAAGCAGAGCGGAGGCAACATCGAGGTTTACAGCGAGCCGGGCATCGGCACCACGTTCAAGCTCTATTTCCCCGCACTTAAGGACGCGCCGGCAGAGGTGGCTGTCGCTGGAACCGGCCAGACCCTTCGGGGAGGACATGAGACTATTCTTGTGGTGGAAGATGAAGAAGGAGTTCGTCAGTTGGCTGGAGAGGTGTTGCAAGCGCATGGCTACACCGTGCTTGCAGCGAGCAGCGGTCAGCAGGCGCTGGAGTTGATCGAATGCTACCCTGCCTCCGTCGATCTCCTCATCACCGATGTAGTCATGCCTGGAATGGATGGCAGCGAACTTGCCGCGCTACTCCGTGCCAAGCTGCCAAAGCTCAAAGTCTTGTTTCTCAGCGGCTACACCGATGATGCCGTCGTCAGGCATGGCATCCTGCATCATCAGGTCGAGTTTCTTCAGAAGCCATTTTCGCCCTTCTCGCTGGCATCCAAGGTCCGCGAGGTTCTGGACAAGCCCGGGACTTAAGCCGAACATTGGACTTGAGCTGTCCCTGGAAGCCAAACACCTCGGGTGGGTCATGCCGGTTCGGCTCGGAGGCAGCGGCCAATCTGGCGTACCGCCTGTTTCAGCCGCAGTTCGTTTTCCACCAGGGCCAGCCGCAGGTAGCCTTCTCCCGCCTCGCCAAAGCCCCGCCCGGGACTGACGGCC
>JANWWR010000112.1 GCA_025055835.1 Gemmatales bacterium | reverse complement strand
CGAATACTGCCGCATCGCATTGGAACTGGGGTTGATCGGCTTGGCGTTCTGGATTGCGTTTCTTGTCGCCATCCTGAGCCGGAAGGCACGAGGACCCAGCCCCGCCTGGGACACCGGCGCACGCATCCTGTGGCTCTATGCGGCGGTCAGCTGGGCTACAGCCATCATTGGCACGGGCACGTTGACTTCGATTCCGAGCACCACCTTGATGTTGTTGGGTATGGGTGTCATCAGTGCTCCAAGTCGAGAGACCTTTAGGCCGGATTTGAACACAAAAACCCCGCACCTATCACGCCCAAGAATGGCAATAGAACCCCTTGCCCGGTTCCAAACGAGTTCCCACGTATGACACCCGACTGGCTCATCGTTGCTGGAGACTACCACCGCCACGGGGGCATGGACCGGGCCAACTACGAACTGGCCTGGCACCTGGCGGATCGGCTGGGCAAGAGGGTGTTGCTTGTCGGCTTCAGTGTGGCCGAGCCGTTGGCCAGTCACCCGCTGGTTCAGTGCCGTCTCGTCCGCCGACCGCTGGGCAGCACGGCTCTGGGACTGCTGCGCTTGCGGCGGGTGGCCCAGCCCATCGTGGACCAGCTGACCGCGGAATCACCAAGGACGCATATCGTCGTCAATGGAGGCAATTGCCGGGGACCGGACATCAACTGGGTCCACATGGTTCACCATGCCTTCTCGCCTTGCGATGTCGGAACGCCGGTTGTCTTTCGGCTTCGCAGCCGGTTTCAACATTGGCGAAATAAGCGGGACGAAAAACAGTGTCTTCCCGCAGCCCGGCTGATTATCGCCAACTCGCAGAAGACCCGCAGTGATTTGATCCGCCTGCTGGACCTCGACGAATGCAAAGTGAAAGTCGTTTATCTCGGCGCAGATCCCATCGCCCACGCCCCGCTGAGTTCTGAGGAGCGAATCCTTGGCCGGCATCGGTTCGAGGTCCCTGATCAAGGCTTGGTTGTCGGCTTTGTTGGGGCGCTGGGCCTGGACCGCAACAAAGGATTGGACGTGCTCCTGTCTGCGGCCCGAAAACTTGTGGATCAAAAGATGCCCGTCATGGTCCTCGCGGCGGGTGGCGGCAATCTGAGCTACTGGCAACGCCAGGCCGAGGCGCTGGGCTTGGGTTCCTCGGTACGCCTGTGTGGCCATCTGACCGACATGCGGTCGTTCCTGGCCGCCTGTGATCTCGTAGTCAGTCCCACCCGGCACGACGCCTACGGTCTGGCTGTGCACGAAGCGATCTGCTGCGAGCTGCCCGTGATCGTGTCGAGCCGGGCCGGCGTTTCCGAGCGACTGCCGGAGTCGCTTCGCTGCTGCATCCTGCCCGACCCGGAAGATGCCGACGACCTGGCCCGGCGGATTCTGCACTGGCAAGCTCACCGTCATTCCTTGCAAATCGAGTTCGCCCGCCTCGCCGCGGAGCTGCGTCGGCACACCTGGGCCGACATGGCCACGGAGTTTGTTCGGCTGGCCGAGGAAGCTGCCGATGCCGAGCTTTCCTCGGCGGCGTGAAGCTCGTTTGAAAGTTGAGAGATCAAGCCCCATGAGCGTCGTTCTCGGAAAGCAGGAAGAGGCATTGTCGCCGATTGTGCCCTCGGCGGAATCGCTCCCCGCCCCAGGCGAGACCGGCACAAAACCCGTGACCGTCATCCGGCCCCGCAACGCCTGGGTGCCGCTGGACCTCCAGGAAATCTGGCGGTTCCGGGAACTGTGGCTGTTCTTGACCTGGCGGGACATCAAGGTTCGCTATCGGCAAACGGTCCTGGGCGTGCTCTGGGCGGTGATTCAGCCGCTGTTCGCCATGCTGATCTTCACGCTCTTCTTCGGTCGGCTGGCGGGCATGCCCTCGGACGGGGTTCCCTATCCGTTGTTCGCCTATGCCGGGCTGTTGCCGTGGCTGTTCTTCTCCACTGCCGTCACCCAGGGTAGCAACAGCCTGGTCAACAGCGCTCACCTTATCACGAAGGTGTATTTCCCGCGGCTGTTGATCCCGGCCTCGGCGGTGGGAGCGGCGGCGGTGGACTTCTGCATTGCCTTCACGCTGCTGCTGGCATTGCACCTCTGGTACGCTTGGCGGGGCTTGGCAGCGTTTCCGGGGCCAAGCATGCTCCTCATCGTGCCGTTGATGCTGCTTTTGGCCCTGCTGGCTCTTGGCGTCGGTCTGTGGCTCTCAGCTTTGAACGTCCGCTACCGCGACATCCGCCATGCAATCCCGTTCCTCATTCAGATCTGGATGTTCGCCACGCCAATCATCTACCCCGCCAGTCTCGTGCCGGAGCGTTACCGCTGGGTGCTGGCGATCAATCCCCTGGCAGGCATCATCGAGGCGTTTCGGGCCGCCTGTTTTGGTCTGCCCGTGGACGGAATGAGCCTGGCGATCTCCGCCGTGGTCTCCGTGATCATCCTGATCGCCGCGGCCTACGGCTTCCGCCGCATGGAGAAGGGCTTTGCGGACGTAATCTGACATGGCACCAGCAATCGTTGTCTCGAACCTGTACAAGACCTATCGGCTCGGCTCCCGCGCTCCCTACGCCACCTTCCGCGAGGCGGTGATGGAAGCGTGCCGCCGACCGTGGAAGTGGCTGCGGGGCGAGCGGTCGGGGCAGCGACCGGAGATTCAAGCCCTGCGCGGCGTCAGCTTCAGCGTCGAACCGGGCGAGATCGTCGGCGTCATCGGTCGCAACGGGGCCGGCAAATCCACCCTGTTGAAAATCCTGTCACGCATCACCGAGCCGACGCGGGGCGAAGCCCGCATCCACGGCCGGGTCGGCAGTTTGCTCGAAGTCGGCACCGGCTTTCATCCCGAATTGACCGGACGGGACAATATCTTCCTCAACGGAGCGATCCTGGGCATGTCCCGCCGCGAAATTGCCGCCAAGTTCGATGCCATCGTCTCCTTTGCCGAGCTGGAGCGGTTCCTCGACACGCCGGTGAAACACTACTCCAGCGGCATGTACATGCGATTGGCCTTCGCCGTCGCCGCCCACCTCGATCCGGAAATCCTTGTTGTGGACGAGGTGCTGGCGGTGGGCGACGCCCAGTTCCAGAAGAAATGCCTGGGTAAGATGGGGGAGGTGGCCCGAGGCGGGCGGACCGTGCTGTTCGTCAGTCACAACATGGGAGCGGTGCAGAAGCTCTGCTCCCGGGCA
>JANWWR010000071.1 GCA_025055835.1 Gemmatales bacterium | reverse complement strand
TGCGCAACTTGGTTATTGCGTCATCGCGATCCGGCCTGGCACCAAACTGCCCGCGACGCAGCACGGCGTCAAAGACGGCACTGCCGACCCAGCAGTTCTCACAAGCTGGTTGACGACGCTGCCGAATGCCAACATCGCTGTCTGTTGCGACGGTCTTCTGGTCATTGACGTTGATCCGAACGGGCAACACTGGGCCAGGCAGGAACACATTGCCACGGCACTGTCACAAGCGGGCGCAATCTGCAAAACGCCAAAGGGAACGCACTATTACTTCCGCAAGCCTGTCGGCTGTCGCATCGGCAATTCCACGGGACTGATCGCGGTCGGCGTCGATACCAAGAGCGACAACGGCTACGTGCTTTGCGCGCCGTCACAGACAAGCGACGGGATGTACACCTGGCAGGTCCCGCTGGAGTCGGAGCCGGAGCACCTGCCGGAACTGCCGGCCGTGCTTCAGCGGGAAATCGAGAACGCGACGCAGCGGAACGGAGCCGCCGACGCTGACAAGCTGATTCCCGCGACGATCCCGCAAGGCCGACGGCACGATGAACTACTCCGCCTGGCCGGTCGCTTGCGCGCGTACGGACTCGACGCGGATGAAATCTACGCGACGCTGACGGCAGCGAACCGCAAGCGATGCAGTCCGCCGGAAGATGAGCATGAGTTGCGGAAGTTGGCGGCGTCGGTATGCCGCTATCCACCGAACGAAGTGCTGAATGAATGGCTCAAGTACGGCGAGCAGCCGCCGCCAGAGGAAGACGATCCGGGTCGGCTGTTCCGCGACGCTGCGGCAATCACGCCGGAGCCGATCCGCTGGCTGATGCCGCCGTTTCTGGCGAAGGGGAAACTGAGCCTGCTCTCCGGTCGGCCAAAACTAGGCAAGAGCATGATCGGGCTGACGATTGCGGCCCGCGTCAGCAGCGGAACGCCGGACAAGGTTTTTCAGCCGGGCGACGCCGCCGACGTCGGCGTGATTTCGCTGGAAGATGATCCGTCCGACACACAAGTGCCGCGACTGATCGCGGCGGGCGCGGACTTGAAACGAATCTCGTTTCTGGCTGAACCGGCGACGTTCTGCATTGACCAAGTCGCCGTGCTGGACCGCTGGCTTGAAGCGAAGCCGCAACTGCGGCTGATCATCATTGATCCGGTCGGCGCGTTCCTGCCGACGGGCGCCGACACGAACAAGGAAAGCGACGTCCGGGCCGCCCTGGTGCCGTTGCAACGCTGGGCGCAGCAGAACGACGTTGCCGTGCTGCTGATCGGTCATCACCGCAAGAGCGGCCCGATGGAACGCGTCAACGACTGGGATCAGGAAAGCTTGGGCGCGACTGGTTTTGTAGGCGTGTCGCGTATTCTCATGCACGTCGTTCGCATGCGGGGCAATCCGAAGCTGCGTGAGCTGAAGCTGACCAGTTCGAACGTCGGCACTGGCATGCAAAACTGGCTGTTCGACATTGAGGGCGTGGACGGCGGCGGCGTTGCGACGGCAAGGATTGTCTGGCCGGAGCTGAACCTCTGCCAGCAGATTCTCGCCGAAACCGGACTGCCGGGAACGGACGCCGTGAGTATTGAGGAAGAGCTGACGCGGCTGGGCGGCCGGGCCCGGCAAGGCGACCTGGTCATCTACTTCGCGCAGAAGTACGGCCTGGCCAGCAGCAGCAGCACGGCCAGAGAGCGGGTCAGGGAAGCGGTCCGGCACCTGGTCGAGCAGAAGCGGGCGGAAGTGTACCGCGACGGCCGGCAGCATCGGCAACGAACGGTACCAGTACTTGGGTCGCGACAGTGCGACCTGACTTGCTGTATTATGAACATTCTGTGAACGTTGCCGACGATGCCGGTTACTATATAAGCGGCGGCAACGTCATCGGCATCGTCGGGCCGCCGGACAAGCAGAGAGGGAGAGTCGCCTATGGGCAAGATCATCCTGCCGAGTGAAATTGGGGAACTCAGGGAAACGGAGCGGCTTAGGGAAATTGGGGAAAACTACCGACACTGGCGAGAGGAAGCCGGCTGGAGTCTGTACCGCGCGGCGGCGAAAGCGTCGTTTCCCCGGCTGGTTCATCCGTCCGGCCTGGCCGCGATCACGTTCGCGACTACATTGCCCGCAAAGAGGGTCGCCCGCGCCGTGATGCCGTGCTGGACGAACTGTTCGAGAAGTACTGGCGGAAGCGGGGCCAGTAGCACTACGCGGCCTTGGAACGCACTGGACGTACTGACGCGCCAGGCCGATCACGTACTGCACAAAAAAAGGCGAACGCACAGAATGCGTTATACGGCCCGATCCGGGCGCGGGTTGACAACAGCCGACCTGACGGGAGAACACGCCGTGGCGAGCCTCTGCCGCGATCCGGGGAGCCGGTTCCGTATCTGCTTCCAGCTTGGCGGCCGGCGCCGGACGCTGCGGCTCGGCCGCGTGAGTCGCCGCCAGGCGGAAGTGGCCAGGCAGCACGTTGAGGCGATCATCACGGCGAAGCGGCTCGGCACGGCGGTACCGCCCGCAACGGCCAGCTGGCTGGCGTCGCTTGATCCGTCGCTCAAGGCCCGCCTGGCACGCTGCGGCCTGGCCGACGGCGCGGCTGACGTACCGACGCTGGCCGAATGGTGCCGCCAGTACGTCGAATCGCGTCGCGGCGATGCCGCCGAACGGACATTGTATCGGCTGGAATCCGTCGCCAAGCTGCTCTGCGAACACTTCGGGCCGGATAAGCCACTCAGCGAGATTACCGCCTACGATGCCGAGCAGTTCTCCCGCTGGGACAAGCTCGGCCAGGCCCTGAACACGATCCGCCGCCGACTCGGAACCGCCCGGCAGATTCTCGGCGCCGCCGCCCGTGCCGGCCTGCTGGCCGCGAATCCATTCCGTGACATACCAGTGTCAACGCGGCCGAACCGCAAGAAAGACCGCTTCGTTACGCAAGAGGAATACGAACGGCTGCTCGATGCCGCGCCGTCCCAACACTGGCGGACGCTGCTGGCACTTTGCCGCATCGGCGGATTGCGGCCGGGCGAAGCCACGTCGCTTACCTGGGATGCCGTGCTTTGGGACTCGGATCGCCTGCTGGTGCTGAACCTGAAGACGCACAAAGCGACCGGCGAGAAGTACCGGGCGGTTCCGTTGTTTCCCGAACTGCGCCGCGAACTGGCCGCGTTGTTCGACCTGGCCGTGCCGGGCGAAAAGCACTTGTTCCCGCAATGGGCCGGGCGCGAAGTGAATCTGCGGCGGCCGATGAACGCTATCTGCCGACGGGCGGGAATTCCGCCGTTCCGCAAGCCGTACTGCAATCTGCGGGCAAGCCGGGCAACGGAGCTGGTTGAAGAGTTCCCGTCGCATGTTGTGAACAGCTGGCTTGGCCATGGTGAGCGAGTCGCGACGCGGCACTACCGCCTAGTCACGGAAGAACACTTCTAGAAAGCCGCGCGCGAAACGGCGCGCGGAGCGTCGGTTTCCGGCGACGCCCCGCGGCCGAACTGCGGAAAACACGGCTCTCGCGTTCCGCTACCGGTTCCGGTCAAGTCGGGGGAAGGCTTGACCGCGTTGGGACCGGCGGATCACTTGGCACACGGATCGCACGACGGGGCGCACCAGTTCCGCAGGCAGTCCAGCAGCGACGGCTTGCACGGTTCGCATTCGCAGACCGGAACCCGCACCGGCACGCGGCGGCAGACCTTCTCCATGACCAGTTCCTTCTGCATCTCGCAAACCGTCACGGGCACCTGCTTGACAACCTCCTCGTGAACCAGTCGGCAGACCGTCACGGGGACATGCCGCACGCATTCTTCCTGGACCAGCCTGCAGCGTCGGCACTTGACGACTTCCTGCCGCGGTTCCTGGACGATGCGGCAGACCGTGTAGGGCACCTTCCGAGTAATCGTCTCATGGACGATGCGGCAGCGGCGGACCGGCACCGTGCGGACGTGTTCTTCCGGCACCATGCGGCAGACCGTGTAGGGCACTTTGCGGCAGACGGTGTAGGGCACGCACCGTGTCACCGTGTACGGCACCTGCTCGACATGGCATTCCGGCACGTACCGGGTGAACGGTTTCATCTCGCAGATGGTCCGATAGCAGGGCACCTGCCGATAGCAGACCTGCGGCGGAAGCTGGCAAGTGATGGTGCGATAAACGGGCGGCTTGTGGCAGACGGCCCCGGTTTCCGGATCGCAGAACGTGCCGCCCGGAATGCACTCGACCTTGGAGTAGCACTTGCCAGGCACGACATACTGCTCCGTCCGGTACTCGCAGATGGTCCGATACACCGGCCGCATCTCGCAGACCGGCTTGTAGGTTCGCCGCACTACCGGCCGGTAGCAGACGTCCTGGACGTACTTGTAGCACGTCTGGGGAACGTCCCGATAATGGGTTTCGTAGATTGGCTTCCAGGTCACGTACTTCTGGCAGACGTGATCCACTTCCCAAACGGGCCGGGCCACGACCTCGTGGCACTCGCGGACGTGGGTTTCGTAGATCGGTCGGCAGACGGTGTAGGTGCGGACCTGATCGTACTCCTCCCAAACCGGCTTGCACACAGTGTAGCGGCACTCTTGCATGATCGTGTCGTACACCGGCTTGCAGACCGTGTAACGGCATTCCTGCATGATGGTTTCGTACACCGGCTTGCAGACGGTGTAGCGGCATTCGCGGAGTTCGGTGCGATAGGTCGGTTTGCAGACCCAGCGCGGGCACTCCTCGATGACGGTCTGATAGCAAGTCCGGTAGCGGACCTTGGGATAGCAGACTGTTTCAGGGCACGCCGCCGGAGCGACGGTCACGGCACCGCAATGATGCGCCCGCACCGGCGCGCCGGTCGTCACGGCCAGGCAAGCGGCCAGCAACGGCAGATAAACCTTGAGCCTCATCGCACAGGTCTCCTCTTGATGATCCCAACCGGTTCCCAACACAACCCCGACACAGGCCGACCCCGTCCTGGCGAAAAAGAGGTGCGATAGGGGCAAGGGGGGACAGCCCCTATCGCCCGAACGACGTGACAGCGTGGTCACGTCGCAGAGAAAGGCCCTTGTCGCAGACATCCGCGTGGGACATCTGGGAGGCCGCTCGTCGCCGAGACGGCGTGGACCGGCCAACGGTCTGTGGAAAATGTGCCCGATGGGAGAAGATTGGCAAAAGGAAACGGTGCGGAAAAACTGTCCTGGAATGCTCAGCGAGACGCTTCCCTTGGACTTTTCGCTACGCTGCTTGCGTCCGTGAGCGGGTCGTTTTTGGTGGAATCGGCAACGGTGTTCTTATCCTGTCAGGCCGTCGTTCTTTCACGCTCGTTACACAGCGTCTTCTCGCCCTGGGACAGGCGCTCTGGACATCGGCAAACCGCTCTCCGAAGATGGACAAACGAACCAATCGCTCAGTGACACCAAGGGCGTCCGCGTTTGTATCAGGCGAGCCGGGGGCGTCAGCCCTCGGGTCTGAGGCGAGCCGAGGGAGTCAGCCCCCAGGTACATCCAGGAGACACCTGTGACCACCAAAGACGCACTGCTTCTCAATCTGGAAATGGGGCTGTTCGTACTCAAAAGCTACGTCAGCGACCTCAGCGACGCGGACCTGCTCCGCCGACCGGCTCCGAAGGCGAATCACCTCGCTTGGCAGCTCGGCCATTTGATCACGAGCGAACATCAGATCATGAACATGATCGCTCCCGGTTCCATGCCACCGCTGCCGCCCGGCTTCGCTGAGAACCACGACAAGGCCGCTGCTGGCGTAGACGATCCCGCCCGTTTCCTGAGCAAGACCGCTTATCTCGAAATCTTCGATCAGCAGCGTGCCGCCACGAAAAAAGCCCTGGCAAATCTCGCTGATGCCGACCTGGACAAACCCGGTCCCGAACCGCTTCGCCGGGTCGCCCCGACGGTCGGAGCCTGCCTGGTGCTTGTGGGCAACCATCCCATGATGCACGCCGGGCAGTTCGCCGTGGTGCGACGCCTGCTCGACAAGCCGATTTTGATCTGATTTTTTGTTACCTGAGGGATGTTCGACAACCACCCATGCCTCTGACGATTCGCAAACTTCTGGTCGCCAATCGCAGCGAGATCGCGATCCGCGTCTTTCGCACGGCCCATGAACTCGGCATCCGCACTGTGGCGATCTACTCCTACGAAGACCGTTTCGCTCTCCATCGCTTCAAGGCCGACGAAGCCTATCGCGTCGGCAAGGTGGGCGAGCCGATCCGGGCATATCTCGACATCGAAGGCATCCTGGCAATCGCCCAGGAGCACGAAGTCGATGCCATCCATCCCGGCTACGGATTCCTCTCGGAGAACCCGAACTTCGCTCGGGCCGTCCGGGCCGCGGGGCTGATCTTTGTCGGACCGCGCACGGAAATCCTGGAACAGTTAGGCGACAAGGTCGAGGCCCGTCGACTGGCTGAGAAGGCGGGAGTGCCGATCCTGCCCGGCAGCAGCGAACCGGTCCGCAACTTCGACGAAGCCGCTGATCTGGCCCGGCGTCTTGGCTATCCGGTCATCGTCAAGGCGGCGATGGGCGGCGGCGGACGTGGCATGCGGGTCGCTTTGCAACCGGAAAACCTCAAGGACGCTCTTGAGCAGGCCCAGCGCGAAGCCGGCACTGCCTTTGGCATCCCCGATGTTTTCCTGGAACGCTTTATTCCGCGGGCCAAGCACATCGAAGTGCAATTAATGGGCGACCAGCATGGCCATCTCGTACACCTCTACGAGCGGGATTGCTCCCTGCAACGTCGTCATCAGAAGGTCGTCGAGATCGCCCCGGCCCAGAACCTCGACCCCAGGATCCGCCAGCAGATCCTCGAGGCCGCTCTCGCCATCGGACGGACCGTGCAGTACGACAACGCCGGCACCGTCGAGTTCCTCGTCGATGTGGACCGTAACGAGTTCTACTTCATCGAGGTGAATCCCCGCATCCAGGTGGAACATACGGTCACGGAAGCGATCACCGGCTTCGACATCGTCAAGTGTCAGATTCTCGTGGCCTGCGGTTATCCGCTCTCCGATTCTGAAATCGGTCTGGGTTCGCAAGAGCAGGTGCAGACGTTCGGCCATGCGATCCAGTGCCGGGTGACGACCGAAGACCCAGCCAACCGATTCACGCCGGACTATGGGCGATTGAGCCACTATCGCTCTGCCGCTGGCATGGGGATTCGGCTCGACGCCGGGACAGCCTTCGGCGGTGCGGTCATCACGCCATACTACGATTCGCTTCTGGTCAAAGTGACTGCTCATGGCCGCCGCTTCATCGACGCCGTCCGACGCATGGAGCGGTCCTTGCAGGAATTTCGCATCCGCGGCGTCAAGACGAACATTCCGTTCCTCATCAATCTCGTCACGCATCCGAAGTTCCTCACCGGCGATTTCACGACCCGGTTCATTGACGAAACGAAGGAACTGTACGAGCTGCCAGCCCGCCAGGACCGAGCGACGAAACTGCTGACCTACCTGGGCGAGGTGATCGTCAACGGCAATCCGAACGTGCCGGCGACGGCGAAACGACCCGCAGCCGCCGCCCCCAGCAGCGAGGAAAGCTCCTGGGCGATCCCGCATCGGCCTCGCAAACCGCAGCCTCGGCCACCGGGTCTGCGGGACCGCTTCCGCGCCCTGGGAGCTGAGGCGTTTTCCCGCTGGGTCCGCGATCAGAAGCAGCTATTCGTCACGGACACGACCTTCCGGGACGCTCACCAGTCGCTGCTGGCGACGCGGATGCGGACCTACGACATGCTTCAGATCGCCCCGCACTACGCCGAGAAGCTCGCCGGTTTGTTCTCCCTGGAAATGTGGGGCGGGGCCACCTTTGACACCGCGCTACGCTTTCTCAAGGAATCCCCCTGGCAGCGGCTGGCTGAGCTGCGGGAACGGATTCCCAACATTCTCTTCCAGATGCTCCTGCGGGCCGCCAACGCGGTCGGCTACACGAACTATCCCGACAACGTCGTCCGGGCCTTCGTCAAGGAATCAGCCCAGGCGGGCATCGACCTGTTCCGCATTTTCGACGCCCTCAACTGGGTCGAAAACCTGCGTCCGGCGATGGAGGCCGTGTTGGAAACGGGAATGCTGTGCGAGGCGGCCATCTGCTACACCGGCGACATCCTCGACCCGAATCGACCCAAGTACAGCCTGAAGTATTACGTCGAACTGGCCAGGCAGTTGGAAAAACTCGGCGCGCACCTGATCGCCATCAAGGACATGGCAGGGTTGTGCAAGCCCTACGCGGCTCAACTTCTGGTTCGCACCCTTCGGCAGGAAGTCGGCGTGCCGATTCATTTCCACACCCATGACTGTGCCGGGGTGCAGGCGGGGGCGTATGTCCTGGCGGCGGAAGAAGGGGTGGACATCATCGACGGAGCGATGGCCCCGATGTCGGGCCTGACCAGCCAACCGAACCTCAACGCCCTGGTGGACGCCTTCCGCAACACGCCCCGCGACACCGGACTGCCCGCCGACGCGCTTCAGCAGGCCGCCGAGTACTGGGAACAGGTCCGCACCTACTACGCCGCCTTCGAGTCGGGACAACTGGCCCCCACGGCCGACGTGTATCAGTGCGAAATGCCCGGCGGTCAGTACAGCAACTTGCAGCAGCAGGCGGCGGCGATGGGCCTGGCCAACCGCTGGCGGGAAGTCTGCACCATGTATGCCGAGGTCAACAAGATGTTCGGCGACATCATCAAGGTGACGCCGACCTCGAAAGTCGTCGGCGACATGGCCTTGTTCATGGTCGGGAACAATCTGACCCCGAAGGACGTGCTCGAAAGCGACCGACAGTTGGCCTTCCCTGAATCAGTCGTCGAACTGTTCGAGGGCCGTCTCGGCCAGCCGCCCGGGGGATTCCCGGAGAAGCTGCAAAAGCGCATCCTGGGCAATCGCAAGCCGATGACCGAACGTCCCGGAGCGACCTTGCCTCCTGCCGACTTCGACGCAACCGCGAAAAAGCTCGAAGCCGTGTTGAAGCGTCCTCCGACCAGCCAGGAAGTCATCACCTCGCTGTTGTATCCGCGGGTCTTTGCTGACTTCGTGGAACATCAACGCAAGTATGGCGATACCAGCGTGCTGCCAACCCCAGCGTTCTTCTACGGTCTGGAACCGGGCGAAGAGATCAGCGTGGACATCGAACCGGGCAAGACGCTCATCATCAAGTTCCTGACCGTCGGCGATCCCCACGAGGATGGACGGCGGCTGGTGTTCTTCGAGTTGAACGGTCAGCCGCGGGAGGTGCTCGTTCTGGATCGGAAGCTCGCCTCCGAAGCGCGAGCACACCCCAAGGCCGATCCGACCAATCCGCTGCACGTCGGCGCACCGATGCCGGGACTGGTGGTCAACGTCACCGTGGCCGCGGGGGAACAGGTCGCCAAGGGACAGAAACTATTCACCCTGGAAGCGATGAAGATGGAAACGACGGTCTATTCCGAGCGGACCGGCAAGGTAGCCGAGGTGTTGGTGCGTCCGGGAACCCATGTGGATTCCGGTGATCTGGTAGTACGCCTGGAGGAGGTGGACGGCCGAACTGCCGCGTGAACCGACATCCCGTTACTTCTTCCGCATGGGAGTTTTGCTGCATCATGGAACCGTTGGCCCAGGCTGCCGCTGGCTTTGCCCGACTCGATGTCGAGGAATCCCTCCGACAACGCGCTTTGAAATACCTGGAGCAGTGGTTAACCGAGGCTCAGTTCGCGGACTATCGGCCGCAGATTCTCTGGTTGATTGAGCAGGAGCAGTGGGCGGGACTGCTCGACCGTTTCTATCAGGTGCTGCCTTTCGGGACTGGCGGCCGGCGCGGAGCCGTTGGCATCGGTCCCAACCGCATGAACCCCTGGACCCTGGCCGCCTCGGTCCAGGGTCACTGCGAATACCTGCGGGAACGCTTTCCCAACGTCGAACCGCTCATCGTGGTGCTGGCCTACGATGTCCGCCGATTCGACGACGTTCGCCGTCAGTACAATCCCAGCCTGCCCAATCCCCTGCTCGGCCTGACTTCCCGGGACCTGGCCCGCTGTGCCGCCGGGGTGTACGCCGCCAACGGCATCATCAGCTATCTGCTGCCCGCCGATTCGACGCGGTATCTGGCCACGCCGGAACTTTCCTTCGCCATTCGCTACTACCGCGCCCACGGCGGCCTGAACATCTCTGCCTCGCATAATCCACCGGATGACAACGGCGGCAAGTTTTACGACGAACGCGGCGGTCAGCCGGTGCCGCCGGACGATCAGATTATGGCCGATCTCGTGGACCAGGTGACGACGATCCACAGCTTGCCCTGGGCCGAGGTGCAACGCAGTCCGTTTCTGCGGATCATCGAAGGCGACATGCACGACGCCTACCTGCGGCTGCTGGAGCGTGGCAGTCTGCTTGGCCCGGCCCGACCGGGAGAATGCACCCTGGTCTTCACGCCGCTGCATGGCGTGGGAGGCATGACGGCGAAGGAACTGCTGGAACGGCAGCGCTACGAAGTGCTGCCCGTGCCGGGGCAGATGGAGCCAGACGGCCGCTTCCCCGCCGTCGTTTCGCCCAATCCCGAAGTCCCTGCCGCCTTCGAGGCCGCCCGGACCGTTGCCCTGTCCCGACCGGAAACGCAACTGGTCCTGGCCACCGATCCCGACGCCGACCGCATCGGGGCCTTGGCTCCCCGACGCCGACCCGATCCAGCTCAGCCGCTGGCCACCGACGATTGGCAGTACTTAACCGGCAATGAGATCGCCGCAATATTGACCCATTTCAAATTGCAATCCCTGGCCGATCAAGGACGGCTGCCGCCCTCGCCTCTGGTCATCAAGACCGAGGTGACCACGGGGTTAGTGACTCGCATCGCCCGAAAGTTCAATTGCCAGGTGGTGGATAACCTGCTCGTCGGCTTTAAATACATCGCCCATGTGCTGCGCTGCCTGGAAGACACGGGCCGTTATGAAGACGTGCAGGCGCGGCCAGAGGACCTGATTCTTGCCTGCGAGGAGAGCCACGGGATTCTCACGACAGCCGAGCTTCGAGACAAGGACGCCGCCGGGGCCGCCCTGTTGCTGGCTGAACTGGCTTTGCATCAAAAACGTCGAGGCCGAACCGTGGTGGATTATCTGGAAGAGATCTACCGCGAGTTCGGCTATTTTCACAGCGAACCGAGGACGCTGGCCATGAGCGGCATTCTCGGCAAACAGCAGATGCTGGCCCTGCTCGACTCCCTGCGACGCGATCCGCCTCGGGTCCTGGCAGGTTTGCCGGTCACCGAGTTTGAAGACCTCCGCAATCCCGCCGGTCGGCTAGGTCCGTGGAAAGGCGACACCGACGCCGCCTCGCGCAACGTGCTGTGGTTCCGCTTCGGGGACCGGGCGCGGCTGGCGCTGCGGCCCAGCGGCACGGAGCCGAAGGCGAAGCTGTATGTCGAAACCTGCACGCCGCCGAGGGCCCCAGGAATGTCGGATGATGCGTGGCAGGCGGAACGTGCTGCTGCTGTTCAGCTTGCACGCCGGTTGGCCGACGAATTCCTTGCCCTGGCCCGCGACCGCTCCGCTGCCGCCCGCTGACCAACCAAACGACGGTTTCCCAAACCCGCTGTCACTTGCAGCTGCGATTTTCAAAGGGCCGGCTTGTCCGCAGTCCTTTACGGTTCTCGACCTGCCTCAATCTCGCAGAAAACACGCAAAAGATCAGAAATGAAGTTTCTTGCAATTTTAGATGTTCACAAGCGAATATAGAGCGGATATGATGGTGGCGTTTCGATGGTATAATCGCCAAACCCGGAAGTTCTATTGAGGAGGTCGCCCAATGAGCGCCCACATCCGTTGCCCCTCGTGTTCGGCTTCTTTAAAAATCGTGAGGCTTGATCTATCGAAACCGCTTGTCTGTCCCCGTTGCAAGCACAGCTTTCAGACCGAAGTCGCTCCTTCCCTGAGTTCCCTCGCCGCTTCGTCCGGTCCTTCACGCGGCTTGAAGGTGGCTTTGACTGTGATCGGCCTCGGCATCGGTGTCGCCGCCGCCGCCCTGGGTGGTGGGTATTATTGGTTTCACGTCAAAAAGTCGGAAAACACTGCGGTAGCGCGGAACAATCCTCCTGTCCAAGTTTTTCCAGCCCCCGAGCAGAACTTTAACGGGGACGACAGGAAGGTCTTGAAACAACCTTCCGCCCCTGTCCAGAGACGAAGTTTCGAACAGGTGAAATCCGAAAAGCCGGAGCCGAAACCCGAGGGTCCGCCGAAACAGGAGCCGGCTCCGCCTGCCGAGCCGCCTCGTTCGGAGAAACCGCCCGTCCAGGGACCACCGCCGCCTGCTCCCAAAGAACAGGAGGAGAGCAAGCCGGAGACTCCGCCTGCCCCCGCCAAAAATGATCCGCCGCCCGCTGCTGAGCCACCCAAGCAGCCCGTTCCTGAGGAGGAATCGCCCCGCATCGCCGACAAGAACGAGCCGGAGTCCCCTCCGAAAATCAGCGTCCTGGGCGCGACGCCCAATCGTTCTCCGACGCGGGAGTTCAAGCGCATCCGCGAATTGCCTGAGTCGCAGGTCCGGGCTGAACTGGTCAAGGTCCCCGATTTACTGATCAACCCGGCCTGGATCCGACAGGCAACAACCTCGCGATTTCGCCGCCTTTTTGAAGCAGATCTGCCGGATCCTAAGGACTTGGAAAAGCAAACCTCGCCGCTGAAGTCGCCGCCCTACGTCATTTCCAGCCAGGTCCAGTTCAAGAAACATTTGCCGGGTCTGAAAGGCGAAGTGGAAAGCCTCTTCCCGCCGGATGAAGCCCAGGAACTCGACGTGTTGTCACGCAAATTGCGTAAGGCCCTGGCGAAAGCCACGAACAAAGAGAGTCTGGGCGGGCGGTTCGGGCGGTTTGGTTTGTTCGGTGGCGTCGCCGACAATCGGCTCGATATCAACATCTTCCGAGATGAGATTCAGAACCAGCGCGGCGAATGGTATCGTCCCGAAGCCATATCGACGCTCTGTCAGATTCTTGAGCCGGAGACCAAGGACCTCCGCCTGTTTCTGGTCGAGATGATGCGGGACATCCCGTGTCAGAAGTCCACGGATGCCCTGGTACGGATGGCCATGTTTGACCTCTCGCCCCAGGTGCGGGAAGCAGCGATTGAAGTGCTCAGGACCCGGCCCATCGAGAGCTATCGCCAGAAGCTGCTCGACGGATTGATGTACCCGTGGCTGCCCGCTGCGGAACATGCCGCCGAGGCCCTGGTCGCGCTCGAAGACCGCAAGGCCGTTCCGAAGTTAATCGAAATGCTCGAAAACCCCAAGGATCCCCGGATCATTTATCCGCAGGACCGCAAGGAAAAACCGTCCTACTTGCAGAACCTGGTGCCGCTCGATTCCTTCCGCGGCGAACCGCTGCGTGTCGAGATGGTCAAGATCAATCACCTGGCGAACTGCCTCTTATGCCATAAACCCACGGATAATCCCGATGGCCTCCTGGTCAGCCGTGCTCCGGTTCCCGGTCAACCATTGCCCGAAGGCTTTGACGTCCGCTCCCCGGCGTACTACGCCCTGGGAGAAGCCCTGGTCCGGGCCGACGTCACCCGGCTGCGGCAGGATTTCTCGGTGACTTTGACGGTTCCCGATTCGGGAGCCTGGCCGGGACAGCAACGCTTCGATTACCTGCTCATGCTCCGCCCCGCCACACCCAAGGAGCGGGAAGATTTCGCCAAGCTGACCGAGCCGCAGCATCATGGTCCGGTGCTCTTCGCGCTGCGGGAACTGACCGGGAAAGACCTCGGCCCTGATCCGCGCTGCTGGGCCATCGTGAAACGCGAGTTCACCGAATGAAGCAGGGGGTCGGTTCCTCAAGCGTGACTTGAAAAGACGCCGGGGCGAGCACTTCCCAGGAAGGCTCGCCCCGCGTGTTGATGGCGAGAACCGAACCGGCAGGTCCGGTCACTCAAGGGTTACTTGGCCGTCGGAGCCGGCAGCTTTTCGGCAGCCGGGGCCGGGGGCGTGGGTTGCGTGTCGCCGCCGCAGCTGGAGCAGCCGCTGACGCAGCAGTCATCACAGCTGGGGAAGCAGCACATCAGCCGCTCGAAGAGCCGATGCAAGAGGCCCGGCTGGCAGCCGCTGTCGCAGCAGACCGGCGGGCACTCCGGCTTGGCCACGCAGACCGGCTTGCACGGTTCGCAGCAGACCGGCTGGCAGCAGGCGTCGCCGTGGCTGTGCAGCAGGCAGCGGAGACGCTCCACCCAGCTGTGCAGGATGCTGCACCGAGGCTCATCGCAGACGCACTCGACGACATCCACGGGCACCTTCCGGCAGACCGGCTTGCACACTTCGACGCACACTTTCACCGGCACCTTCTTGCAGACCTTGACCGGCACCATCTCGGTGACCTTGTACGGCACCTTGCAAACGACCGTCGTCTGCACCTGCCGCGGCACGCACACCGCCACCTGCTTGGTCACCGTGTAGGGCACCATCTTGCAGACGGTGTACGGCACCTTCTTGACGCAGTCCTCGTAGGTCATCTTGCAGACCGTCACGGGCACCTGCTTGTGAATCTGTTCCGTGACCATGCGGCAGGTCGTCACCGGCACTTTCTTGACCACCGTCTCGGGGACCATCTTGCAGACCGTGTAGGTATGGACCCGCTCGATCTTGGCCCCTTCGACGAACTTGGCCCCTTCCACCGGCTGATCGTGAGCGACGCCCTTCTCATCGACATAGGCACCCGTCACGTCCCGGTAGCGGTGGACCGTGCAGGTTTCCTTGACGACTTCCGGCACCATCTTGCAAACGGTCACCGGCACCTTCTTGACCACGGTTTCCGGCACCATCTTGCAGACGGTGTACGGCACCTTCTTGACCACGGTGTAGGGCACCTGACGGCAGACCTTGTACGGCACCTTCTCGACGACGCATTCTTCCACGGTGCGGGTGACCGGCACCATTTCCGTGACCTGGACCGGCACTTTGACCACGCGGGTCTGCACGGTTGGCGGGTCCTGGCAGGTCACGAACCGCAGGGCTGAGCTTTTGACGCAGTTGGCCCCCGTGCAGGGATCCGTGTAGGAGCAGCCGTCTTCACGGCAGAGCTTGAAGTGCCGACGGCCCGGAACGCAGTAGGTCTCGCACTTCTCCTGGTAGATCGTCTTGCAAACCGGCTTCATCTCGCAGACCTGCTTCTTGACCTTCTTGACGACGTCCTTGTAGCAGGTCTCCTCGACGGTCTTGTACATGGTGCAGCAGACTTCCCGTTCGCAGCACTCCTGCACCGGCTTGCAGACGGTGTAGGTGCATTCCTTCCAGATCGTTTCCTGGACCGGCTTGCAGATGACCTTCTCGCAGTGCCGGATTTCAGGATCGTCGATCCGGACGGTGATCTGGTGGTAGGTCTTGCACTCCTTGATTTCCTGGACCGGCTTGCAGATGGTGTAGGTGCATTCCTTCCAGATCGTCTCATGCACCGGCTTGCAGACGGTCTGGACGCAATCCTTCATGACCGTCTCGTAAACCGGCTTGCAGACTTTGTAGTGACACTCTTTGTAATGCGTTTCGTAGCAGGGCTTATAGCAGGTCTGCTCGACGGTCTTGTAGCAGGTGTCGTAAACCGTTTTGCAGACCGTGCGGCACTCGTCCCGGTAGCAGACCCGGGTGACGGGCTTCATGACGCACTCTTCGACGGTCTGGTAGCAGGTGTGCCAGCGCTTCTCCAGGACCGTGTCGTACACCAGTTTGTAGCAGGTCCGATGTTGGGCGCGACAGGCCGCGTAACAACACGGATCGCAAGCGGAAGCCTGCGGACAACCGGCGTACTTGGCAGCGCCACAGTCACTGGCGAAGGCGGCGTTGGCTGCCACGCAGGCAACCAGGGCCGTCATCACCGGCGCGACCAAGCGGATTCTCATGTTCTCGCCTCCTTACAGGAACACGTGAATCAACCAGTGGGGGAATCGCTCCAGGCCCTCCGTGGACCTGATCCTCCGCCCCTCCCTTGAATGACCATCTGGTCGATGCCTGGGAACGGAAGACCCGGCGCGGAACCGTTCCAACGACCGGATCACACGGGCCGACCGTCTCCTGCACAGCAGAGTATCGGCGCAGCCTCCGCGGCCTTATGACGGCCCTGCCCGTTTCTCCGCCTTTTCCAGACCTCCGGTTCACCGGTTGCGCCGTGCCTGCCTGCGATGCCGACCCTGCCGCGAAGCCCTCGAAGGGAGAGGTTTCCAGATGCGCCTGATCTGCCGACGATGCCGACGGTATCGCCCCGGCCTTACAGCCCGCCGACAACCTGGACGATCCGCACAGCCCCGGCCGGTACTTCGACAACTACCCGTTTCTGCTGTTCCACGCTTAAGTCTGATTCCGTGAACCATTCCCGAGCGGTCGCTACCGGCCGGGACCAGTCCAGAGCGACCTGCTTGGCTCGGGAGTAGTCCGTGGGCACAACGCCGTGCTGCGGTTTGTTGCTGCCGTCCGGATTGAACAACACGACGATCCACCCGCGCTCCGTCCGGTTCAGGAGCCATTCCACTTCGCCCGTGACCCGAAGCGGGACCACGTCCCGACACACGGCCGCCAAAACCAATGCCGCCGCCGGGGTCGCCGAGCCGTTGATGCCCAGGCCCTTCGGCACCGTCAGGTAGATCACGTGTCCCCGGCCCTTCGGCACAGCAGCCGCGATCACGTCTCCACTGCCTGTCTGAACCAGCGGCAGCCCCTGGCCCTGCATGGGACGATAACGAAACCGCTGGGAAGGGAAGCGATGCTGCGTCGGTGCCCAGACGCACTCCTGGGCCTCGGCCTCTTCACCTAGGGAAGGCAAACCTATTTCCGCCAGACCCGGGCCAATGACGTGTTCCGTACTCAGCACCAGCGTTCCGCCGCCCTCGACGTACCGCTGCAACCGCTGGCCCGCCTCCTTGCTCAACTCAATTTCCCCGAGCAGCACGACGACGGGATACGCATCCAGGCCGTCGAGACGTTGCGGATCAGCCACGAGCACATCGAAAATGTCGCCAAACATGCCAGGAATGGACACAGGATTAATTCCCGTATTCATCCATGAGTTGCGAATCCCGTAGGGATGATAAGCCAGCCAAAACCACTCCTGTAGCATCCGCGCATGCTGGCCGTAGCGCAGCAGATCAGGATTCCACGTTGGATCCAGATCGAAATGCGTCGGCATGTAGTGATTAGGGTCCCACCCATGAGCAGGGTCCAGAAGTATGGCCACCGGCGTATAGGGCACGCCCCGGTCGGGATACTTGCGGGTCAGATTCAAGAACTGATGAACCAGTTTGCCCTTGGGGCTGAGTTGCAGCGGCTTCATCCCTGCCGCCTGACCGCCCGGCTTCCAGAACTCATCGTGACCCTGTTCGTGATAAAACAGGGAGCATCCTGCGAAATAAGAATGCCAGATGTCGAACTTGTACCAGGTCATCCCCGCCCCGGAAAACGCATCGTACCAGTTATCCAGAACATACTTCGGAGCAGCATAAAAGTAATTCTTCTCGGCGTAAATCGTCGCCGCATCCCCGAAATTGCAGGACCGATAATTCGCTGTCATCCCACCATACTGCCGGGCGCTGCCCCGCAGAAAGGCCCACCTCATGCCCAGGCACGGCAAGACGGCCGTGTTCTCATAGCCGACCGTCTCCGCTCCCCAGGCTCGGCACAGGTGCGCGTAAGCCGTCATGCCGCTCGATTGACAGGGAATAGCATGTCGGTAGGGCCTTTCGATCTCCTGGCCGAAGACAGTTTTTTCCGTCTGGGCCTTGCCCGTCGTGTAAACCTCTGTCAAGGCCTGTGCGAGGTCCCGACGACTTTTTGCCTGGCGAACTTTTGCTGCTAAAGCCTGGGCATCAACGTGTAAGGTGCCAAGGCTCTCGCCATGAATCGCCCCGACATACCGCTCCCTGACCCGCTGCCAGGCAGCCTTAGCGTTCTCAGACAGAGGCGCAGGCGCAGTGTAGTTCAGCAGGGTTGCAAAATATCGCTGTGGATCGGCCTCCAGCCATGCGACGAAATGGGAATTGTCGAGAATATGCGGCCCCGATGCATGGAAGACAGGCACGATCCGCGGATCACTGAAAATCGGAAGATCGCTCCGGCCCGCATACGTCCTGCGAAATTCCTCCAATAATGGCTCATCGACGTGAAA
>JANWWR010000066.1 GCA_025055835.1 Gemmatales bacterium | reverse complement strand
CTGCCATGAGCTGCCTCACCTCACGGTGATGAAGTCGTTGTGATTGATGAGGGCTTGGACGATCTGGAGGCGGGCGCGGCGAGTCCGCTCGGCCTCCGGAACCGACTCCAGCACCTTCCGCAGTTCCTCAAGCGTTTCCAGGCAGGCGGTCAATTCCTCGGACCGCGGCGGCACGGCCAGGATCATCTCGAAGGCAGCTGTTACAAACCGGGCATCGTCGGCGTCGGGATACCGCTCGTGCAGTCGGTCCAGAATCTTCCCCGCCATCGTCATGGCGAATCGGCTGTTCCACAGGGCCAACGCCTGCTGCGGAACGATGCTCTCCGTGCGGCGATAGCATTCCAGGACGTTCGGGGCGTCGAACGTGTCCAGGAATTTGTTGTGGTCGTTGTGCGAGTGGAACAGATAGAGCGAACGGCGGCGGCTGGCGTCCTGCTGGCTGATCGGCACCGGCGGCCCGCCCAGGGTGCGATCCAGTTCGCCGGCAAGATGCAAAAGACTGTCGCGAACCACCTCGGCTTCCATGCGGACAGAGTTCATTCGCCACAGCCAGCGGTTCTCCGGGTCGAGGCGGACGTTGTTCTCGGCCCCGGCCTGAGAGGACGAGAGACGATACGCATTGCTGGTCACGATCAAGCGGTGCAGGTGCTTGAACGACCAGGGCCGGGCCGAACCGGAGACATGGTCCGTGCCGATACTCGGAGCCATGAACTCGGCGGCGAGCCAGTCGAGCAGCTCGGGATGCGTCGGCGGCTGACCACGACGTCCGAACTCGAAGATCGTCGGCACCAGCGGTCGGCCGAAGTGCCGCATCCAGACGTGGTTGACCGCCACGCGGGCCGTCAACGGGTTTTTCGGATCGGTCATCCACCTGGCCAGAGCGGCTCGGCGTCCGGTGCTGACGTCGGGCAGCGGCTTGGCCTGGGGATCGGAATCGAGATTCGATTCCTTGGTCTTGACCGTGCCGCGAAACTCGCCGGGGGCTTTGCTCGGATCGGCAATGGCCGCTTCGAGCCGAGCCTGATCAGCCTCGACTTTCAAAACGGCCTGGTACGCCGAGGTCGCTGCCAATGTGAACGGGAAGCCGAGCGGTGCAACGGCCAGTTCGGTGCTGAGCAGGCGATGGTGCGCCTCGCGCAGTCTGTCGGCGAGCATTTTGCGATAGGTCGCGGCGATGTCGGAGCGGCGGATCGGCTGATAGGCTTCCGGCGGGAGTTTCACCGGCATGATGGCCAGACCTTCAGGTGCGAGAAAGCGGGGCAGCCCCGGAACGATGTCGCGGTTCTTGTCGGGATTGCGTTCATCGCCGCGGATGTGGAAGTAGGTCTTAGCGTCGAGGTTGGCATCGAACACCCGCGGGAGGCCGTTTCTCATCACGTCCGGTTCGCCGGGCACCAGGTCGGTGCGAATCTGATACGGCTCGAAGATGGCCCGGTAGGAGTAGTAGTCGGTCTGGGTGAAGGGGTCATACTTGTGATCGTGGCATTTGCCGCAGTTGAGCGTGAGGCCGAGGATCCCTTTGCCGGTGTGTTCGATCACTTCGTCGAGCCAGGTCGTGCGGTTGAACAGGAAATAGGGCCGAGCCAGGTAGCCGGTGGCTCGCAGCTTGTGCGGCTCGGTGGGATAGAGTTCGTCGGCGGCGAGCATCTGGCGGATCATCTCGTCGTAGCCAAGGTCTTCGTTGAAGCTCTCCACGACCCAATCCCGCCAGTGCCAGATGTGCCGCTGGCTGTTGCGCAGTTCGTCACCCAGGCCCCACCAGTCGGAGTACCGCCAGATGTCCAGAAAATGCCGGCCCCAACGTTCGCCGTAGTGCGGCGAGGTGAGCAGTTCGTCCACCACCCGTTCGTAGGCGTCAGGACGGGTGTCGTTGACAAAGGCCGCGATCTGCTCCGGCGTCGGCGGTAGGCCGATGAGGTCGAGATAGACGCGACGGAGAAGCACCCGCTTGTCGGCGAACGAAACGGGCTTGAGTCCCCGCTTTTCCCATTCCCAGGCCACAAAGCGGTCGATGGGATTGCGGATCGGCCAACCGGTTTGCACATCCG
Source organism: Gemmatales bacterium (assembly GCA_025055835.1). Taxonomy (GTDB): domain Bacteria; phylum Planctomycetota; class Planctomycetia; order Gemmatales; family HRBIN36; genus JANWWR01. Next base: position 1,051 of record JANWWR010000066.1, on the reverse strand, counting down.
GCACGGCGGGTCGGACCACGGGGCGGAAAGCCCAATGGTCACGGGGATCGGGTTCCTCGGCATCGTCCTCGGGCACCTTGGCCCCTTCTTCGATCCATCGCCGTAACTTGGCGATCTGCTCGGGCTTGAGCGGATGGCCTTCCGGCGGCATCCGGACAGATTCGTCGTCCGAAGAGACGCGCAATAATAGCGGGCTGTCGTCTGGTTTGCCGGGGACGATCACGCCGGCCTTGAGCATGTTCGCTCCACTGTCCACCCGCAGTTTGGCCTTCTGGGCCAAGGCTCCGTGGCAGGCGTAGCAGCGTTCCTGAAGCACGGGCTTGATTTCGCGGCGGTAATCGACCGGCTCGACGGCGGCGGCATCGGTGAGCAGGGCCAGAAATATGCCGAGGCAGGCTAGTCGCATGGCGGGACTCATCTCGGCGGGGTATGGATGTCCTTGATCGAAGCGATTTTTAGTGTAATTGCAGTGGGGACAGGGGTCAAGTGAAAATAGGAAGACCGGTTCAGTCGTCCGGGCACGGGTCACGGCCAGCTTACGCTGGCCGCTCGGTGAGGTGATAAAGCCGCTCGGTGAAGAGAGAAGGCGCCGCTCGGTGAAGTGATGAGACGGCTCGATGAGGACGTAAAGCCGGTCGGTGAACAAACGCTGGACTGGGGAGTTTCGCGCAACATTTTTACAGGGTCCTGAGCCGCGGGTTCACAGCATCCTGAGCCACCGGTCCCCCCGAAAAATCCAGGCTTCCCAGCATTTTGTGCAACGATTTTAGCGCAACATTTTCGCGGCGCTGTTTCCCGGCTTCTGCACAATGCTGATCGGTATATGCAGATTTCTGCCATGTCTCCCCTCTCCTCCTAGTCCAGAGCAGCGGCAAGCGCATCATTCGTCGCAACATACTCGATGCCAAGATCTTGTGCTTCCTGGCGGGCCGTTTCCTGGAACAGACCGGCTTCCGGAACGTCGATGCCGGCGCTGGCATCCTCGATGAGCACGACGCGAAAACCGGCGATCCGCAAGTCCCGGGCTACGAAGTGACAGCAGATGTTGGTC
>JANWWR010000065.1 GCA_025055835.1 Gemmatales bacterium | reverse complement strand
GGACGCCTGGATCTGGCGAACGTTGCTTGCGCCGGAAGGCGAAATCCGTTTTGCCTTGGCTTCGGGACATTCGGCCTGGCTTCACGTGGTATCTGGCTCGGTTCTCTTGGAAAACCATCTGCTCAATACGGGCGATGGCGCTGGGATCAAGGACGAACCGGAAATCGTGCTGGAAGGGCGTGAACCGGCTGACGTGATGTTGATCGAGCTGCGGGCGTAAGTTCCCGGATTTACCCGGCGGGAGCTTGGTCCGAGCAAAGACGCCGCTGGTACTTGCAGACCTGGGAGCCGTCAGCCGACGGGGGTATAATTCCAATGAACAGGTCGCCTAGGCTTCATATCGCACGCAAGCTGCTCCCATCTCGGTAACCGACGCCGGATACGGCGTAAGGAGGCAGACTATGGATGCCTTCCGTGACACTCTACCATCTGTGACCGAAGCCCCGGCTGCTGCACCGCGTCCCATGACCGAAGCGCAAAGCCTGACGCACCGGCCGCGCTGGAGTCCGATTTGGCGGCCGATGATGCTTTTCGTCCCGTTGGTTCTCACGCTGGTGCTCGTCAACGGGGTCGTCGGCGGCTTGTCGGTCTGGGAGTGGATCGGGCTGCCGATGGCGGGACTGTTCTTGTGGACGCTGCTGGAATACCTCATCCATGCCTTCGCCTTCCATCCTCGTCCGTTGTCCGGCTGGCTCAAGGAAGTGCAAGCCTCCCACGCCATGCATCACGCCTACCCGAAGCGGCCCGAGTACATCGTGGCCCGGTATCGCTTCACCGTTCCGGTAGCCGTGTTGATTTTCCTCCTCCTGTGGCTTCTCGTGGGCGACTGGCAGCGAGCAAGCTTGATCCTCGTCGGTACCATGATCGGCTACCTGGCCTACGAAGCAGTACACTGGAGCATCCACCGCCGCTGGGCTGTCCGGTTCTTGCCACGCCGCTTGGTTCTGCATCACCTGCATCATCACTTCAAGGATGATCAACGCTGCTACGGCGTCACGACGCCGCTATGGGACTACGTCTTTGGCACGGGACCGAAACCAAGCCGTGTCGAAAGACCGTCCAGCAAGGCCGACGAAGCCGTGCGGTGAAGCATGGCTACGGCGAAGCAAGCGTCTTCAAGTAATGGAACAGGTCCACAATCTCCTGGTCGGAGCACCGGTCCAGGAGGCCCGCAGGCATCAGCGAAAGCCGGGACGGACGGCGTGCGGAGATTTGATCCGCGGAGATACGAACAGTGGCATCGGGACCGGTCTGGAGGATCAGTCCGTCGGCCGCCTCGTAAATGACCGTTCCCCGATAGGTGCGGCCGTCGGCGGTGAGAATGATCGAAGTCTGGTAGCGCGGCGAAACGTCGCGGTTGGGAGCGACGATGGCAGTGAACAGATCGTCTCGGGAAAAGCGGCTGACGACGCCGCGCAGGTCTGGTCCCACAGCCTGTCCGCCCGCATGGCACGACGCACAGCCGAGACGCTGAAAGACCCGTTTTCCTTGTCGGGCATCACCCACGGACCAGTCAATTTTCTCAAGCCGCCCCTGCCATTTCTCCAGCGAAGCCGACTCCATTTCCTCAAGCTGCCGGACCAACCCGGGAAAAGTGCGGGAAAACCAGTCGAGCCAAGGCTTCAGTTCCGATCCGTGATCCTGCTGAGCGACGCGGCTCAGGACCGCTCGGAAATGTGGCCGGAGCCGCCGTTCCTCCTGAGAATCGCTCAAGGATCGCCAGCACCTGAGAACTCGCAAAGCAGTTTCCCCGTCGCGCTCCAGACAAAGCCGCGTCAGCGCTTCACAGGCCAGGCGGATGGATTCTGAATTCGACGATTCCAGAGCATCCCGTAGCAAGGGTCGGTCTTGGTCGGATAAGTGTTTTACCACCACGGGCAGAATGGCGTCCCGCAGCACAGCCTGCTCCCACAGTCGCCGAAGGGATTCGACGACCGCTTCCTCGTCCAGTTCGCCAACGAGCTTGACCAATCCCGGCAACCACGGATAGTCACTGTCCTTCCGCGCTTTTTCCCACAACAGACGTGCGGCGTGCTTCCGATCAAACCCCGGAGCTTGGGTGAAGAGAACATGGTCGGGACGACCGAACTCGGGATGTTCGATTAAGGCTTGATTCAGCGCGGGGTCTTTCTCCGCCAGGCGAACATGGAGTTCCGCAATTCGCAGGGGCCAATTGCGATCACGATTGGCTTGGCGAGCATCGAGTTTGCGGTCCAGGGCCAGCAACGCCTCAGCTACGGCTCGGGTCACATCCGGCGTCCGCTCGCCTCGGAGCCGCGAGATCACGATCAGATAGTGGATGTCGGCTTCAGGTTCCGATGCCGTGGTCAGTTTTTGAGCCAGAGGCTTCAGGAAACCTGGCTCCTCGGGTTGAAGGAGGGCCAAGGTCCGGGCGAGTTCCCAGTCCACGTCCCGATGCCCGCATGGAAACAGGCGGAACCAGTTGCACGGAAGGCCTTGCGAAAGTCGGCGTCGCGGCGTGTAGCCTTCCCAGACGGTCCCGGCTGCGTCGGGTGATGTCAGTCCGCCCAGCGCTTCCTGCATCACTCGCAAACAGGTGAGCCGAGTTTCCGGCGTGGCCTGGGCACCCGTCAGGATTCGAGCGGCGGCTTGGAATCTTCGGTCAGGTTCTTCAAAGCACCCAGCCAGCAGGAGTGTGGCACGGGCCAGATCGTCGGTGGCGGCGTCGAAGAGACGGGTTTGCTGTTCGCTCGGCAGGGCCTGCACCAGATCGGCTGCTGCCAGGCGAACGTAGCGGTCGGCATGACCGGCATTTGGCAGAATTGCTCGGCCAATCTGCTCCGGCGAGCAGGCAGATGCGTTCCGACGAAGCGTTTGCAAAGCGAGCAGGCGTTCTTCCGGCCGACCCGTCTCGGCCCATCGCAGCAGATCCGCGGCGGTCTGCGGCACAGCACGGGGTGATCCGTCCGGCGGGGCTTCGAATGTCTCATTTCCCTCGTAGCGAATGCGATACACGGCCCCCCGGGTTCCTCGACCGCCGACGCTGACGACCAATTCTCCGGTCCGCGGATCAACCGCTGCCGCCGTGGGAGCAAAGCCGTTGTCACCGATGGCCTGGAGAAACAGTTCTGGTTGCGCGGTAAAGCTGGCTCCATCGGGAATCGGTTTGATGAACCAGATTCGGCCAAAGGTCCAGTCGAGGACGAAGAAG
>JANWWR010000216.1 GCA_025055835.1 Gemmatales bacterium | reverse complement strand
TCGCGCCCAGCATTTGGGTGACGGATTCGCTGAAGCGTCGGACGGTTGGCACAGCCTGACCGGCCCCGATTTCGACAACTGCCAGACGACGCCCTCGAATCTCGTCCAGCCAGCGTTCGAGTCTGCCCTCCTGCTCGGCGGTTCGCCGCTCGTCCCATTCCCAATCGCCAAACATCAAAACGTTGGGCCGGGCCGGGCCGTCGCACCGGGGGCACTTCGGCAGCGGCTCGACCGCACGCATGGTGGCCTCGTCCACGGCGATGTGAACGGCTTTCGCGGAAAAGATGCCGATGCCGCACTGCCGCAAACACTGCAAGTGATGAACGCTGCCGTGAACCTCGACGACACGCAGCGGATCGAATCCGGCCTTCTGGAAATGGCCATCGACATTCGACGTGAAGACGAACCAACCCGCCGATCGGGATTCCGCCCACTGCCGCAGGACTTGAAACCCGGCGTGCGGTTCGGTGCGGCGGTACAGTTCCAGGCGATGCCCGTAAAAGCCCCAGGCCAACGCGGGATCAGAACGGAACCAGCGTGGGTTGGCCAATTCGACGAAACGCAGTCCGAGCTTGCGATAAGGCGGGTAGGCGTTCCAGAATCCTTCCGGTCCCCGGAAGTCGGGCAAACCCGAGTCCACGCCAATGCCGGCTCCGGCAGTGATCAAAAGCGCTTCGGCATCTCGGATGGCCTGGGCGGCGCAATGCAAGGCGGCATCGAGGTCCACTTCGGCCATGTCAAAGCAGCTCTGATCGGGTGACACTCCCGTGTCACGGATTGACCATCGGCAGCGATTTGCGGCGACGGACGCCCAGGGCTTCCCCGACTTTCCGAACGGCCCACATGAGCGGATCGTAGAACTCGTCCACGACCCGTTCCTTGAGCGGGATAATGCCGTTGTCCGTGATGTGGATGTGTTCCGGACAGACTTCCGTGCAGCATTTCGTGATGTTGCACAGGCCGATGTTCAATTCCTTCTGCAAAAGCGGCAGGCGGTTCACCGTGTCGAGCGGATGCATTTCCAGACTGGCGACGCGGATCATGAACCGCGGTCCGCCAAAAAGTTCCGCTTCCGATGGTCCCTGGCCGCTGGTCAGTTGGCCTTTCTCATCCGTCTGCCCGAAGCGGTGATGTTCCCGCAGAACGTGGCAGACATTCTGACACAGGAAGCACTCGATGCACTTGCGGAATTCCTGGATGCGGTCCACCTCTTCCTGTCCCATGCGCCAGGTGCCGTCGGGAGCATCCGGGGGCCGCGGTTTGAAGGGAGGGATCAGCTTGTTGACCCGGTAGTTCCACGACACGTCGGTGACGAGGTCGCGGATGATGGGAAAGGCCTTCATGGGCTGGATCATGACCGGCTGATCGTGCGGCAGCGTGTCCATGCGGGTCATGCACATCAGCCGCGGCTTGCCGTTCACCTCCGCGGAGCAGGAACCGCATTTGCCCGCTTTGCAGTTCCACCGGCAGGCCAGATCGGGGGCCTGCGTCGCCTGGATTTGGTGGACGGCGTCGAGGACGACCATGCCTTCACTGATTTCGGCCTGATAATCCTTGAAATCGCCGCCGGACTTGTCGCCGCGCCAGATTCGGAAAGTGACCTTGCCCATGCCGTCTCGGTCCTCAGGACGGGCCAGCCGTGCCGCCGTGCCCGTGTTACTTCATTTCCTCGATGATCCGCTTCAGTTCGGCCGGCATCTCGGGAATCGGTTCCCAGCGAAACTGCATTTCCCCGTTGGGTCCCTTGCTGACGATGGTGTTGCGGTTGCCGTACTCCGCTTTCTTTTCCGGATAGTCTTCACGGAACTGAGCACCGCGGCTTTCCCGCCGTTCGATGGCCGCCCGGGTGATCGCCTCGGAGACAGTCAACAGATTGCGCAGGTCGAGGCACGTGTGCCAGCCGGGGTTGTACTCGCGGTTGCCCGGGGCAAAGGATCGCTTCGCTCGTTCCTTGAGTTCCTGAATGCGTTCCAGGGCCTTGACCATCTCCGCCTCGGTGCGGACGATGCCGACCAGATCCTGCATGACGTTCTGCAAATCGTACTGCACCTGGAACGGATTTTCCTGTCCCAGGGGTGAGTCGAGGAACGCCAGGGCCGCTCGCATCTCCTCTTCGACCTGCTGGGGATTGATGCGACCAGCGGAATGCTCCTTGGCGTACTTGGCTGCGAACTCGCCGGCCCGCTTGCCGAACACGAGCAGGTCGGAAAGCGAATTACCGCCGAGGCGATTGGCTCCGTTGATGCCGCAAGCACACTCGCCGCAGGCGAAGAGTCCGGGAACCCGGCTCATCTGCGTGTCAGGGTCCACGCGGATGCCGCCCATGATGTAGTGCGTCGTCGGACCGACTTCCATCGGCTCCTTGGTGATGTCCAGGCCGCCGAGTTCCTTGAACTGGTGATACATGCTCGGCAGCTTCTTCTTGATGTGCTCGACGGGATCCTTGATGCGGGAGCGGACAAACTCAGGATCCTTGAACTTGCTGAAAGCCCCCGGCTTGGTCATCCACGAGACATCGAGATAGACGCCGCCATGCGGACTGCCCCGCCCTTCCTTGACTTCCCGCCGGATGCAGCGGGCCACGTGATCGCGGGTGAGGAGTTCCGGGGGGCGGTTGGCGTTCTTGTCGCCGAGGCAGTAACGGAAGCCCTCTTCTTCGTTCTTGGCTGTCTGATTGCGATAGTTCTCCGGGATGTCATCGAACATGAAGCGACGGCCTTCGCTGTTGAGCAGGATGCCGCCTTCGCCGCGGACGCCTTCGGTCACGAGAATGCCGCGGACGCTGGGCGGCCAGACCATGCCGGTCGGGTGGAACTGGACAAACTCCATGTCCTGAAGCTCCGCCCCGGCATGATAGGCGAGGGCATGGCCATCGCCGGTGTACTCCCAACTGTTGCTGGTAATCTTGTACGCTTTGCCGACGCCACCCGTGGCCAACACCACGGCCTTGGCGTGGAAAACGACGAACCGGCCGTTCTCGCGGTAGTAACCCAGCGCCCCGACGACGCGCTCCCCGTCCTTGAGCAGACTGATGATCGTGCATTCCATGTACACGGCGATACCCTGGTGGATGCCGTGGTCCTGCAAGGTGCGGATCATTTCCAGGCCGGTGCGGTCGCCGACGTGGGCCAGCCGCGGATAGCGATGTCCGCCGAAGTTGCGCTGCAAGATGCGGCCGTCGGGAGTGCGGTCGAAGACCGCTCCCCAGGCTTCCAATTCACGAACCCGGTCCGGGGCCTCCTGGGCGTGGATCTGAGCCATCCGCCAGTTGTTGACGTACTGTCCGCCGCGCATCGTGTCGGCGAAGTGAACTTTCCAATTATCCCGCTCGTCCACATTGGCCAAGGCCGCCGCGATGCCCCCCTCGGCCATGACCGTGTGGGCCTTGCCCAAAAGCGATTTGCACACCAGACCCACCGAGACCCCCGCCGCCGACGCCTCGATGGCCGCCCGCAGACCCGCGCCCCCGGCCCCCACCACAATCACATCATGTTCGTAGGTCTGGATGTTCATGGTTCACTTGCTTAGATGGTTAAGCCGCCTCGGCCTCTTCGTGTTCACAGGGTCACGTGCGGATCGGACCAGACACCCATCGCGCACAGCCGGATATACAGGTCCGTGAATCCAATCCACAGCATCGAGCACCAGGCCCAAAGCTGATGGTGTTCATTGAGCCGTGAAACCCAGGTCCACACCTTGTAACTCGTGGTCGGTTTGTACAAGCCATTGATCGGGCAACTGAAGCAGTTGAGCCGACCGCCCACCAGGTGCCGGAAAGAGTGGCAGCCGAACGTGTACAACGCAATCAGGACGACGTTAACGCACAACAGCACCGTGCCCAGGCCAACGCCGAACGTCCAGCCGACGCGCTTCCCGTTCTCCACGACCGGCCAGCGGAAGGACGAGATGGCATCCCAACTCAGGAAGAAGATGAACACGATGGCGGCGTACAGGAAATAGCGATGGATGTTTTGAATCAGCAGCGGCCAGTGGTTCTCGCCGCGGAAACCTGTCCGCGGTTCGCCGACGGCACAGGCCGGCGGATCGGCCCAGAAAGCCCGATAGTAGGCCTTGCGGTAGTAATAGCAGGTGAAGCGGAAGCCCAGCGGGAAGATCAGGATCAGCATCGCCGACGAGAAGGGCATCCAGCTCGGCCACCACGACGGCTTTTCGGCCTGAATCCAGGCGTGATGACTGTGCGGATCGTAGATGAGCGGCGAATAGAACGGGGCCAGATAGGGAGCGACCGCCTCGCCTTTTTCCCAGTCGATCTGGCCCTCGGCATTTTGGCGGATTTCAAAGTACGGGTGGCCGAAAATCTGCGGCCAAAACACGGCCAGATTGCCGTAGATGACGAAACAGGTGAAGACGACGAAGGTGACGAGAGGCTCCAGCCACCAGGCGTCGCGTCGGGCGGTGGCCCCGAACCCGGACTTGGGAACCGGCGTGGCGACCGTGGACATGTAGGTTCAGCTCCTCAAACTCCCTGTGGTCCGCATCCCCGGTGAATGTACTGAGCCACGCAGACATGGCCAGTTTCCGGCACTTCTCCGAGGCGCTCACCAAAACTATCTTTAGTCGGGACGCGGTCCTTTCTGCCGAGCCAATCGCACCAGCACCTCGATGCCCCGGTCGATGGTCCAATCATCGGCCGCGTAGCTGATGCGGAAATGGGTGTCCTTCTGGCTGAAGACGTTGCCGGGAATCACCAAAAGATTATTGCGGATGCACTCGGTGACAAACTCGGTTCCTGTTCCCCAGGGGGCCTTGGGAAACAGATAAAAAGCCCCTTGCGGTTCCGTCATCTCGAAGTGGTCGCGCAGCCCGGCGACGAGGCGATCGCGCTTGCGGGCGTATTCCGCCGTCCAGTCGCTGGTGTCGTACTCGCAGGCAGCCAGCCCGGCATATTGCATCGGACTGGGGGCACAGACGAAGGTGAACTGCTGGAGCTTGGCCATCTCTTCGATGATCGGCGCAGGTCCGTGAGCAAACCCCAGCCGCCAGCCGGTCATGGCGTGCGTCTTCGAGAAGCCTTCGACAACCAGCACGTCTTCATTGAACTCCAACGGACTGACGAACCGGCCGGAGTAGGTGAACAGCCGATAGATTTCATCGCTGATCAGAAGCAGGTTCCGTTCCCGGGCCAACTCCGCGAGGGCCTGGACGGATTCCCGGTCGGCAACGGCTCCGGTGGGATTGGCCGGGCTGTTGAACAGAATCGCCTTGGTCCTCGGCGTCAAAGCGGCTTTCAGTTTGTCCACGTCGATCTGAAAGCGCGGGTAGGTGTCCACACAGACCGGCACGCCGCCGGCCAGGGTCACCAGATGGGGATACATGACGAAGAACGGATCGAAGATGATAACCTCGTCGCCGGGATTGATCGTGGTCAGCAGGGCCAACACCAGGCCGCCGCTGGTGCCGCTGGTGACGAGCAGGCCGCGTTTGCCCAAGTCCGAGGCTGCTCCCGGCCGCTCCTTCAGAATCCGCTCCGCGATCCGTTGCCGCAATTCGGGAATGCCTTGCGTCATCGTGTAGCCGTTGTGACCCGCTCGAATCGCCGCGATGGCCGCCTCCTTGACTGCCTCTGGCACGTCATAATGCGGCTGGCCGATGCTCAGATTGATCGGATCGGTGAGCGTCTTTGCCAGGTCGAACACCTTGCGGATGCCCGAGGCCTGGATGCGGGACATGCGTTCGGCGATCCAGTGTGGCTGCATGATCGGCTCCGTGAGGGGCAACGGGATCGGAGTCTGCGGTTCGTTGCAGATTGCTTTACGAGCTGCTAGCCTGACGGCCATGACCGATGCCGAGGAATGGCGAGCCGCGTTTTCCTCCATCGAAGTGCTCGATGCTGCCTTCAGCGAGGCCCGAGTCACGTTCACCGACGGCAGCCGGCTGATGTTCGTCCATCGCGTCGGCCAGCGCCAGGCTCGGGTGGAAACCCGCGGACTGGCGGAGTATTTCCTGGGCCGCATCGGCTACTTCCGCCTCAACGCCAAGCACCTCGAAATCCGCCTCTCGGACGGCACCACCTGGGAGGCTCGCTTTCGCCCCTGACCCCGTTTCCGAAGCGCCTTCCACTCGCTAAAACAGGCGGCATGACTCAGGTAAAAGCAACGAATATCACTTGGCACGAAGGCCACGTCCAACGGGAAACCCGCCAGCAGCTCCTCGGTCAGAAGGGCTGCACGATCTGGTTCACGGGGCTGAGTGGTTCCGGAAAAAGCACCATCGCTTACACGCTGGAACACGCCCTGGTCCAACGTGGCCGACTGGCCTATGTGCTGGACGGCGACAACATCCGCCACGGGCTGAACAAGAACCTCGGTTTCTCCGCCGAGGACCGCGAGGAGAACATCCGCCGCATCGGCGAGGTGGCCAAGCTCTTCGCCGATGCCGGCCTCATCACCATGACCAGCTTCATCAGCCCGTACCGCAAGGACCGGGACAACGTCCGGCATCTGCACGAACAGGGCAATCTGCCGTTCATCGAGGTGTACGTCTGCACGCCGATCGAAACCTGCGAACAGCGGGATCCCAAGGGACTGTACAAGAAAGCCCGCGCTGGTCAGATCAAAAACTTTACCGGCATCGACGACCCCTACGAACCGCCGCTCAAGCCCGAACTGACCTTGGACGCATCCCAGCTCAGTCCCCAGGACGCAGCCGCCACGCTATTGCGGTTTCTCGCCCATCGCGGCATCATCCCGCAGGACTCGGCGTCGTGATTTGCCAGGGAAGGTTTGACATCAGCTTGGCAGTTTTCTAATCTTGCACAAACATGCTGATGCTTTCCACGGTCCCAGATGGGCTGTCTATGAACACTGCTCATCCCATTCCGATCGCCATTATCGCGGCGCAGGGAGTGCGCCACGACTATGGGAGCGGCTGACGAGGACTGCGGGAACCCAGTACAGAAACGAGCAGAATTAACCAAGCCCTGTGGTCCTCGACGGCCGCAGGGCTTGGTGCTTTAAATCCCCCACGGAGCATCCATGAGCCGCATTCAGATCTACGACACGACCCTCCGCGACGGCAGCCAGGGCGAGGGCGTCAACTTTTCCCTCCAGGACAAGCTCCTCATCACGCGACGGCTCGACGAACTGGGGGTGGACTACATCGAAGGCGGCTACCCGCTCTCCAATCCGAAGGACCAGGAATATTTTCAGGAAGTACGCCATCTCGATCTGAGTCATGCCCAGGTCGTCGCCTTCGGCATGACCCGCCGGAAGGGTGTGCGAGCGGAAGACGATGTCGGCCTGCGGGCCTTGCTCGACAGCGGCACCCAGGTCGTCACCCTCGTCGGCAAGACCTGGGATTTGCACGTCACCGAGGTGCTCGGCGTTTCGCTGGAAGAGAACTTGCGAATGATCACCGACTCCGTGGCCTTTCTGCGTTCGCAAGGCCGCAGGGTCTTCTACGATGCTGAACACTTCTTCGACGGCTGGAAACACAATCCCGAGTACGCCTTGGCGACCCTCCGAGCGGCTCAAGAAGCGGGAGCGGAGACCGTGATTCTTTGCGATACCAACGGCGGTTCGTTGCCGGAGCGGATCGGCGAAGGCGTTCGGGCCGCCCGCAGTGTACTCCATCTCCCGCTGGGCATTCATTGCCACAATGACTGCGACGTGGCCGTGGCCAACAGCCTGGCCGCTGTCCGGGCTGGCGTCGTGCAGGTTCAGGGCACGATCAATGGCATTGGCGAACGCTGCGGCAACGCCGATCTCGTCAGCGTCATCGCCAATTTGGCGCTCAAGATGGGACACGAGGTGCTGCGGCCGGGCAGCCTCGCCCAGCTGACCGAAACCTCCCGCTACGTTTACGAAATCGCCAACATGAACTTCCGCTCCAATCAGCCGTTCGTCGGAGCCAGCGCTTTTGCCCACAAAGGCGGCATGCACGTCCACGCCATCCATCGCAATCCGGTCACCTACGAACACATTGACCCGGCCCAGGTCGGCAATGAACGACGAATTCTTCTCAGCGAACTGTCCGGCCGGTCGAACATCCTGGCCAAGACGGCCAAATACCGCCTCGCCCACGACCCGGCGACCATGACCCGCATCCTCAATCGGTTGTGCGAACTGGAAAACCAGGGCTGGGAGTTCGAAGCGGCGGAGGCCTCGTTCGATCTTCTCGTGAAGCGGGAACTGGGCCTGTATCGGCCGTGGTTCGAGCGGTTGGCGTACCATGTGAGCGTGGAGTCAAGTCCGGCCGGGGTAGCCGTGACGGAAGCCACGGTCAAGGTCCGCGTCGGCGATTCCATCCAGCACACCGTCAGCGAAGGCGACGGCCCGGTCAACGCCCTCGACGGCGCGCTCCGCAAAGCCCTCGAACCGTTTTATCCCCAACTGAAGCGGATGCATCTGGTGGATTACAAGGTGCGTGTGGTCAATGCTCGGGCCGGAACGGCAGCCAGCGTTCGGGTCGTCATCGAGACCCAGGACGATCACGACGTCTGGGGCACGGTCGGCGTCAGCACGAACATCATCGAGGCCAGCTGGCTCGCCCTGGCCGACAGCTTCGAATACAAGCTCTTCAAGGATGCGGAACGGAATGCTCAGTGGGCTTCGGAACCGGTCGGTACCTTGCGAACCTCATAGACGGCGTCGCGGTAGAGCACCGGCCAGGTGACAACCACGGGGCTTTCCGTCGGCAGCACGACGTGGGTGATGCCGGCTTTGCGGAACTCCTCGGCGACATTTTCCGCCGGCCCCGTGGTCAGCAGCTCCAATAATCGTTGGTTGACGTCCATCCGTCGCCGCCATTCCAGAACGTCCGTGTCCTTGTAGGGCACCGATTTGAAATCAACGTAGATCGGTGCTCCCGTCATGAGTCGGAAGCGTTGCAAGTCCACGGGAATGATCTTGGCATCGGAGCGTTTGCGGGCCAGGGGCTTGAAGTCGCTGGACAAACTGCCTCGGGTCGTCGCTGCCAGTTTTGGTACCCGGATCGGCAGCAGAAAGACATCTCCGGGCTGAGCGTGGCGACGAACCCAGTCCATCATGGGCAATTCCTCGTCGCTGCTTTGAAAGCCCTGCCCCGTGGCCAGGATGGCCAATCCCGCCACGGCAACGAGTGCCGCTGCTGTGCCGGTCCATGCGACGGCGAGCCGAGTATCCAGTACATGTCGCAAGACGTAAACGGCCTTGGCCAGGTAGATCGCTGTCGCCGCGGGCATCAGAATCGCTGACAGCCGCCAGGGGAAAAGCAACGCCAGGGCGTCCGAGTCGGTCAGAATTTGAATGCCGCTGACCAAAGCGGCCAATCCCGAGGCCACCGCCAAGGCAGTGAACAGACGAGTCTGCCAGGTCAAACCGATGGCCCCGAGGATCCAGAGAAGCTGAAGCGCGGCAATTTCGTCGAACCACAATCGAGCTTGGCAATGGTGCGGGATGCGCTCGTGGGCCAGAATCCGTTGGGCCTCGGCGAAGTCGCTGGCACTTGTCGGCCCGAATTGCCACCAGGCGAAGCCGATCACCGGAAGCGTGAAGACCAGCAGTATGCCAACGATTTCCGCAGCCACCCGCCGACGATTCTCCCGCAGCAGTTGTGCGACGAAACCGGCCACCAGAAACCACGCGCTGAGCAGATAGGTGGTGTGCAAAACGACCCCGAAACCTGCCACAACAGCCGCCCCGCGTGGCCGGTTGTTGGCGAACAACGCTATCGAGGCCAGGAGAAGAACGCCGAAGACCGATGGTTGGAAGACCGGGCCGAGGATGTACTGCCCGGCCAATCCACCTTGCATGTAGTAGGGATAGTCCCAGTCCAGAAAGCGAAACGACAGCCATCGCCACACCGCCGCATGGATCACGATGACCAAGGCGACGAAAACGCAATCCAGACGCCATGACAGCCTCGGCTCAACCAGACCGCGAAAAATGCCCCACAAGCTGAGAACGTAGATTCCCTGCACGATGGCATACCCCAGGTGCAGCGTTTCCAAGGGCAGCAAGCGACAGGTCCATTCCACCAGGGCCGAGAAAATGGGCGTCGGATCAGCAGTGTTGGCCAGCCAGTCCTGCGCGAGGTGCCCGTAGCCGGCCTGAGCCAGGCCGTGCAGGAGATATTGATTCTGATTGCTGTAGAAAAGCGGAGCCTGTCCGTAGGCGGTGGCGAAGAGCAGGGTCGCCACGAGAAACCCCAGGGCGACGAGAATGTATCGGCCCCGTTTAGACTGCATCGCTCGTTCCTTCAAGCCCTCACCAAAGTCCCAACACCTTCCACCACACTACGCCGAGTGTCAGCCAGATGGCAATGTTGACGAAGGACAGAAGCAGACCCACGCGCCACCAAGTCCCCTGCGGAACATAGCCGAGGCTGAAGATGATCGGTCCTGGCGTCGTGCCGTAGTGGGTTAGCCCCGCAGCGAAGTTGGAGAAGTAGGCCAGGGCGAAAAGCACCAGCGGAACAGGAAGCGACGCCGCGATCAGGACCAGGGCCAAAGCTCGATACATCGCCAGGATGCGGGCCGTGATGCTGGCAAAGGCATAGTGGGAGTAGAAGTACACCACCAGCAGGCACACGAACAGCGCGGCAGGGTGCCAATGAGCGAGCCGCTCGGCCATCGCCTCGGAGAAGGCCTGAAAAACCCCGGCTCTGCCCAGGAGCTTGCCCAACTGCACGAGTCCGCCGTACCAGATGAAGACGTCCCAGGCACTCTTTTCGCTGACGCAGTCCTGCCAGGTCAGGACGCCCGACACCAGAAGCAATCCCACGGCGGACAGGGCGATCAAGGTGGTATTGAGGGCCGAGGCGTCCGCGATCCAAAACCCGCAGACCCCGACGAAGGCAGCCAGCACGATCCATTCGCCGCGGGACAGCCGACCCATGAGGTGCAGTTCCGAGCGTGCAAAAGCTGCCGCTTCCGGCGTAGAGCGGATTTCAGGCCGCGTCCAGCGGAAGACCAGAGCGGGGATGAGCACCAGACAGGCCAAGGCTGGCACGGAAGCGTACAGGAACCAGGTGCCGTAGCCGACCGGAATCGGACTGCCGATCTCGTTGGCCTGTCGCGCTGCCAGCCAGTTGCTGGCCTGTCCGGTGACGAACAGGGCACAGGCCATGACGTCCACCTGATAGAGCGTCAGCATGAGAAACGTGCCCAGCAGCCCGGCGGTGCGACCGGGATAGGAGCGGTACAGTTCGGCCAAGGCCCGAGTGATCGGCAGCAGCACGCCGCCGACCCGGGCGGCATTGGACGGGATCATCCCAGCCAACACGGTGTCTGAAGCCGCCAGCGCGTAGCTCAGGCCCAGCGTGTTGTGCCCGAGAATCCTCACGAATGTCAGGGCGATGCGGCGGGCCAGGCCAGTCTTGATGAGCGCCCGCGAGATGAAGAATGCGGCCAGGACGAGCCAGACGGTCGGATCGCGGAAGCCCCCCAGGGCCGTCTCCATCGCCTCAATCGGTCTGGCACTTTGGCCCGGACCAGGCGGCAGGGCATCCACCACCACGGCGACGATGAGGGCCACGAGGACGCAGGCTCCTCCCGGCATCGGACGCAGCATCAGGGACAGGACGGTCGGCACGAACAAGGCCAGCAGCCGCCAGCCCCACGGCTCGACATTCTCCGGTCGCATTCCCGCCAGCCCATCCAAAAGCCAGATGCCGAAACCGACGCCGACGATGATCAACCACGCCAGGATCGGCGGAATAGCCGGGCCTTCCCACCCCTTCCCGCTGGAAGCGGGATCGGAGGAAGGGTCAGGTCCGGCGGAAGAATTCGGCTGAGCCATGAAGCAAGACCGGGAGGGTTGTTCGCCTGTTAGGGGTTTCTTTGACAACGGGGCATTTATGGCCCATGTTAAGTTTGAGTCAGCCGCAGTGTTGTTGCAATCCCGTCTCCTTGCGGCCTTGAAGCGACCTGAACCGCGGGTCCCCAGGTTGGCTTCCGGGTACGGACTGGCCCGAGATCAGCCCGGTTCCAGGGAGAACTTCCCCATGTCAACGACGTCTCTTGGCTCCTGCGAGTGGTTCGTCTGGGACTTGCGACGGAGCAGTCTGCTGGAACGGACGGTGATCGATCAGGTGGTCGGTGACTTTTTGGCGGCCCATCCTCAGGCCGAACCGGCGCAGCTGGCAGACTACCTGGTCGAGCAGAACCTTCTTACCCGCTTCCAGGCGGACACGATTTTGCAGGGCAAGTATCAGGGGCTGGTCCTGGGTCCCTATGTGGTCTGCGAGGTGCTCGGTTCGGGCAGCATGGGCACGGTTTACAAGGCCCGCTCCAACACGGACAACCAATGGTATGCCGTCAAGGTCCTGCCGCGACGCAGTATGTGGAACATTCGTCTGGCCCGCCGCAAGGTCCGTGAGTTTGAGCATATTCGTCACCCCGCCGTGGTGCCGTTCATTGATGTGGGCACTTCTGGCAGCATTCACTACCTGGTCTGGCCGCTGGTGGAAGGCGAACCGCTCAACAAGCTGGTGGAAAGCCAGGGATCGCTGCCGCCGGCCCTGGCCTCCTACATCGCCCTCCAGACGGCCGAAGGTCTGGAGGCGTGTCACCAGCGCCGCATCCTGCACGGACTGATCAAACCCTCCAACATCCTGGTGACGCCCGACCACCGGGTCAACATTCTCGATTTCGGCATCGGGGCCTTGCTCGCCGAAACGGAGAACGAATCGGTGGTGGACACGATGTCCTCGGCCAACGCCGTGGCCAGCGGTCTTGATTGCGCCAGTCCCGAGGGGATCATGGACCCCTCACAGATGACCGCCGCTTCGGATCAGTACAGCCTGGGTTGCGTGCTCTACTACTGTCTTACGGGCCAGGTTCCGTTTCCCGGCACCAACGCCGTCGAGAAGATGATGGCTCATCAGACTCGTCAGCCGCGACCCATCAAGGAACTCGCTCCCGAGGTGCCGGACGAACTGTGTGCCATCGTCGAGCGGCTGATGCAGAAATCGCCGGAGGCGCGGTACGGTTCCATGAGCGAGGTCATCGTCGAATTGCGACCTCACGCTGCGGAGTTGATCGCGGCCGCAGTGACGATGGCGAAACGCAATCCCACATCTCCATCTTCCCCGCTGTCGCAGCGGACTACGCAGCCGGTTGCGCCTCCCAAACCGGTCCAGGTTCCGCCGCGGGTCGCCCCGCCCAGCAATCCGTCACCTGCTCTAACGCTCCCGGATCGCCGCTCATTGGCAGAACCGACGACCCCGGCTTCCGGCAATGGTTTACCTCGCCGCACGCCGGAACCACCGCCAGGGCAGCGTCCGACACCGCCACGACCAAACATCCGCGAGTTGCCCGGAGGACCGAACGACCGCTCCTCCCGCTTGTCGGAAGATCGGATCAGCGTGCTTCTCGTGCTGGGGCTTGGCTTGATCGCCTGCGTGGTCGGTTGGCTGCTTGCTCGACTCGTCTGAGCAAGGTCCGGCAGATTGGTCGGATTTTTTGCTGCCTCCGCGCAAGTCGGCGCGTTGCACGGCTTTTCATGATTTCCGGCCGCACACGCCCTTTCTCTCCGGTTGTTTCCGGCAGAAAAGCCGCGTAGGATGCAGAAGGAACACGTCTTGGAGAGGAGGCGCGGCCATGACGCACCCCGAGTCGCACGTCCAGGGGGTGCCCCTGTGGCACCGGCCGTGGCTGGATTTCTATCCGCCCGACGTCCCGGCATCTCTCGTCTATCCGAATATCCCGGTGCACGGGCTGCTGGAGGAAACCGCGGCTCGCTTTCCGCAGCGACCCGGCTGCACCCTGTTCGATCAAACTTACACCTTCGGTCAGCTGGCCGAACAGAGCCGACGCTTTGCGGCCGCCTTGCGTCAACTGGGAGCCGGTCCCGGTGCCCGCGTCGGCATGCTGCTGCCCAACTTGCCCGAGTACATCGTCGCCCTCAACGCCGCCTGGATGACCGGAGCCACCGTCCTCCAACTCAGTCCGCTGTTCGTGGCCGAGGAAGTGTCCCGACTCGTCGAGGCGACGGATTGCCAGATCATCGTCGCTTTGGATCTGCTGGCCCCGCAGGCCATGCCAGCCCTGGAACATGGTCCGCTGGAGCATCTGATCGTCGTGTCCTTGGCTTCTCGGCTTTCAGCCTGGAAAGGCTGGCTGTATCACGCGGAGCGGATACGCCGGGAAGGCTTTCCGCGCTTTCGGGACGATCTTCGCATCCACAGCTTCGACCGGCTGCTTCGTCTCGGCTTGCCGAGTTTTCTGCCGCCCATGATCCGACCAGCGGACGACGTCGCCTTGCTCGTCCCGACCGGCGGCACGACCGGCTTCCCGAAGATCGTCATGCTTACGCACCGCAACCTGGTTGCCAACGCCTGTCAGTTAAAAGCCTGGTCGCGGGGTCGAGACGGCGAGGACAGTCTGCTGGCCGTCCTGCCGTTCTTCCACACCTACGGCCTGAGCGTCTGCATGCTGACCGCCACGGCCATCGGGGCGACGATGCACCTGGCTCCTCGCTTCGACGCCCAGGCTGTGCTCGAGCTCATCGCTCGGCATCGGCCGCGGATGATGCCGGCGGTCCCGGCCATGCTGGCGGCCCTGAACCGCGTCTTGAAACGAAAGCCGATGGACCTGTCGTGCATCGAAAACGTCATCTGCGGAGCCTCCGCCCTCGATCCCGGGGTGCGGAAGGAGTTCGAAGCCTACGGGGCGAGGAATGTCGTGGAAGGCTACGGCCTGTCCGAGGCCAGCCCGGTCACGCATGCCAATCCGATCGGCGGCGAGAACCGTCCCGGCACCGTCGGTCTGCCTTTGCCCGACACCGAGGCCCGCATCGTCGATCCGCACATCGGCACCGAGGAGATGCCGGTCGGCGAGGTCGGCGAGCTGATCGTTCGCGGTCCCCAGGTGATGAAAGGTTACTACAACAATCCGCAGGAAACGGCCCGGGCTTTGCGAAACGGCTGGCTCTACACCGGTGACCTGGCCCGACGTGACGCCGACGGCTACTTCACCATCGTGGACCGCAAAAAGGACATTATTAAAACCTCCGGCTACCTGGTCTATCCAGCGGAGATCGAGGAAGTCCTGATGCGGCATCCGGGCGTTCGGGAAGCAGCGGTCGTCGGCGTGCCGGATCGGGAACGGGGCGAGATCATCAAGGCCCTCGTGGTGCCACGCAACGGCCATCTCGATCTCGCCAACCTGGAACAGTTCTGCGCCGAGCACCTGGGCAAGCACAAGCGGCCGAAGCAGTTTGAGATCGTCAAAGAGTTGCCCAAGAACTTTCTCGGCAAAGTGCTGCGGAGACGATTGCGGGAAGGGTCCACGACATGAAGCGGGTCGCCATCGTCGAGGGAACACGAACGCCGTTCGTCAAGGCGTTCGGAGTTCTTTCCGAGGTGCCCGCCGACGAACTCGGTCGTCAGGCCGTTCTCGGCCTGCTTCATCAAGCGGACCTCGCTCCCCATCAGGTTGACCAAACTGTTTTTGGCAATGTCATCTGCCCCCCGGACGCCGTCAACATCAGCCGGGTCATCGCCCTCCGCGCCGGCATTCCCCAGGACCGCATCGCTCACACGGTGCATCGCAATTGTGCTTCCGGCATGGAAGCGATCACCACGGCTGCCCAGCTGATCCATCTCGGCGAGGCAGAGCGGATCGTGGCCGGCGGCGTCGAATCCATGAGCCAGGCGCCCCTCTTGTTCAGCAAGGAAGCCGCCCGACAGTTTCTTACGCTGGGCAAGGCCAGGTCCTGGACGCAGAAGGCCAAGGCCCTGCTCGGCTTTCGTCCCCGGCATTTTCGGCCGGTGCCGTCGCTGAAGCTTGGCCTGACCGATCCGATCTGCGGCCTGATCATGGGCGAAACGGCCGAGGTTTTGGCCGAGGAGTTCGGCATCTCTCGCGAGGAGCAGGACCGCTTTGCACTGGAAAGCCACCGGCGGGCCGTTGCCGCCCAGCAGAGCGGACGGCTGGCCGAGGAAATCACGCCCCTGCAACCCGAAGGTGCGGCCGCTGTGCTTGATCGAAAGGTCGAAGCCGACATCGGCCCCCGTCCCCACCAGACGCTCGAGGACCTGGTCCGCCTCAAGCCCTATTTCCGCAAAAACGGCACGGTCACGGTGGGCAACTCCTGTCAGGTCACCGATGGTGCCGTCGCCTTGCTTCTCATGCCGGAAGAACTGGCGCGGGCTGAAGGACGTCAACCGCTCGGCTATCTGCAAGCGTTCAGCTATGCCGGCTGTGATCCGAAGCGCATGGGGCTTGGCCCCGTGTTCGCCGTCGCCAAACTGCTTCGCAAAACCGGCCTGACGCTGGAGGACTTCGAGCTGATCGAGCTGAACGAGGCGTTTGCCGCCCAGGTGCTGGCCTGCCTCAAGGCGTTCGCTTCCCAGGAATTCGCTCGAAAACATCTGGACCGCTCGGAGGCGCTGGGTGAAATCGACCCGCAGAAGCTGAACGTCAACGGTGGAGCGATCGCCCTGGGCCATCCCGTCGGAGCGACCGGAGCCAGATTGGTTTTGACCTTGCTCAAGGAGATGCGCCGCCGCAATCTGCATCGGGGCCTGGCGACGCTGTGCGTCGGCGGCGGTCAGGGAGCCGCGCTGCTGCTCGAACGGTCCTGACGGCGCGAAGACATTGCGGAGACAGGATCGTGTGGTATCAGTCGAACGATCTTCGTCTGGAGCGCTTGGATTCAGAAACCGCGGTGCTGTGGTTCGACGTAGCCGATCAGCGCTACAACATCTTCACCCCGACGCTGCTGCATCAGCTGGACGCGGTTCTGGACGTGCTGGCTGGGTCGCCACCGCGTCGGCTGCTGGTCCGTAGCGAAAAGCCGAGCGGCTTCTTCGCCGGGGCCGATCTGCGGACCTTCGCTAACATCACGACTCCCGCCCAGGCGGAGCACCTGTCCGGTCTCGGACAGCGGCTGTTCCAGCGTCTGGCCGAGTTGCCCTCCTGCACCATCGCTGTAATTTTCGGCCCGTGTTTGGGCGGGGGGCTGGAACTGGCCTTGGCCTGCGATTACCGCGTGGTCGTGGATCGGCCCGATACGGTCCTCGGTTTTCCCGAAGTGGAACTGGGACTGATCCCAGCCTGGAGCGGTTGTCAAAGCTTGCCCCGCCTCCTTGGCATCGAAAAGGCGTTGAAAGGCATTCTGCTGGCGAGGAAGTGGAACGCCCAAGAGGCGGTGAAAAACGGTGTGGCGGACAAGCTGCTGCCCGCCGGGAACGAGATGCAGCCGCTTTCCTCGGACCTTCTGGCCGAACTGCCTGTGCGAAAACGGGCTTGGACGGTTCAAGCCGCGCACTCGCTGCGTCAGACGCTGCTGGAACGCAACCCCCTGGGCCGGAGCCTGCTCTTCCATCTGACTCGCAAGACGCTGGCCGCCAAAGTGCCCGACGATATGCCCGCTCCCTACCTGGCCCTGAAGGCCGTCGAAACCGGCATCCGCTCCGGGATCCAGGCGGGTCTGGCCGCCGAGCGTCAGGCCGCCGGAGAGCTGTCGCAATCGGAAGCCTGTCGCCAGTTGATCGGCTTGTTTTTTGCGCGGGAGCGCTATCGCAAGATGCCGCCGCACCTGGCCAACGTTCCTCGGCCGGAGGTCCGCAAAGTCGGCGTCCTCGGGGCGGGAGTCATGGGGGCTGGCATCGCTCAATTGGCCCTGGTCCGCGGGTATTCCGTCGTGCTCAAGGACGTCAACGACGCCGCCCTCGAAACCGGACTGAAACGCATCCGCGAACTGTGTGACAAGGCGGTGTCACGCGGCATCCTGAGCGCCGCGGATGCCCAGGAACGCCTTCAGCATCTCAAGACCACGACCGACTGGGACGGCTTCGGTGAGGTGGATCTGGTCGTCGAAGCGGTGGTTGAGCACGTCGGAATCAAACGCCGCGCCTATCGGGACCTCGAAGCGATCCTGCGTCCTGAAGCCTTCCTGGCGACCAACACGTCCTCGCTGAGCCTGAACGACCTGTCGGCGGACTTGAAGCACCCCGAGCGGTTTGGGGCGTTGCACTTTTTCAATCCCGTTCACAAGATGCCCTTGGTCGAAGTCGGCCGCACCGATCGCACCACCGAGGCGACGCTGGCCGCCCTCACCGCTTTCGCTTTGGACCTCGGCAAGGTGGCCGTCCAGGTCGGCGACAGCCCTGGCTTCGTCGTCAACCGTGTGCTCCTGCCATACCTTTACGAAGCGATGCGGCTGCTGCTCGAAGGAGCCGAGCCCTCCGAAGTGGACCACGGCATTCGCCGGTTCGGCATGCCGATGGGTCCGTTCGAGCTGCTCGACCAGATCGGTCTCGACGTCGCCGCTCACGTCACTCGCTCCCTTCAGCCGCGCTTCGCTGACCGGTTCCCCGGCGACCCGCCGTTCGATCGCATGGTCCTCGCCGGGTTCCTCGGCCAAAAAAGCGGGCAAGGATTCTATCGCCATCGGGACGGCAAAACCCAGCGGTACGACGCCTGGCGACCGTTGCTGGACATCCCCAGCGATCTGCGGCTCCGGCTCGATCCCGAAGATCTCCGCGAACGGCTCATCTACCCGATGATCAACGAAGCCGCTGCCTGTCTTGGCGAAGGGATCGTCGCCGAACCGCAGGATGTGGACGTGGCGATGGTCTTCGGCACCGGCTGGGCGCCGCATCGCGGCGGACCACTCCACTACGCCGATCACCTCGGCCTCGGCTCGCTGGTCTCCGGTCTGAAACAACTGGCGGAGCGGTTCGGCCCCCGCTTCCAACCGTGCCCGGAACTGCTGCGTCGGCATTCCGAAGGCAGGCCCTTCTATCCTCCCGAACATTGGCAGAAACTGACCGCCTGATTGCGGGGCACTCCGAGCCGGGTATCATGCCGGTGTTCCCGGGACCACGGTACATCCGCCAGGAGGGACCGGATCATGGCCCGTTCCAAACCGCCTATCACTCCCCTGCACGCGCTCAGCCCCGACGTGCTGAGCGATACCTTCGCCGTCCTCGTCGAACGCACCCGCAGTCAGACCCGTGATGGCAAACCGTTCTACACATGCCGCTTCCGTGACAAGCTCCGCACCGTCACCTGCATGATCTGGGCGGACAGCCCCTGGTTTGCCGCCTGCGAGAAGGAGTGGAAGGAGGGCACCTGCTACAAGCTCCGCGTCATTTACGGCGAACACAGCAGGTACGGCCCGCAAATCGAAATCCACAACATCCGCGAAGCGACCTCGGCGGATCGAGAAGACGGCTTCGATCCGGCCCAACTCGTGGAATCCTCCCGATTCGACCCCGCCGCGATGTTCGCCGAGCTGCGTTCCTTGGCGGAAAAGGAAATCGCGTCCTTGCCGCTTCGCCGCCTGGTGATGACGATCCTCGAGCGGCATCGTGATCGGCTCCTGATTCTGCCCGCTTCGGACCGCCACTACCCGTTCTGCGGCGGCTGGCTGGAGCATGTCTTGTCCGTGACCCGGGTCTGCATTCGCCTGGCCGATCTCTATCTGGCCCACTACTCCGGTTC
This sequence comes from Gemmatales bacterium, assembly GCA_025055835.1. Classification (GTDB taxonomy): domain Bacteria; phylum Planctomycetota; class Planctomycetia; order Gemmatales; family HRBIN36; genus JANWWR01. Next base: position 31,605 of record JANWWR010000216.1, on the reverse strand, counting down.
CCGACCGCCGCTCAACCGCGATCTGGTCATAGCTGGGGCGATCCTGCATGACATCGGCCGAGTGCTGGAACTCGGCGACGAACCGATCCAGCCCCAGCCGACGGTTCCCGGCCGCCTGTTCGGTCATCTTCTGTTGGGCCGCGATCTCGTGCATCAGACCGCAGCGGAACTCGGCGACATCCCTGCCGATGTTCTGCTCCTTCTGGAACACATCATCGTCGCCCATCTGGCCCTGCCGGAATGGGGATCCACCCGGCTGCCGATGATTCCCGAAGTGCTCCTCATCCATCACGCCGATGACCTCGACGCCAAGCTGGAAACCTACCTCCGCTGCCTGGAACGGGACGTCAATCCCGGTCCGTTCACGGCCCGTGATCCGCTCATCAACAAGCCGCTGCTTAAAGAGCGACCCGATCTGGCTTCGCCCCCCTCGGAAGCGTGACTCCTGCCTATCATTTCCTGAGAGTCCAACGAGGGAATCCGCCGATGAGTGACGACATCATCATCAGTCCCGACGTGCTGCGGCCCGATCGCTTGCCGCCGAACCAGGTGCAGACCCGCAAATGGCCGGTGCTGCACGCCGGCGTCGTGCCACGCTTCGACCCGGCGACGTGGCGGTTTGAAGTGACCGGGCTGGTCGAGCGGCCTTGGTCCTGCACCTACGAGGAATTTCGATCCTTGCCGAGCGTTCGTGTCCGGGCCGACATGCACTGCGTCACCCGCTGGAGCCGGCTGGATAACCTCTGGGAAGGCGTCTCGACGCGAACCGTTCTCGAAAAAAGCGGCGTCAAGCCCGAGGCCCGGTTCGTGTTCGTCATTTGCGAACCGCCCTACCCGGGGGAACCGCCGTTTACCACGAATCTGCCGCTGGAGGACTTTCTTGGTGAAGACTGTCTGTTCGCCTGGGGACATGACGGCAAGGATCTGGAACCGGATCACGGCTGGCCGCTGCGGCTCGTGGTGCCGCGGTTGTATGCCTGGAAAAGCGCGAAGTGGGTCCGCGGCATCGAACTGATGGCTGAGGACAGGCCCGGCTTCTGGGAAAGTTGGGAAAACGGCGGCTACCACATGCGGGGCAATCCCTGGCCTCCGCCCGGCGTGGCCGACGGCGAACGTTTCCGCACGGACAGTCCGCCGTCATTCTTCGGGCTGTGACACCTTGGCGTCACTCGACCGCTGCTCCAGATCCGGGGGATGGGTCGCTTCCGGCCGCGTGAGAAAGCCCCAGGTCAGTGCCTGATCCTGCACGTAGTTCTTGCCCAGGGTCAATGCCGTCACCGCCTTGGCCATCTCGTAGCCGAGGTAAAAGGCGTGGCCGGGGTCGATCTTCTCCCGCTCCTGCATCTGGCGGAACAACTCGAACGGATCGTCGCCGACGAGGTGCATCGCCCGGTTGATGACGTGCAGCTGGCCGTCCTCGGCGAAGATGCGGAAGTTGCGGTCGGTGATGCGGCGGGCCAGATCGGCCAGGGCCTCGGCACCGTACTTTCGCAACCGAGGATCGCGGAGCAGGACGAGGTTCGGTTCGAGATGCTTCGGCAGCACGCGGTGCGTAACGGCATGATGGACCAGGCGTCGAGCGAGATCGAGTTCCCGCACACTCGCGGAAGCCCAGTTCGCCACGGCCGTCGTCAGCACGCTGCGGATTCCGACCTCTTGGCAGAATCCGGCCAGAAGCACATTGACCCCGGCGGAATCGCAGTCGGTCAGTTCCGTGAGATTGCCGACGCCCATGAGCATCTCGGCCTGTGGATGGCGACGCCGTGTCTCGAGGTAGCGGCCAAGCGAGGCGGCGAAGCCGAAACCGATCGGTTCCAGAATCGGATCGAGGCGGAAGGGCACGCCCCAGGTCTGCAACCGCTCCGCCGTCCGCTCCATGCTGGCGAGGTCGGCGGGAGTGTCGGGAATGACCACGACCTCAACGCCCCAATCGCGGACAGCTTCGAGATTGGAAGCGTTGACGCTGAGCACCAGTTCGGCCCCGGCCCGAACCGCCTCGTCGATCTCGACCGGATCCATGCTGTCGATGGACACCCGAAAACCCGCATCCCGCAAGGCTCGGACCGCGTCGCCAACGCCGTTCCACCGTCCGCCGGGATCACAGCCGAGATCAATGACATCCGCTCCCTGATCCCGGAATTGACAAGCCTGTGTCAACAGATCATGCCGGGAAAGGCGCGGAGCGAAGTTGATCTCGGCCAGGATTTCGATGTCGTGTCGGCCATAGTCCTCCCGCCGTTTCAGGCCGAAGTAATGGGGCAGGTCGCGCAGGTCGTTGGGGCCGCGCTCGACGACGGCCCGAGTGCGTTCCCGCAGCGGCGTCAGATCGCCGGCGCACAGCCCGGGCAGGATCACCTTGTCCACGTCCTCCGGGATGGTCAGATGCCGGGCGACCCAGGCTGGGGTGAGCAGGGCGGCCACGGTGATGTTGAGGACGGCGACTTCGTACTCGAAGCCGAGGCGCGGAGCCAGATCAGCCAGCACGGCCCGCAGCGCCGGCTCGGCCAGTTTGCCGGTCACGAACAGATAGCGCATCCGCTTTTCCGTGTCACTCGATCCACTTCTTCGGATAGCCCTCCAGGACGGAACCCGGCGGCGGCTTCCACAGCACGACCTCGTCAATGCGCCGGGCCAGCTCAAAATCATGATCCGTGATGCCGCGGACCCGGTGCGTCTGGAGCTTGACCGTCAGTTGAGCGTAGCCGAGGACCAGGTCGGGATGGTGATAGGCGGCATCCGCCAGGAAGCCGATGGTGTTGGCGAGCATGAGCGTATGGGCCCAGCCCGGGGTGCGATAGGTGCGGCGGATCCAGCCGTCCTTAAGCTCCCAGCCGGGGTAGTCCTTGAGTTTTTCCAGGATTTCCGGCTCCGTGTACACTTTCTCTTCGCGCATGGCAGCAACCTCCCCAGATGTCGGATGCCTGATTCTTCGATCTTTCTTGGACCTGTCGGATCGCCAACGGCTTGTGTCTGCGGACAATCACGGGTTATACTACTGCAAGAGCCATGGACCTGCGAAGGACCTTTCCCAGCAGCAAGGTTTCGTGACCTCCCCCAGCGAGGAGGAGTCGTTATGCGGCGGCAAGTTTTCGGATGCGCGGCAACAGCGATAGCCGCTCTTGTCTTGGCGGCAACCATCGAGGCCCCCGCCCAGCAAGGCGGCAAGCCGAACTCCAACGTCATTCGCAACCGCGTTTTTCGCTTGAAAAACTTCGATCCGAACCGCGCCGTCGAAATTCTGGAGGAACTTCTGACGGAACCCGTGGACGTGTTCATTCCCACGCCGAACAGCGGCAAACGCCGAGGGAATCAACCCGACGGCCCACCCTACATCCGCGATCCGCTTCCTGGCACCGGTGCCGGTCCCGGCTCTGGCCCTTCCGCGGGAGCCAGCACGCCATTCGGAGGAACAGGGGCCAATCCAGGAGGTCAAGGGGCGGCGGATCAGTTGCCCGCACCGTCGCAGCCCGGGGCTGTCATCCCTTATCCGCGCCTCCCTCCGCCTCCGGGTGGGCTGGGTTCCGGTCAGCCCAGCGGCATTCCGGCTCCGGGTCCAAGCCCGATGGCACCCACCTTGCCACGACCGCCCGGCACTCCGGGAACGGGTTACGCCGGTCCCTTTGGCGGCAGCAATGCCCCGGCTCCCCCCATCGGTCCGCCGGAACGCTACCGCGTCGCCGTGGATCCCAAGAGCAAAACCATTCTGATGCGCGGTCTGGAACCGGACGTTTTGGCTGCCGCCGAACTGATGACCGTCCTGGATTTACCCGAGGATCAGCCAATCCCCAAGCTCACGCACATTCGCGCCTTCCGGCTCAAGCAGGCCGATCCCAAGAAGGTCGCTGAGCAGATGGAAGGTCTGGGCACGGCAGCCCGTGTGGTGGCCGTTCCGGAACTGAGCCTGGTCGTCGCTTATGGGCCGGATCAGGAACTCAAAGACATCGCTGAGGCCATTGGTGCTCTCGATGCCGTCGATCCGGACCAGCCAGACGCCGACAAGCCGAAGGGAAGCAGCGAATCGGCGCGGTCGAATCGCAAGCCTCCGCAGCCCGAAGAGGAAGACGGCAAACGTCCCAAAAACGAAGGACCGACCTATCGGGACCGGGATCGCTAAGCCATTCACCACGCCGCGGAGCGCTCCGGCCGGTGGGTGATCCCGTGGGCAATCACGTTCCGCGTCATTCCCAGCAAGCCGAGATACCACAGATAAGAAATCACACTGCCGACGCCGAGGATGAGAAGCGGTCCCAGGCTTGAAAGGGCATTCCAATCGCCTTTTCGGAGGCCCTTTTGCATCATCCGTAGATCCATGTCCACGGTGATAATCTGAAAAGTCAAGCCCAAGGACAACGCCAGAAGCCCGAGGGTCAGGAGCAAATAGCCGTTGGCAGCCCAGATGACCGGGCGATTGTCGAAGCATTCCGCGCAGGCCCGCAGGAAGAAGACGAACAACACCGTCGCTCCCAGGCTCAGCAATCCCGACGCGATGGAGACGTAGTGCCGGGCCTCCAGGCCGGAATCGGCTCGGCTTGACCGCGACGCCGTCAATTCATCGAGGCCCCCGAGCCATCCGCCGAGGATGCCCAGCACCGGCGCGGCCAACAGGCACAAGAGACTGGCGAACAGGAACGCCTTGGCGAAGCGACGTTCAGGCACCGCCAGGCATTTCCATTGGCCCGAGAGCATCAGCCAGTAGCCGTACAGCCAGGTCATCGCCAGAGCGGAGCCCCCGGCATAAGCGACGATGAGTCCCCATTCCGCCTTGGCGTTCAGCCCTTTCATGGACCGCATTAAATCGGGCAATACGAGCAGGCCCACGATCAGCACGAAGATGACGAGAATCTGCACGCCGTTGCCCAGCAGCATTCGGCCCAAGCCGTCGGCCACCTCCTGCCAGCCGGTTTCCAGGCTGTGATTGTTTTCGGTGTTGTAGCCGGTGTCGTCGGGCAACGTCTGGGGCAGAGTTCTCACGGCGGATTCTCCCGAATACGGAATCCTCACGCTGGCGGCATAATGGCCGACCATCAGAAGCATAGGTCACGATTTACGGGGATTCCGGCCCGAAGCGGTCGCCGACTCGGACGGGATGTCCGCGCAGGAACTCGGCGATGGTCATGGGGCGTTTGCCGGCGGGCTGAACAATCAGCGGACGGACCCAGCCTTCCCCCGCGGCGACGAGGATGCCTTCATCATCCACCCCCACCACCACCCCCGGCGCTCCGAGCGGAGGGCGTAAGCCCTCCGTGTCCGGGAGCCGAGGCCGTAAGGCCTCCGTGTCCCCGAGCCGAGGCCGTAACCCCTCCGTGCCCCCGAGCCGAGGCCGTAAGGCCTCGGGTCTCGCCTTCAACACAATCAACCGCAGCGGCGGCTTGCCTTCCTGATGCAGAAACGTGTACGCCGTCGGCCACGGCTGCATGGCTCGAATCTGACAGCAGACCAGATGAGCTGGGCGGGTCCAGTCAATCAGGCCATGTTCCTTTTTCAGCTTCGGGGCCTTGGTGACGAGCCGGGGATCCTGCACAATGCCGCGGACCTCGCCCGCTGCCAGACGTTCGACGACTTCGACAGCCAACCGGGCACCGACCTGAGCCAGACGCGCCTCCAGTTCGCCGGCAGTTTCATCGGGCAGGATGTCCACGGCTTCCTGAGCCAGCATTTCCCCGGCGTCGAGCTTGGTGGACATGCGGATGATGGTCACGCCGGTTTGCGTCTCGCCGTGGTAGATCGCCCACTCCACCGGAGCCGCCCCGCGGTATTTCGGCAGCAGCGAAGCGTGGACGTTGATGCCGCCCCGAGGGGCCGATTCCAGGACCTCCGCGGACAGAATCTGCCCGTAGGCCGCCACCACGAGCAGATCAGGGCGAAACGACCGCACCCCGGCCACGCCTTCGGGACTGTTCACCGACTCCGGCTGAAAGACGGGAATGCCGCGTTCCACCGCCAGCTTCTTGATCGGCCGAACCATCTCCCGCTCTTTGCCGGCAGGCCGGTCGGGGTTGGTGACCAGGGCGACAACTTCGTGGCGGCTCTGAGCCAGGGCCAGGAAGGTCGGCTCGGCGAAGCTGCCCGTGCCCATCATCACGATCCGCATCGCCCCTCCCTTTCACCTCAGCGAGCACAGGCCGTAAGGCCTCCGGTGCGGCGAGCGGAGGCCGTCAGGCCTCCGGTTCACCCCACCACAATCGCTTCCTTCTCCAGGGCCTGAAGTTGCCGAATCAATTCCGCATCCGACGGCAACTCGCCCCGCTCCTGGGCCCGCCGATGCTCTTTCTCGAACGCTTCCAGAATCGCTCGGCTGGACAGCTTCGCTCCAGGACTGAAGTAGTCGATGAACAGCTTCCCGTGCAAATGGTCTGTCTCATGCTGGACAATGCGAGCTTCCAGGTCCGTCACGACCCGGTCGATGAGCCGACCCTGGGCATCGTAAGCCTGCACCCGCACCTCTTTGGCCCGACGCACTTTCTGGTACAGGTCGGGAAAACTCAGGCACCCTTCCTCGGCCTCGACGAGGCCCTTCGGGTCACTGAGTTCCGGGTTGATGAACACCTGCTCGTGTTCCCGCTGTTCGGGATCGCCGGTCGGATTCATGACGAAAACCTGGTAGGGCAATGCGACCTGCGGCGCGGCCAGTCCCAGTCCGTGATGTTCGTACATGAGCTGAAACATCTCGGCGACGATTTTTCGCAGCGCGGCATCAATCAGGCTCACCGGCTTGGCCGGATGACGCAATGCGGGATGGGGATATTTGACAATCTTCATCGGCAAAACGCGGACCTCTTCGCAAGGGAATACCGTGAGACGCCAGGATCGGCGTCCACCCTTTCATCATATGCAAAGGCGTAATCGCTCTCGCAGGTCCGGCGGCACTTTGCGGTCGAGAATCTTCTGAATCTGGGGAGCGTGATAGCGGGTGCTGAAATGGGCGCAGACGATGACCTCATTGCGAAAGCGGTCCTTGCGTTCGATCAGGTCATCGAGGTGAATGTGCCCGTACTTGTGGATTTTTTCCCGCCGGTGGTTGGGCATGATGAAGCTGACCTCGGTGATCAGCACCTTGGCCTCGTACACCGGGGGATAGTTGTCCAGCCCGGCGGGGGAGGTGTCGCCGGTGTAGGCGACCAGCGGGGTGCGGACTTCCCGCGTCACCTCGACGCCGCTCAGCCGCAGATCGCGAATCTCGTTGCCGCTCAGGCCGAAGTATTCCTCCTTGAGCTTGTTCCGGCGGTCCCAGACAACGAACCCGACGGACGGAACCGTGTGGGCGGTACGGAAGACGGTGACGACGTGTTCGCGGGACAGGGTGATCTCGTCGCCGGGAGACACGCCGTGCAGTTCGCACAGCATCCGGCCCCGGTCCAAGCGCTGCCAGACGAGCAGCAGACGCTTGACGTCGTCAAGCACTTCCGCGGGCAGATAGAGCGTCGGCGGGTCCATGCGCATCATGCGGCGGCGAGCGACGTACACCGGCAGAGCGGCGGCATGGTCGAGGTGCGTATGGGTCACCAGCCAGGTCGCCGTGCCCATGAAGTCCCACGGCTGAGCGCCCAGGTCGAAACCGAGCTTCAGTTCCGGAATCCGCCAATAGGTCTGGACGGCCGCCCGGGAGTAGCCTTCGATGGTCAGCCCGGCGTGCTGAAGCCGCCACACGGGAGCATTGTCGATCATGCCGCTACTTCAGGCCGAGTTCCTTGAGTTGTTTGGGATCGACGGGGGCCGGCGCTCCGGTCATCAGATCGGTAGCGCGTTGCGTCTTGGGGAAAGCGATGCAGTCGCGGATGTTGTTCAGCCCGGCCAGCATCATCACCCAGCGATCCAGACCCAGGGCGATGCCGCCGTGCGGCGGCGCGCCGAACCGGAGGGCGTCGAGCAGAAAGCCGAACCGCTTGCGGGCCTGCTCCGGCCCGATGCCCAGGAGATTGAAAACCCGCTGCTGGACGTCCGGCCGATGGATTCGGATGCTGCCTCCGCCGCATTCGTCGCCGTTGATGACCAGATCATACGCCTTGGCCCGCACCGAGCCGGGATCGCTTTCCAGCCGGTCCATGTCCTCATCCATCGGACTGGTGAACGGATGGTGATTGGCGACCCAGCGGTTTTCCTCCGTGTCCCATTGCAGCAGGGGGAAATCAATGATCCAGGCGAGCTTGTAGTCGCCGGGCTTGCACAGGTTCAGGACTTCCCCAAGATGATTGCGGACGGCGCTGAGGGCGGCGCAGACGGTTTCTTCCTTGTCGGCCACGAACAGGAGCAGATCGCCGGGCTTGGCCCCGAAGCGCTCCCGCAACCGCGCCTGGATGGGGCCGGGAAGAAACTTCTCGATGGGCGAGTTGAAGCGCTCGGCCTCGACCTTGATCCAGGCCAGCCCCTTGGCGCCGAAGCGTTTGGCGATTTCTTCAAGCTCGTCCAGGCCCTTGCGGCTGAACTTGTCTGCTCCGCCGGGCACGCACAGGCCCCGCACCTTGCCCCCGCTTTCCAACACCGAGCGGAACACGCGGAATTCTGTCTCTCCGGCCAGGTCGCTGACCTCCTGAATCTCCAGGCCGAAGCGCAGGTCCGGCTTGTCGTTGCCGTAGCGAAGCATGGCGTCGGCGTACTTGATCCGCGGCAGCGGCAGGGGAATCTCGACCTGGATGAGTTCCTTGAACACCAGGGCGGTCATGCCCTCGATGATCTCAAAGATGTCCTCCCGTTCGACGAAGGACATTTCCATGTCAAGCTGGGTGAACTCGGGCTGACGGTTGGCTCGCAGGTCCTCGTCGCGGAGGCAGCGAGCGATCTGGTAGTAGCGGTCGAACCCGGCCACCATGAGAATCTGCTTGTACAGCTGCGGTGACTGCGGCAGGGCGTACCAGGAGCCGATGTGGATGCGGCTGGGCACGAGGTAATCCCGTGCCCCTTCCGGCGTGCTGCGGCCCAGCATCGGCGTCTCGACCTCGATGAAGTGGTGCTGGTCGAAGTAGTTGCGGATGAGGTGGTTGAGCCGATGCCGCAGGATCAGAATCTGCTGCATCGCCGGGCGACGCAGATCGAGATAGCGGTACTGCAAGCGGATCTCTTCGCCGGCCAGATCGGAGGAAGTGAGGTCAAACGGCAGCGGGTCCGCCGTGTTGAGAATCTCCGCCCGCAAGGCGCGCACTTCGATGTCGCCGGTGGCGATCTTGGGGTTCCGCTTGTCGGCAGGTCGTGCGACTACCTCCCCTTGGACAGCCACGACGTACTCGGAGCGGAGCGACCGGCCGATCTCGTGGACCTCCTTGCCGCATTCGGGATCGAAGACGATCTGCGTCATGCCGTAGCGGTCGCGGAGATCCACGAAGACCAGGCCGCCGTGATCGCGGTAGGTGTGGACCCAGCCGCACAGCACAACTTCCTTGCCGACATCGCTCTGACGCAGTTCTCCGCAGGTATGCGTTCGCCGCAGCTTTTGCATGAGACTCGGCCCCTTGACGACGCTGCCCCGGCACGACCCGGGGCAGCAGCAGGGGAATTATAAGCCGCGCCGAAAAACCGGCCAATCAGCCGAGCCGCTCACGGCTTGGCGAACTCGTGGCCGGCAATCTCCATCGGCACGGAATACAGCGAGGTCCGGGCGGTCACGTAGAGCGTCTTGCGATCCGGGCCGCCGAAAGTCACGTTGGCCGGTTGCTCGGGGAACTTCAGAATCCCCAGCAGCTTGCCGTTGGGATCGAAGACCTGAATCCCTAATTGCGACGTGATGTAGAGATTGCCTTTGACGTCCACGGTCAGGCCGTCGCCGCCGGTGCCGCTGCGTCCCTCCGGCTGCTGAAGCGTGCAGAAGACCCGGCCCTTGCCGAGCTTGCCCGGAGCTTCAACGGGATAGGCCATCATCTCCGCCTGACCGCTCGGGACGACGTAAAGCGTCTTCTCATCCGGCGAAAGGATGACGCCGTTGGGATTGGGCAGGTCGTCAATCAGCCGCGTCACCTTGCCCTCGGGACTCAGGTAATAGACGGCCGCTTTGCCTTGCGGCAGAGGCATGGGCGCGCGGAAGGTCGGATCGGTGAAGTAGATGCCGCCGGTGCGGTCGATGACGAGGTCATTCGGAGCATTGAACCGCTTCCCCTGGTACTCCGAAGCCAGTACCCGCCGCGATTTGCCGTCGGCGCTGTAGGCCACGACCTGCCCGTCCATCTCACAGGCAACCAGCTCGCCCTTCTGATTGAACATCAGCCCGTTGGCGTGGTTCGACTTGTCTTGGAAGACGCTCAGTTCCCCCCGCGGCGTGACCTTGTAAATCTTCTCGGCGGGAATGTCCGTGAAATAGACGTTGCCCTGGCGGTCGGCAGCGGGGCCTTCGGTGAACTGAAAATTGCCGTGCAGTTTGACGATTCGCCCCACGGGGCCGATGCCGGGAATGGGTTTCGGCTCGTCCTGTGCCGCCGCTGACAGGACGCCGACAAGCCAGACCGCCGTGAGGCCACCCAGACAGCCGAAAATCCGTGCTCGCATGGTGCAACCCTCCTGAGACATGGTTCACAACGGCCCGAGCATCCGGGCCAGATCATTTGCGTCAGCCAGAAACGCATCGTGGCCGTGGTCGGAGTGCTGTTCCAGATACTCGACCCGAACGCCGACCTGCTTCATGCGTTCCGCCAAGGATCGTACCTGTTCCGGAGGGAAAAGCCAGTCCGAAGAAATGCCGATAAGCGTGACCCGGGCCGTGATCCGGCTCAGGTTCTGCCGCTCCTGCTCCGGCGTCGCTCCCAGGTCGAACAGATCCATGCCTTTCGAGATGACCAGATAGCTGTTCGCGTCGAAGCGGCGGACAAAGATTTCGCCCTGGTAATCGAGGTAGCCACCGACGTCGAAACGGTCGGCGAGCCGTTTGTCCGGCTCCTCGCCGTTGCGGTTCGGCTTGCGTCCGAAGCGTTTGTCGAAGAGTTCCGGCGATTTGTAGGTGCACATGGCGATGGCCCGAGCCAGGGCCAGACCGCGGACCGGCTGAGCGTCCGGTTCGTAGTCGCCGCCCCGCCACGCCGGGTCGCTCAGGATCGCCTGCCGCTGCAAATGGCCCAGGGCCAGGCTCATCGCGGAGATGGGACAGGCCCCGATGGCGATGCAACGCTCGACCCGCTCCGGGAAGCGTATCGCCCAGTCCAGCGCCTGCATGCCGCCAATCGAGCCGCCGATCACCACCCGCAGCCGATCCACGCCCAGATGATCCATCAACAACGCCTGGGCCCGCACGTTGTCGCCGATGGTGATGACCGGAAAGCTCGCTCCGTAGGGACGCCCCGTCCGGCGGTCGAGATCGCGCGGCCCGGTCGAGCCGTAGCAGGAACCCAGGACGTTGGCACAGACGATGCACAGACGGGAGGTGTCGAACGGCCGACCATCGCCGAACATCTCCTCCCACCAGTCGGCGACCCGGGCCGAGCCGGACAGAGCGTGGCAGACCAGGACCACGTTGTCCCGCCGGGCGTTGGGGGTGCCGTACATGGCGTAGTGCAGCCGCACCGGCGAAATCTCTTCACCGCAGTCGAGCCGAAACGGGTCGGCCTCGGCGAAGCAGAAGTCGGCTTCCACGGTGGGTTGCAGCGGCATGGATGAAACCTCTCACGCCACGGCCTTGTGCAACGCCTGATCGAGATCGGCCAGAATGTCGCGGATGTCTTCGATGCCGACCGAGAGCCGAATCAGGTCCGGCGTCACTCCCGTGGCCAATTGTTCCTCCGGCGTCAACTGCTGGTGCGTTGTCGAAGCCGGGTGAATCACCAGCGATTTGGCGTCGCCGATGTTCGCCAGCAGGCTGAAGAGCTTGACCGAATTGATGAACCGCTTGCCAGCCTCCAGACCGCCCTTGATGCCGAAGGCGACCAACGCCCCGACGCCGTCCGGCATGTACTTCCGGGCCAACGCATAGTACGGGCTGTCCTCCAGACCGGCGTAGTTGACCCAGGCGACGGCCTTATGCTGCTTCAGGAAGCGGGCGACAGCCAGGGCATTGTCCGAATGGGCCTTCATCCGCAGATGCAGCGTTTCCAACCCTTGCAGGAACAGGAACGCATTGAACGGCGACAGGCACGCTCCGGTGTCACGCAAGCCCTGCACCCGGGCCTTGATGATGTATGCCATCGGGCCGAAGGCCTCGGTGTAAACGACGCCGTGGTAGGACGGGTCCGGTTCGCGGAACTCGGAAAACCGCGGGCTGTTTTTCCAGTCGAACTTCCCCCCGTCGATGATGACCCCGCCGATGCTCGTGCCGTGCCCGCCAATGAACTTCGTGGCCGAATTGACGATGATGTCCGCTCCCCATTCCAAAGGCCGACATAGCGCCGCCGTCGGCGTCGTGTTGTCGATCATGAGCGGGAGACCGGCGTCGTGGGCGATCTTGGCCAGCTTTTCGATGTCGAGGATGTCCAGCTTCGGATTGCCGATGGTTTCCGAATACAGGCACCTGGTCCGGTCGTTGATGAGGCGGCGAAGGCCGTCGTAGTCGGCAGCGTCGGCGAAGCGGACGGTGATGCCCATGCGCGGCAGGGTGTGATGGAACAGGTTGTAGGTGCCGCCGTACAGCGAGGTCGTGCTGACGATCTCATCCCCGGCCCGCGCCAGGGTCAGAATCGCCAGGGTCTGGGCCGCCTGGCCGGACGCCAAGGCCAACGCTCCGACGCCGCCCTCCAAAGCCGCCATCCGCTGCTCGAAGACGGCATTCGTCGGATTCATGATCCGCGTGTAGATGTTGCCGAATTCCTTGAGAGCGAACAGCCGGGCCGCGTGGTCGGCATCGTCGAAGACATACGAAGTCGTCTGGTAGATCGGGACGGCTCGGGCCTTGGTGGTCGGGTCGGGGATCTGTCCGGCGTGGACGGCCAAGGTGGCGAAGTGCATGGCGGATGGCTTGTCGGTCAAGGGTGATTTCCTCCTCGCTGCATCAGATGCGGATTGCGGATCAGCTAATGACGCTTCTTAGCAGGAATTCACGGTCCCGCAAGGGGCCGCTTGGAATCGCTTCCCTGGCTCAATCAGGTCAGCATCTGCGAGGCCCGCAGCAGCGTCTCCTGCACGATGAGGTCGTGTTCCATGCTGTATTCCGGCGGCTTCCTGCGGGTGACGACGGCGACGAACTCCCGCAGGTCGCTGATCTGGAGCACGGCGGCGGGCGGTTCGAGACGCTGCCAGTCGTTCTGGCCGATGCGGTACACCTCGACCGGCTGGACGTTGCGGTTGGGCAAATGGCCGCTGCCGAGATGGGGGATGACGCAGGCGCCCTCCGTGCCAAAAACCTCGATCCGGCGGGAATGCGGGGCGACCTCCAGGGCCGGGACCTCCACGACCGCCCAGGCATGATCGTAACCAAATACCGCCACGCCGTTGTCCACGAACTCCGGCGGCGGTTCGCGGTGGTGATGGGCCAGAAACGGCGTCACTGTCTTCGGCTTGCCCAGCAGTGTCACCATCATGTCAATGACGTGACCAGCCATCTCGAAGAACATGCCGCCTTTGTAGGGCTTCAACTCCTCGACATATTCCCGGTAGGAGGCCAGGTCCTTGGGCAGCCGGGCGCGGAAGAAATAGATGCGGCCAAACTCATTCCGCTTGGCCCGAGCCAGCATCTCCCGCACTGCTGACATGTAGCGGAACAGGTAGATCATCTGGACGTGGAGGTGCTTCCGCTGGGCCAGTTCGATGAGCCGGCGGTGTTCGTCCCCGTTGTCCCCGGCGGGTTTTTCCAGAAGCACCGGGTAGCCGGCTTCCAAGGCCATCCGGGCCAGACGCAGGTTTTCATAGACCCGCCCCTCGACGACCACGCCATCGAGCTTCTGCCGCAGGAGCGCCTCCGGCGAATCGAACAGCCGCAGGTCCGGCAGGAGCGGTCCCCAGTCCTTGCGACGCCGTGCCACGACTTCGGGATCGGGATCGTAGAACCCGACCAGGGCGAATTCCTCGGGATGCTCCGCCACCCGCCGCACGATGCCGGTGGCATGGGTGTGCCACATGCCCAACATGCCGAGTCGGAATGGCATGACGTGCTCCTTGATCGTCGCTGAGTTGCCTGGAAATCCGGCGAATCGGTTCCCATTCACGCAAGCACGGCGTCCACCGCCTGCGCCAGCATATCCAGATCGTGGCGGGAATTGTAGAAGTGGGTGGAAACCCGAAGCCACGGGCCAGCAGCGTGCTCGATCATGTTGATCTCGATGCGGAAGCGTTCCCACAACGCCGAGCGAACCGCCTGCGGATCGGTCGCGGTTCCGGGAAGCCGAAAGGCGGTGATCGCTCCACTCAAGCCCGCCGTCGTCGGCGTGGCCAGCCTCAGCCCCCGGCGACCGTCAAGCCGGGATCGGGCCTCCGCCGCCAATTCCCGCTGCCGGGCCTGAATGTTTTGCCAGCCGAGCTTGTGAAGGAAGCCCACAGCCTCCGGCACAACCAGCCACGGCGTCACATCCCGACTGCCCGCGAACTCGAAAGACCGCTGCCAAGGGCTTCCGCCGAACTGGTTCCACTGGAAAGCCTTGGCCCGGTCGTAGTACCAGCCCCAACTGACCGTCAGCGGCAAAATGCGATCCTCCATGCCCGGGCGGACGTAGAGGAAGCCCGCGCCCACGGGGGCAAGCAGCCATTTGTGCAGGTTCGCTCCGTAGAAGTCGCAACCGATCCGGGTCACGTCCAGGTCGAGCATGCCCGGAGCATGGGCGCCGTCAATCACCGAAACAACCCCGTTCTGCCGTGCCAGCTGACAGAGTTCCCAAGCGGGCAGGATCATGCCGGTCGTGTACAGGACGTGGCTGAAAAACAGAATGCGGGTAGCGGGGCAGAGGTGCCGGGCGAACACTGCGACGATTTCCTCCGATGACCCGGGAAGCTCGGGCAATCGGACGTAGCGCAGTCGGAGACCCTGCTGCTGGGCGGCTCGCTCCCAGGCGAATCGCACCGCGGGGTATTCGTGATCGCTGAGCAGAATCTCCCCGGGGCCTTTCACCCGCAGGGAGGCGGCCACGAGATTCATGGCCGTGGTCACGTTGTCGGTGAAGATCACCTGGGACGGCTCGCAGCCGATCTCCTCGGCCAGGCATTCCCGCGCTCGCCGAAGCAGCTCGCCGCCGCGCCGCCACAGAAAATCCACCGGGTTGCTCTGCATCTGCCGTCGCAGTTCGGTGACGCGGTCAAATACCTCTCGGGCCACGATGCCGTAGGAGCCGGTGTTGAGATACACCAACCCGTCGTCAAGCAGCATCCGGCGGCGGACGGCCAGCCAGTCGGCTTCCGACCTCGGCGGCGTTTGGCTCAGAGTCATGCGGTCCACTTTCTTCTCGGGCAGTCCTTGGACGGTTTCGCCGTGCGGTTAGATTAACAGCCGGATGAACAACGGCATCGGGATCGAGGAAGCCGAGATGAAAAGCTACACGCATTACCTGACCTTCAACATTCCGTCGAAACTGGCCTTCCGGAACATCACGCCGGAGGTCGAAGAGTGCGTTCGCCGCAGCGGCGTTCAGGAAGGGCTTTGCCTGGTCAATTCGATGCACATCACCAGCAGCGTCTTCATCAACGACGATGAACGGGGCCTGCATCATGATTTTGGCGTCTGGCTGGAGAAGCTGGCTCCGTTCAATCCCGACCCGAATGTCTACCACCATAACCGCACCGGCGAAGACAACGCCGACGCCCACCTCAAGCGGCAGATCATGGGCCGGGAGGTGGTCGTGGCCATCACCAAAGGCAGGCTCGACTTCGGCCCCTGGGAGCAGATCTTCTACGGCGAGTTCGACGGCCATCGCCCCAAGCGGGTGCTGGTCAAGATTATCGGCGAGTAGCCGGCCAAAGATGCCCGCAGGCAATACGGACCCGACTTCCGTAGAGTCCGAGGTGCTTTTCGGCGATGATGGAGAGATGGTCACGTCCGATCAGATCGCTTGCTTTTCCGCTGCTGAGAAGCGCCAACGCCATGAGGTCCTACGGTCATGCCCGCGAAAAATGTTGCGCGAACCGCTGCCCTCGGTTGCGCGGATCGCCGTATTCCGTGCCCACCAGTTCGGTTGGCGTTCTGCAATCGGGGACCGATGTGAGGCACCTCCGGTGTCCGAAGGCCCGATGTTGTTGCGCGAAAATGTTGCGCCGCGAGGCCGCGAAACGATTCCGATATGGATGCGAAGTCCTAAATCTTTAAGGAGTTATGGCAAGGACTATGACCTGAAAGATACCCCAAAAGGTGCCTGCGAAATTGTTGCGCTTCCCCTCCCGACCTCAGGCAGGAGCAGAGCAGGTGGGTACAGAATGCAATCCCGGCCCTTCCATCCCGATGACTTTATGACAAAATGGCATCCTGCCAGATTTTTCTTGTGTCTGCCATAATGACATCTCCCTAAGGAGCGATGCGAATGGCATAGGATTGCGCAAGCTCTTAAATCACAAGGCCTTGAAACTTACTCATGATTCTGGCATGGGGATTGCTAAGCTGAATAGGCGGAGGAACTGATCCGGCACAGGTCACGGGCAGCCGGGTGAGATCCTCCAAAGCGGTTGGTTCCTTTCGGTATGGCCCGTGAACATGCAAGAAAGGAGGTTGGCTATGCTGCCTGTGTTGCGTCGTAATGGTCTGACCACTCATCCGACCACTTGGCCGGTCAATCGGGTTTCTTCCTTGCTGGATCGCTTCTTCGAGGATGACTTCTTCGCTCCGTTCTTCTCGGCTCCGATGTGGATGCCGACCCAGTGGCCGCAGTCGGTCTGGGAGGATGAGCAGAACGTCTACATCGAGCTCGATGCTCCGGGCATGACGGAGAAGGACATTGAACTGACGGTGCAAGACGGTTATCTGCGCATCCGGGCGGAGCGGAAGTGTGAGCGGCAGTCCAGCGGGTATGACACCCGGACCTACGGCCGGTTCGAGCAGCGGATCGCCTTGCCTGCCGCGGTGGATGCCGACAAGGTGACGGCCAAGCTCTCGCATGGCGTCCTGTCGGTGATCCTGCCAAAGCGGGAGGAGGCTCGGCCGCGACGCATCGAGATCAAGGCCGAATGACCGCTTCCCTGGCCGAATAAGACCGGAGCTGAGTCATGATCTGAACGCCGTTCCGAAGCTTGGTTATCGCTTCGGGACGGCGTTCTTTTCAGGTATTGGCGAGCATGGGGAGGGGACAATCCAGAGCGGCACAGATGACGCGGAGCAAGGCGTACTCCCGTTCCGTTACTTGGCCGTCGCTGCTCACCGCTGCTGCGGCAGCCTCCATGAGCCGTTGCTTCACTGTCGGACGAGCGTTTTCGAGTAGTTCAATTGCCTCCCGGAACCGACTCATGGTGCAACTGGTACGCTCTGGCAAGGCAGCTTTGGCCTCAGGTTGCCACTGTCGCAGGGCGTCGGTAAAGGCCTTGGCTGCTTGCTCGGGGGTGTCATGGCCCTGCCAGGCCAAGGTGCCGAGCACGCACAGAACGGCCTCCCGGACCACTTCAGCGGTGCGTTCGGAAGCCCGCAGTCGAGGCGGACGGACGCCAAAGGCCCGGTCGAGATACTTTTGCAAGACCATTTCCAGAGCGAATTCGCCGAAGTGAATGCGATTATCTGCCCGAACCATCGCCTCCAAAGCGGAGCGGAAGGCAAGATATTGAGGCTGAGACATGGTCCGCAGGGCGGGCAAGGCGAGTTGGGCAATCGCCAGCCGATGACCCAGCGACACTACGCTGGCCCACGGTCCATAATGAACCACGGCATCCACAAGTTCAGGACCGAGCTTGGTCCGCAGAACCTGGAGCTGTTGCGACCGCACTTCCGCATCGTCGTCGAGCAGGAAAGCCAGGAGCATCGCCTGAGCGGAGAACGCGTCGCTCAACGCTTCACGGATTTCGGGTCCGATCTGCTCCTCGAAGGCCGCAGCGGCCGAGCGGCTGGCGTCGGTCGGTCTGCCGACCTGATCAGCCAAGGCAGCGACCTCGACCGCGCCGAGCACCACGGGGACAGGAAGCTGCGGCATGCCTGGCAGCGTGAGTGGCTTCTGTTCCGGTTTGGCGGCGGGGCCAGGTTCCGGTTCCAGTTCGATTTTTTTGACCTTGGGATACTTGCCATCCCAATGGGGGTCCAAGGCCCGAATGCGAACAGGAAGCGGCGGATGGGTAGCGAAGACGCTGCCGAACAGGCGATTCAGACCATCCGCGAAGAACAGGTGGCTAAGTTCTCCCGCGGCTGGGTGGTGGACGACGGAACCGTCCCGCAAGCCGCCGATCTTTTTCAGCGCTCCGGCAATGCCGTCGGGATTGCGGGTAAACTGCACCGCCGAAGCGTCGGCCAGGAATTCCCGCTGGCGGGACACGGCTGCTTGAATGATTCGACCGAAGAAGACGCCAAGCGCCCCAAGCAGGTAAAAAGCCAAGCCGATAAGGAGCAGGACCAGAACCAGTTGGCTCCCTTTGCTGCGACTGGACGACCGAGCTGCGCTCCGGCCGAAGAAGTAGAGTGTGTAATAGCCGACGACAGACAGCACGAAAAGTCCGTAGATCAGGCCGATCAAGCGGATGTTGAGCCGCATGTCGCCGTTGAGGATGTGGCTGAACTCATGGGCGATCACGCCCTGCAACTCGTCCCGGGTGAGGTAGTCCAGACAACCCTGGGACACGCCGATGACGGCGTCCTCGGGAGTAAACCCGGCGGCGAAGGCGTTGATGCCAGGCTCATCGCGGAGCACGTACACGGCCGGCATCGGAACCCCGGAGGCGATGGACATCTCCTCGACGACATTGAGCAGCCGTTTTTCTCTGAAGTCCCGGGTGTTCATGGTCAAAGGCTCACCGCCCAGTTGAAGGGCGATGACCTTGCCACCGCTGGCTAGCTGGCTCGTCTTGACCAGGCTGCCCAGGCCGACGATGAGACCGGTCAACCCGGCCGAGATCGCCAAAGCCAACGGATTCCACAGGGAAACCGGCTCGGGTTCCCTGACCTGTTCCCGGCTCCGCTGAACGTCGTAATCCGCTTGGTACTCGGGTCGCGCGAATCGCGGCGAAGGTGCCGGGTAGGTGCTGGAAAAACGGTCGGAGTCCGTGGTCGTTTTGGAAGAGGGGGCATACGGTCGTTCCAGGGGCGGTTCGCTCCGGTATGGCTGCGGCGGATGCCGAGGCTGATACTGACTGGATTGATCCTGGAAGGACGCCAGGAGCATCCAGATCGGAAAGTACACGACGGCAATGATGGCCGCCACCGCCATCAGGAAAAGCACGACGAGCAGCGTCGTGTTGCGTCGGGCCCGCTCCTGACGTTGGAAGAAGTTCGTGCTCATGGCACTTAGCTGGTGAAGTTGACCCGCGGGGCCTCACGAGATGCCGTGTCAATTTCCAACAGCTGCGCTTCTTGGAATCCAAATAGATTCGCCACGAGGACGGTCGGAAAGACCTCGCGTTTGTTGTTGTAGAAGGTGACGGCGTCGTTGAAGGCCTGTCGGGCGAAGCTGATTTTGTTTTCCGTGGACGACAGCTCTTCCTGAAGGGCCATCATGTTCTGGTTGGCCTTGAGATCGGGATAGGCTTCGGCCAGGGCGATGAGTCGGCCCAAGGCCCCGGCGAGCTGGCCCTCCGCCTGTCCGAGAGCCCGCATGGCCGACGGATCGCCGGGGTTGGCGGCAGCCTTCTCCCGAGCGGCGAAGGCGCTGTTGCGGGCGTTGATGACCGCCTCCAGAGTGCCTTTCTCATGGGCCATGTAGCCTTTGACGCACTCGACCAGGTTTGGAATCAGGTCGTAGCGGCGTTTCAATTGCACGTCGATCTGCGCGAAGGCATTGCGATACTGGTTGCGGCTGGTGACGAGGCCGTTGTAGGTGGCCACCAGCCAGATGACGACCACGCAGATGATGCCCAGGATGATCAGAATGGCGATGCCGAAGCCCATAGACGTTCCTCCTCGACAAAAGTGTGTCCCCCGTGAATGTCCGCATTGTAATTCGCCGACGACGAGCCGTCATTGCAAAGAAAGCAGAATGATCTTGTCGAGGGGGAAGAAAACGCCGAACTTACGGCTTGGAAGGATTTGGTGCAGGCGAGGGCGCTTGGGACAGGTAACGGGAAGCCCAAGCCACAAAGGTTTCGAGGTTCGGCACCGTGGTATGTCCCCCCGCGTGCATTCGCCAGGCCAATTCTCCGTCAACCAAAGCGGTTCCCACGGGAGGCATTTCCTCCGTGGGCAGGGCTTTGGCCCCGAGCAACCGCCAGACGGGACCGGCGGCTACGGCTGCCATGAAACTGCCCCGCTGATCGACCCATTGCCCTTCCGACCCGGGACCAGTCATTGCCCCGTAACTGATAAAGACTGGACGCGGAGCGCACAGAGCCAGGAGCATATGGGCATCGACGGGAATATCGCAGGGAGCAAACGGACCCGCGTACTTCAGGAAGTTGCCGGCGAACCAATGGTATTCCCCCGTGCTGCACAGGTTTTCGACTTGTTCGCCGACGTTGCGGCGAAGCAATTTGGCCCCGCCGGCCCCGGAGGATCCAATCAGTCCGACGGCAAAGCGTGGTTCATACGCCATAGCCACCAGGGCAGCTTTGCCGAAGCGAGACAGACCCGCGACTCCGATTCGCCGAGCGTCAACAGATGGATCGGTTTCAAAGTAGTCCACAGCGCGACTGGCTCCCCAGGCCCAGGCCCGCAAGGCCCCCCAATCATCGGGTTTGCGGGGCTGGCCGCCATTGCACAAGCCAATGATGCCGCGGGTCAAACCGGCCCCATTGTCGGCCTGGACGCTGTAGCAGTCCAGCCAAGCCCATCCCCAACCGCGCTCAAGAAACTGATTCATTCCCCCGCCGCCTCCGAGGTCAAGGATAACCGGTACTGGATCTTTCGCTTCAGCAGGCAGCATGACAAGCAGGCGCAAATTCACGGTTATGGCGGGACAACTGCTGTTATCCACTCGACCGATCAGGCGCTTAGTCACGACCGGCTGCCTGAGCATCGGCAGTCGCGGTCCCGGGCCGCCTCCGGCCGCTTCTTCTGCCTTCTCCCAGGTGACTTTTGGTACGGTCCTGGGCACTCGTCCATAAACCTCGCGATCAAAATACTCGACAATCTCGGGCCGCCGGACTTTCCACCACAACTCTGGCGTATCCACCCTGCGACGATCCTTGGTCACGAGCAATTCGGGAAGCGGCCAGGGATTCGCTTTGGATTCGTCGGTGTTGTAGTAGTCGGGGGCCTGGGGATTGAAACCGCTCGGGCCTCGGCGAAGCGTTTCCGGAGCAATGCCGAGTTGCTGAAGCATCAGGCGACGATCCTGGTCCGCGGTCAGAGTCACCGGAGCCGACGCTTCCGGCTGCAAGGCCAGGCCGGCGCACAGCGGCGTCATCATTGCAAGAGCGGCAAGGACCAGATCGTTTGGTCGTGGCATGATTATCAATTTCCCTTCAGAGACTGCAAGTAGGCTAAGAGATCGGCCAGTTGTTCCGGTGTCAGGTTCGCAACCAGACCGTCGGGCATGGCGGACTGCTTCAGGATGCTGCGGGATTCGATGTCTTCCTTGCGGATTTCCCGGGGCAGGCCATTGGGTTCGCGGATCAAGGTAGCCTGAGCCCTTTCACTGACCACAAAGCCCTGAATCACCTGTCCGTCCACCGTGGCAAACAGGTACGATTCGTAGCCCTGGGCGATCTTGGCGCTCGGTTTGACAATGGACTCGACCAATTCTTCGGGCTGATACCGTTTGCCAATATCAACCAGATGGGGCCCCTTCGGCGTTTGGCCGTCGGCGGTTGTGTGACAGGCGAAGCACGACTGGCTTTTGAACAGTTGCTCGCCACGACGGGCATCCCCTCGGACGGCCAAGGCCCGGCGAACGACCGTTTCGTAAGGCAAGTTGGCGATTTGATCGGGATTGTTCGGATCGGCCTGGGGCAGGACAATCGGCTTGTCCTGGGCAACTTCCGCCTGGGCCTCCAGCGTCACACCGGGCAATTGGACGCGATGCCTCCGCAATTGTTCACGGAGAAACGCGGCGGTCTCCTTGTCGGCGTCGTTCCAGGCGGCTGTCAGCACGGCGGCGATCCGCCGGGTCATCTTCCATTCGACGGGATCGTAGTACGGCCCGGTGGTGTCGGGCCGGATGCCCCACCAGGAACCGTCGTAATCCGCTTCCCGGTAGTAGAGCCGAATCAGTGTCATCAGGATGTCACGACGCAGTTCCGGGGTCCGCGTAACATTGAGCTTGCGGATCAGCCCTTCGACGGCATCCTGCCGGTGCATGGAACGCAAGGCCCACAAGGCCCCGGACGCATACGGCCCGTCCAGGGCCTCCAGACAGGCCTCGACGGCTTCGAGAGCAACGAGGGCGCGGACGGCGAGATGGGGCACGACGCGATCCGGATCGGGTTGATTCTGCACGGGCTGCCGTCGCGGCATTTCCGAGCCTTTGGGCCGGAGCGTCAACGGCAGGATGCTCGCGGCAGCCGCCTGGTTGCCGATTCGGCCCAGACTGATGAGTGCTTGTGCCTGCACACGCGGCGAGGAATCAGCCAGAGCGGCCACGAAGGGCTCCAGTGGCAAATCGCCGAGGCGGACCTGGCGATCCGTCATGGCCCGCAGAGCGAATGGCCGAAGCGGGCCTGGCCCGGCCCAGCGGAGCAACCTGGCATCGGCCTCTTTTTCATCCAGTTGCTTCAGGGTGAACAAGGCCGCCACCCGAGATTCCAGCAGCGCTGCGTCGTCTTCGACGAGCCGAACCAGAGCTTCCGTCGTAGCCGCATGGCGACCTCGACTCAAAATCTCGCCCTGGACGTGCAATCGCCACACGCCGTTGGTGGACCGCAGTTGTTCCACCAACTCCGAGGTGGACAGCTTTTTGAGTTCGGGCAGGGGAGAGACACGCAAGCCTCGGGGCGTCACGGCGGCGACGAAGCCGATATTTGGCCCCTCGAAGCCGACCGCCGAACCGCCTCGCCAGCTAGCAACATACAGCCGGCCGTGAGCGTCCACATCCATGCCGGTGGGTCGTGGGATCGTCAGGAAAACTTCTTGGCGCAGATCAAATGTCGCACCTCGAGGCCGGAGCGGATGCAGATAGACTTCGCTGCGGCCCCAATCGGAGGTCAGCAACATGCCGCGGAAGCGGGTCGGCCAGCGGGCATCGCTGACCATGACCGCCCCCGAACCTCCGCCATTGCCAAAAGAGCCCAGCGTCGGCATGATCTCGTCCGTGAAATTGGCGAACAGACGCGGATAGCCGTACTCCGCCGTCTGCCACAGATGACTGACCCTCGTATCCCAGCCGCCGCCGTCGTTCGTGTTGTCCCGCGTGAAGAGGTTGAGAAACGGGTCAATGGCCAGATCGAACGGGTTTCTCAGGCCAGTGCAGTAGATTTCCAATTCGGTGCCATCGGGCCGGACCCGGACTACACCGCCACCGCGCAGCGAGATGGTTCGGCCGTCTTTGCCCTTAGCTTCGAGAATGCCGTAATCGCCGACGCCGATGTACAGCCAGCCGTCTATGCCGAATCGGACGCAGTTGGTCGTGTGATCGCCGCCGCGATCTCGGATCAGGCGCGTGGTCAGGCCGGTGACGAGAGTTTCCCGTTTGTCGGCCACGCCGTCTCCATCCGTGTCTTCCATGACCGAGAGCGTCGGCGGATGGCAGACCCAGAGCTTGCCGTTTCGGTAGGCCACGCCACGGGGATGATCGACACGGGCAAACACCGTGGAGCCATCGGCCTTGCCATCGCCGTCCCGATCCACGAGCCGCACGATGCGTCCGCCGCCCGGCGTCCTGCCCAGCGAACCTTGCTCATCCACGGCGACGTAAATCGCCCCGCCAGGCTCACAAGCGATGGCCACCGGGTAGTTGACCATTGGCGGAGCGGCGAAAAGCGTCAGATCGAAGTCCGGCGGTCCTTTCACCTCGCTGGCAAAGGTCCGTTCGTCCATAGCGGATGTAGGCCGCGTGAGACCGAAGCCGCCTGGGTTGTTCGGCCCGCCTCCGGGATTCGGGCCGAAGGTCAAGGGCTGAGGTTCGAAACCCCGGTGATTGCCGGCCAACTGGGCGGTTATCGAAGCGATGCGGCGCTCAACAAACGTCATTAGGTCGGGGGGTTGGGGAGCCGGTGGGCCGAAGCCCCCAGCACCGCCAAATCCCTGAGGCTCGCGGCGATTCCGAACTGCCTGAGCTTCCTTGTCCCGAGCGAGTTTCGTGGATTGTTCAATGGTGTCTAACTGCCGCGACAGTCCTTCCTTGCTAAATGCCTCCTTGAGCTGGTCCCGCAGGAAAGCGGAATACCGCTCTGCGACGCCAGGCGTCCTTAGCAACCGCTCGACCAGCCGACATTCGCCGGGATACGGCTTGCGAATGCTCAGGTCGGCCAGTTGGTCCGCGTTGCCGAAAAGCAGGAAATTGCCAAGGGCGAATTCCATGTCGCCGGGAAGTAAGTGAAACTTGCTGGATTGGGGATCGAGGTAGAGTGCGTAATTGTGCCCCAAGGCAAAGAAGCTTTCGAGCTGCGCAGTCAAGACATGAGCGGTCAAGTAGCGGAGAAACGATTCGGTGTCGATAAACTCGCCGATTCGCCGTTGAAACTCGTTCTCATCGGCGCGGTGGACCAAGGAGGTGAACTCGATCAAGCGGCGAGCCTCGGCGGGGGTGACTTCCCGGTGAGGACGGTACACCGGGCGGTATGCCTCCCAGTTTTCACCGAGATAGGGCAGGTTCTGACTGCCGAAGGGGCGGAACAGCACGCCGCGATCCGAGCCGAAGTGCCGTCGCAGAAAACCGCCGTCCAGCTCCTCGACGACGGTGTACAGGCCGAGGTACTCTCGGTCGTAGCGTCCAGGTACCGAGAGCGTGACTTCGGCGAAGGCGGTTCGCGGAGTCGGCACTCCTGCCGCTCGGAAGATCAACCCGGCCATGACCTGGCGAGCTTTGCTGGGATCCATCGGCATCGCTTGAAGTTGAAGTCCGGAGTGCTCCCGCCACTTGTCGCCGCCGAAACGGTCGAATCCGAGACGCAGAGGCCGTTTCAAGGCCATCGAGGAAGTCAAATAAGTGATCTCGCCGGAATAGCGAAGGCCGACGTTCCGCAAGGTTTGGCCGTCGATCGTTACGTTCGCTCTGGCCCACGGAAATTCGACGCCGAAGAGGTTCCGCTCAGTCGGTCGGTTGACCGGGTTCCGTGGTTGCGCTGGTCCCGGCGGCGGCCCGAACGGTCCGGGCATGATGGGTTGCATGGCGGCGAATTCGTCCGGAGTCAGGCTCAAATCGATGGACCAGACCCGGCTCGCACCAAAGGCAGGGGATCCGTCACCCGATCCGTCGTTGGCCTGCGATGGACCTTCAGCCAGCCAGACCAAACAGGCTATCAGAACCGCCGTGGCACCCAGAAGCCCCAAGAAACTGATGGAAATAGCCTTACGCAGGCAGCCCATAACCGTTGCTCCGTCCCGTGGTCCGCTACCTCTTGCAAAGTTGACGTAAGTAAACCCCGATGATGCCCGAAGCGCTCACGAGGTGAGGCGGATTGGAATCAGCCATGCCTTCTAGCCCGAATGCCAAGCCGACTTGTGGGATTTCCGCCGCCGTGGTACTGTTCCGCCGGTACCCGAAAGGAAAGCGTTTCCTTCAGACCACGGCAAGGAAGCCTCGACATGGACGCACTGGCGCTTCCCCAGAAAAAGGCAGCGACATTTCGCGGGATCGTCCTGGCTGCCCTGTGCCTGATTCTGCTGGCCGTCGGGGTCCAGTATGCCCTTAAAGCCTCTGCGGACCGCTCGGCGTTCGTTCGTTGGCGAAATCAGATCGAAGACCTGGGCCGCGGCGTGGACATCTACGCCGTCCACATCTACCCCAATCCGCCGATCATGGCCCTGATCCTCTACCCTTTCGTGCAACTGCCGACGTGGACCTTCGGCAGCTTTGATCTGGATTGGGGAGCCTTGGCCTGGTTCACGCTCAAAGTCGTGATGACGGCCCTGGCTTTTTTCTGGACCGTCCGCATGATCGAAGTGCCCCAGCGGTCTTTCCCACCATGGGCGCAGGTGTTGCTGCTGGTCCTGGCCCTGCGGCCGATCATCGGCGATCTGAGCCACGGCAACGTCAATTTGTTCATCATGTTTCTGGTGGTGGCTGCTTTGTACGCATTTCATCGGCATCTGGATCTGACGGCGGGGATCGTGCTGGGACTGGCCATCGCCTGCAAAGTCACGCCGGCCCTGTTCGTGCCGTATTTCTTGTGGAAGGGAGCCTGGCGAACCGTGGCGGGAACGGTTGTCGGCCTCCTGCTGTTTCTGGTGATCGTGCCCGGAGCGATCCTCGGCTTCCGACACAACCTCATTCTTCTCAACAGCTGGTACGAAAAAATGGCTGCTCCGTATCTTTACGGCGGACAGGTCACGACGGAGCATTCCAACCAATCGCTTCCGGGACTGATCTACCGGCTCACTACGGCCAGCCCGTCGTTTCTCGACGAGGAAGACCTGCCGGCGGATTATCACAACCTTCTCGACCTGGAACCGTGGATGGCTCGGCGGATCCTGCAAGCCTGTGGGATCGCCTTTCTTCTTCTGATCGCCTGGACCTGTCGCACACCCCTTGCACAGCGGAGCGGCTGGCCGATGGCCGCGGAATTTGGCGTCGTGATCCTTGGCATGTTGCTGTTCAGCGAGCGTACCTGGAAGCATCATTGCGTGACGCTTTTGGTCCCGTTTGCGGTCCTGTGCTACTGCCTGGCGTGGCAATGGCAAAGCGTTTGGTGGCGTGGCTATCTTGTGACCACCCTTCTTGTTTCTCAACTGTTCATGGCAAGCACCAGCACTGGCCTGTGGGACCAGATCGGCTACCGGACCGCAGCGAAGTTGGGCCAGGTGTACGGCGGATACGTCTGGGCTTATGTCGTGCTGCTGGCGGCGCTGGCTATGCTGCTGAAGACAGTGCCCGCTCCAATTCTTCGCGCACCGACAGATCGGTTTCCCCCGTCAGACGATCCAGCAAGGCCTGCTTGAGTCGTCCGGTATCCGTACCTCGACGCAGATACTGTCCCAAAGCCCAGGCCGCGGCCCCGCGCACCAGCGACTCGTCGTCGTTTAAGGCCCGCAGGAGGGCTGGGATTGCCGCGGGATCCCCTCGGTTGCCCAGGACGATAGCGACGTTGCGGAGCAGACCGGCCCGGCCGGGCCGAGTCAGCGGTGTACCACGAAACCGTTCCCGGAACTGTTCGCGGGTCAGGGATAGCCATTGCAGCAGGTCCGGCGTCTCGAGAAATGACAAAGGCAACAGCTCGGGATCCTTGGTGACGGGAACCTTACGGTTCCACGGACACACGTCCTGGCAGACATCGCAGCCGAAGACCCAGTCGCCAAGCTTTTCGCGCAATTCGAGGGGGATCGGCTTTCGCAATTCGATAGTCACGTAACTGATGCATTTGCGAGCGTCCAATACCCCGGGTTCGGGAAAGGCCTGCGTTGGGCAAGCGTCGAGGCAGGCTGTGCAGGTGCCGCAGTGGGAAGTATCATGCGGCGAGTCCGGTCGCAAAGCCAGATTGACCAATAACGCTCCGAGGAAGTACCAGCTGCCCCAGCGTTTGTTGAGCAGCATGGTGTTCTTTCCGAACCAGCCCAGCCCGGCCAGACGAGCGTAGTCGCGTTCAAGGAGCGGGGCCGTATCGACGACCACCCGACCGTTACACCCCGGCACCTCTTCCTGAAGCCACTTCAACAGGAGTTTCAGGCGTTGCCGGACCAGATCATGATAATCCCGAATCCGAGCGTATCGGGAGATTCGTCCGGTGAGTGGGGCCGAAAGGGCGGAGGGTTGCGAGCGGGTCGCTTCCGAAACCCTCCCGTCGGCAACATGGTAGTTCAAGCCGACGACAATGAGCGACCGCACGTCGGGCAGGACCGAGTCCGGAGCGGCTCTTGCGGCGTGATGTTTTTCCATGTAGGCCATGTCGCCGGCGAAGCCGCGCCGCAGCCAGTCTTCAAAGCGGGAATACCCCGGAGGTGCGACCGCTGGAGCGATTCCGACAAGATCAAAGCCGAGGCGTCGGGCCTCGGCTTTCAGACGTTCTTCCAGGGAATCCATGAGGGGAACCCGGCGACCGTGAGCGGCTACTCAGTCGCTTGGCTGGAGCTCACGCCGTTGTCGTGGCCACGCATTAACCCGTACTTCTTCATCTTTTTGTACAGGGTGACGCGGCTGATGCCGAGTTCCTTGGCAGCGCGGGACCGACTGCCCCCGTGATTGGCTAAGGCCCGCTGGATGACGCTGCGCTCCAGCACTTCGCGGTTGTGCAACAACGTATCCACCGGCGCGTCAATGGCTGGCACGCTCGCCAGAGAGTGTTCCTGAACGACTTCTGGCAGGTGTTTGAGCAACAACACCGGACCCTGGCTGACAAGCACGGCGTGCTGAACGGCGTTTTCCAGTTCCCGAAGATTGCCGGGCCAGTGATACGACTCCAGAGCGGCCATCGCTTCCGGGCTGATCTCGTAGAGGTCCTTTTTGAATTTGGCATTGAACCGGGCCGCGAAGCCGCGGACCAGCGGGGCGATGTCCTCCACCCGTTCCCGCAACGGCGGTAGATGGAAGGACATGACGTTGAAGCGGAAGTAGAGGTCCTGACGGAACCGGCCCTTGTCGGCCTCTTCTTTCAGATTGCGGTTGCTGGCGACGATGAGCCGACACTCCGTGCGGTGTGTCTCGGTGCTGCCGACCGGCTCATACTCGCCGGTTTCCACGACCCGCAACAAATTGGCCTGTTGTTCCAATGGCAGAGCGTCGATCTCGTCGAGCAGCAGCGTGCCGCGGCCCGCGGCGGCGAACTTGCCGATCTTGGTGCGATCAGCGCCGGTGAACGCCCCTTTGACGTGACCGAAGAACTCGCTTTCCACCAGATTGGGAGCCAGTGCGCCACAGGGCACGATGAGGAACCGCTCGTTTCGGCGGGGGGAAAACTCGTGAATCAATCGAGCCAGAAAAGTCTTGCCGGTCCCCGTTTCGCCGGTGAGCAGGACCGTTACATCATGGGAGGCGGCCAAGGCCAGTTTTTCGACCAACGGAAGCAGCGACGGCGTGTAGGCCAGCAGCCGTCGGGCCATCTGATCCTCGACCGAACCCTCCGGAAAGCCGCCCAGGTCCGGTTTGCGGCGGCGCTGACATGAGGCCCGGACGACGTGGGCCAAGCCTGTCGAGTCACGTGGCCAGTAGAAGAAGTGGGGAACCCGCGAGGCCAATTCAGCCGCCCACTGCGGGTTGCACTCCTCGACCGTGAGAACCACCACCTCATAGGAAAGCTTCTGAAGCCAGATGGTTTGGACCAGTTGCCGCGCTTGTTCAGCGTCCGCAGCAGAGACGGCCAGCAGGATCAACAACCCGTCGCGCTCCCGGGGAGCGTCATTGAACATGCTGTCATAGCTTCGGATTCCCAGCGAGCAGCCCGCCGACTTTCGCAGCTGAGCGGCAATGCAGGCCGCTAACTCCTGATCCGAAGCAATCAGGTATTGACCTGGGTGTGTCACAGTCTTGGCGTGCCCATTACGCAACGGGATGGGACGCCTGGCAGCGACAGGTTTGTCCGTTTCTTCGTGGGATGTTGCCAGGAGACGATCCATGGACGAACCTCTTGTTGGTGTTCCGGATGGCGGGGCCTCGGTCGAGGAACGCCTTGTTCCTCATGCTGGGCAACACCGACTCCCGCCGACTGGCATCCTTCGTTCTCCTCGTGACGCGAGCCTGTCATCCCGAACCTCTGGGCGCACCCTGGAACGACTGGGCTAGGGCGTCACCGTGCTGTCAACTCGCTGCAAGAGGGGTGGCTCCTTGGTAAGTCATCGCTCAACGGGAGGTCCCGGATTTTCGGGACAAAGGAGGGGTCAATGTTTCCCGTTGCCGATCCGCCGCGGTTGTAGAGCTTCCGAAATACCCCCGATTCGGAATTGTGCCGCGACGGCCCAGGTCGGACCCTCATCGAGGCCCGAGTGGGCGACAATCCCGAGCTGCGTGGCTCTTATCCTTCCGGCTCTCAGACGGGGAGAGCGGGAGTTGGTCGAATCAGACGCTTCCTGCGCTGAACCATCTGTCTCGCCCAATCCCATGCGGCGGGTCAGTCGCGGACCCGTGGAGACATTGATGCGATGAATGTAGCCACGTTGTCCCTCGGTTGTCAACAGGCTAGTTTCCAATTTCTAACACTTGGGGCGATTCTGCCGCCTGGGCTGACTTTTCAGGCCCTGCCAAGCAATCATGCCCCTTCGCGTTCCGCAGTCTGCGGTGGAATGGGCTTTGCTTCCCCCGGGGCCGCAGGACGCTGAGGCCGCTTCAGAGGTCGGACGGCAGAGTCCGCGCTCTTTCCCGCTTCTCCTTCCCAGATGAACCGCGAATCCAGGATCGACTGAGCAATCTCGCGGACTTTCTTGCGTTGTCGCCGGGATTGGACCCGCATCCGCATGTAGGCCTCTTCCTCGGACAGACCCAGCGTTTGCATCAAAACGCCCTTGGCCTTCTCGATGATGATCCGATCGCCGAGCCGTTGGCTCAGATTCGTGACCTGAATCCGCAAGGCCCCCTCTCGTTGCGAGGCGTAAAGCAGGCTGAGCAGAGCGCTCCACACTTCCTCGGCCCCCGCAGAGGTCGAGACGAACGCCAACGGATATTTTTCTGCCAAGGGTGCCCAAGTGGTCATTGCTGCCGAGGTCAGGGCCACGAGCAAAGGCAGACCCGTGTCCAACACGGGCAAGGCGTCGCCAGGTTCCGTTCGACAGACGCCGTTGTACAAGACCACCTCAGGTTCTGCGGCGCGCAGGCGGTCGCTGAGGTCCGAGGTCCAACCGCTCACCCCCACCAGCACCAGCTGCTTGCCGTCGCGGATGAGCGATTCCACAATCGGCTGCAAGCTGGCCCGGGCCGATGTGGCATCAGGGTCCTCGATCAACCAGACGCGCATGATCCTTCCCCGTTGTGATCCGCTGGGTGCGGTAGCGTCCGCTGCCGTGCTAGAGGAGCGATTCTGTACAGGGACTGGCACCGGTCGGTGGGCGACGGAGCCAGCCGAAAAGGGGAGGGATTCCTGTTTTCTCCCGAACAAGATGCCTCCTCTCATCCCGCGGGAGATGGCTGCATCAGTATCGTAATTCGCTCTGGCTGTACAGGCAAGGAAACAGTGCGTCAATCTTTTGACTCCCGCATGTCACTGAACGGGTGACAATTCAGAACCGGCGCGAATTGGAGTTCGAGTTGTTCCCTTTCTGCTACACTGCGTGGGACGAGGTAGGAAGCCTCGAAGTTCCCTGACGAGGCAAAATATTCCAATCCTCCTTGACATGCGGCCAAGTGCGGTGGAATATGAGAAGTGGACCATTGCGTCGTTGCTGAACGCAAGACGTAATGCAGGGGATGAGTAGGCATCATCGTTTCGTCATTGTGAGGAGGTTGTTCCATGTCTCCACGTAGGCACCAGTATCGCCAGGGGTTCACGTTGATCGAATTGCTGGTGGTCATTGCCATCATCGTGACGTTGATGGCCCTGTTGCTTCCCGCGGTGCAGCGGGTGCGGGAAGCGGCGGCGAGTCTGACCTGCGCCAGCAATCTCCGTCAGATCGGCGTGGCCATGCACAACACCGGCCCCAGCGGCTATCTGCCCACCGGCGGCGGACACCGGGATGATCCGCGGACATTCGTCGGCGTCAGCATCGGC